>NZ_SSNB01000001.1:520000-884574 GCF_006175905.1 Streptococcus oralis
CACCTGAGGCTACTCGCCTCGACTACCTGTGTCGGTTTGCGGTACGGGTAGAGTATGTTTAAACGCTAGAAGCTTTTCTTGGCAGTGTGACGTCACTAACTTCGCTACTAAACTTCGCTCCCCATCACAGCTCAATGTTATAGATATAAGCATTTGACTCATATCACACCTCACTGCTTAGACAGACACTTCCATTCGTCTGCTTTAGTTAGCCTACTGCGTCCCTCCATCACTACATACTCTAGTACAGGAATATCAACCTGTTGTCCATCGGATACACCTTTCGGTCTCTCCTTAGGTCCCGACTAACCCAGGGCGGACGAGCCTTCCCCTGGAAACCTTAGTCTTACGGTGGACAGGATTCTCACCTGTCTTTCGCTACTCATACCGGCATTCTCACTTCTATGCGTTCCAGCACTCCTCACGGTATACCTTCTTCACACATAGAACGCTCTCCTACCATACCTATAAAGGTATCCACAGCTTCGGTAAATTGTTTTAGCCCCGGTACATTTTCGGCGCAGGGTCACTCGACTAGTGAGCTATTACGCACTCTTTGAATGAATAGCTGCTTCTAAGCTAACATCCTAGTTGTCTGTGCAACCCCACATCCTTTTCCACTTAACAATTATTTTGGGACCTTAGCTGGTGGTCTGGGCTGTTTCCCTTTCGACTACGGATCTTAGCACTCGCAGTCTGACTGCCGACCATAATTCATTGGCATTCGGAGTTTATCTGAGATTGGTAATCCGGGATGGACCCCTCACCCAAACAGTGCTCTACCTCCAAGAATCTTTATGTCGACGCTAGCCCTAAAGCTATTTCGGAGAGAACCAGCTATCTCCAAGTTCGTTTGGAATTTCTCCGCTACCCACAAGTCATCCAAGCACTTTTCAACGTGCCCTGGTTCGGTCCTCCAGTGCGTCTTACCGCACCTTCAACCTGCTCATGGGTAGGTCACATGGTTTCGGGTCTACGACATGATACTAATGCGCCCTATTCAGACTCGGTTTCCCTGCGGCTCCGTCTCTTCAACTTAACCTCGCATCATATCGTAACTCGCCGGTTCATTCTACAAAAGGCACGCTCTCACCCATTAACGGGCTCGAACTTGTTGTAGGCACACGGTTTCAGGTTCTATTTCACTCCCCTCCCGGGGTGCTTTTCACCTTTCCCTCACGGTACTGGTTCACTATCGGTCACTAGGGAGTATTTAGGGTTGGGAGATGGTCCTCCCAGATTCCGACGGGATTTCTCGTGTCCCGCCGTACTCAGGATACTGCTAGGTACAAAGACTATTTTAAATACGAGGCTATTACTCTCTTTGGCTGATCTTCCCAAATCATTCTTCTATAATCTTTGAGTCCACATTGCAGTCCTACAACCCCGAAGAGTAAACTCTTCGGTTTGCCCTCCTGCCGTTTCGCTCGCCGCTACTAAGGCAATCGCTTTTGCTTTCTCTTCCTGCAGCTACTTAGATGTTTCAGTTCACTGCGTCTTCCTCCTCATATCCTTAACAGATATGGGTAACAGGTAGTACCTGTTGGGTTCCCCCATTCGGAAATCCCTGGATCATCGCTTACTTACAGCTACCCAAGGCATATCGTCGTTTGTCACGTCCTTCTTCGGCTCCTAGTGCCAAGGCATCCACCGTGCGCCCTTATTAACTTAACCTTATTTTTTGACCTTTCAGTCATAAACTCTTTTAATACTACAGCGTTTCGGTTTATTTTCTTGTTACTATTTGATATAGATATTCAATTTTCAATGTGCATTACTTGGTGATCTCTCACCAATGGAGCCTAGCGGGATCGAACCGCTGACCTCCTGCGTGCAAAGCAGGCGCTCTCCCAGCTGAGCTAAGGCCCCACAAGACCTCTCAAGACTAAACAAGACCAATGTGCAGTTCCTTATCCTTAGAAAGGAGGTGATCCAGCCGCACCTTCCGATACGGCTACCTTGTTACGACTTCACCCCAATCATCTATCCCACCTTAGGCGGCTGGCTCCTAAAAGGTTACCTCACCGACTTCGGGTGTTACAAACTCTCGTGGTGTGACGGGCGGTGTGTACAAGGCCCGGGAACGTATTCACCGCGGCGTGCTGATCCGCGATTACTAGCGATTCCGACTTCATGTAGGCGAGTTGCAGCCTACAATCCGAACTGAGACTGGCTTTAAGAGATTAGCTTGCCGTCACCGGCTTGCGACTCGTTGTACCAGCCATTGTAGCACGTGTGTAGCCCAGGTCATAAGGGGCATGATGATTTGACGTCATCCCCACCTTCCTCCGGTTTATTACCGGCAGTCTCGCTAGAGTGCCCAACTGAATGATGGCAACTAACAATAGGGGTTGCGCTCGTTGCGGGACTTAACCCAACATCTCACGACACGAGCTGACGACAACCATGCACCACCTGTCACCTCTGTCCCGAAGGAAAACTCTATCTCTAGAGCGGTCAGAGGGATGTCAAGACCTGGTAAGGTTCTTCGCGTTGCTTCGAATTAAACCACATGCTCCACCGCTTGTGCGGGCCCCCGTCAATTCCTTTGAGTTTCAACCTTGCGGTCGTACTCCCCAGGCGGAGTGCTTAATGCGTTAGCTGCGGCACTAAACCCCGGAAAGGGTCTAACACCTAGCACTCATCGTTTACGGCGTGGACTACCAGGGTATCTAATCCTGTTTGCTCCCCACGCTTTCGAGCCTCAGCGTCAGTTACAAGCCAGAGAGCCGCTTTCGCCACCGGTGTTCCTCCATATATCTACGCATTTCACCGCTACACATGGAATTCCACTCTCCCCTCTTGCACTCAAGTTAAACAGTTTCCAAAGCGTACTATGGTTAAGCCACAGCCTTTAACTTCAGACTTATCTAACCGCCTGCGCTCGCTTTACGCCCAATAAATCCGGACAACGCTCGGGACCTACGTATTACCGCGGCTGCTGGCACGTAGTTAGCCGTCCCTTTCTGGTAAGATACCGTCACAGTGTGAACTTTCCACTCTCACACTCGTTCTTCTCTTACAACAGAGCTTTACGATCCGAAAACCTTCTTCACTCACGCGGCGTTGCTCGGTCAGACTTCCGTCCATTGCCGAAGATTCCCTACTGCTGCCTCCCGTAGGAGTCTGGGCCGTGTCTCAGTCCCAGTGTGGCCGATCACCCTCTCAGGTCGGCTATGTATCGTTGCCTTGGTGAGCCGTTACCTCACCAACTAGCTAATACAACGCAGGTCCATCTGGTAGTGATGCAATTGCACCTTTTAAGCAAATGTCATGCAACATCTACTCTTATGCGGTATTAGCTATCGTTTCCAATAGTTATCCCCCGCTACCAGGCAGGTTACCTACGCGTTACTCACCCGTTCGCAACTCATCCAGAAGAGCAAGCTCCTCCTTCAGCGTTCTACTTGCATGTATTAGGCACGCCGCCAGCGTTCGTCCTGAGCCAGGATCAAACTCTCATTAAAAGTTTGAGTTCTCACTCATTTCTGTCACTGACAGATTTATTGTTTTTTCATTGTTCAGTACTATAACCTCAGTTATAGTGCCCTGCACATTGGTTCGTCTTGTTCAGTTTTCAAAGGTCTTTGTCACTCAATTGCTCTCGAGCGACAACTATATTAGTATATCACAGCTACCTGCCTCTGTCAACAGATTTTTTAAACTTTTTTCAAGTTTTTTTAACCGCAATACACCATAGTCCGTACGGGATTCGAACCCGTGTTACCGCCGTGAAAAGGCGGTGTCTTAACCCCTTGACCAACGGACCTTGAGCTTTTCAACTCTTTCTATTATACCTACTTTTTTACCTTTGTCAAGAACTTTTTTCCTCTTTACCGAAATTCTGAAAAGATTAGGGAAAGAGCCAGTTAAACTGACTCCCTCTATTTATCTTGCCAATTAGTCGCGCGTTCCTCTCCCCACCAGTAAGGGATCAATTCGGCAACTTTGATTGTTTTTCTTGTTTCGTAGTTCATCATGAACTCTGCTTCTTTATTCTCAGCATTCAATTCTAAGAGAAATTCTCTGCAAGCGCCACAGGGCATACCTGATCCTTCGCCGTAGGGAGGTTTGTCTCGAAAGGCGAGGATTTTCTTAACTTTAGTTTGTCCTGAAAATTGATACATATTGAAGAGAGCTGCTCGTTCTGCACAGAGATGAAAAACGCCACAAGTGCCCTCCATACAAAATCCTGTGAAGATCTGACCATCTTCTGCTTCTACCGCAGCAACAACATGGTTAGCATAAACAAAGTCAGAAACTTCATGGGGATTGAATAAGGTTCGTGCTTCTTTATACATCTTTTCCCATGTATCCATCGGAAGTCCTTTTATTTAGAAATCTCTTTGAGCATATTATCGATATGCTGGATAGATTTCTCACGACCTAATAGGTAAATCGTATCTGGAAGTTCTGGTCCATGCATTTCACCTGAAACAGCGATACGAATCGGCATGAAGAGGTTTTTCCCTTTGATACCTGTTTCTTTTTGAACTGCTTTGATTTGTGGGAAGATGTTTTCTGTCACAAATTCCTCATCGGTCATTGCTTCTAGTTTCGCTTTGAAGGCTTCTAGAACAACAGGAACGGTTTCTCCTGCCATGACCTCGCGCTCAGCGTCTGTCAACTCTGGGAAATCTGAAAAGAAAAGATCTGTCAATGGAACGATTTCATCCACTGACTTCATTTGTGGTTTGTAGAGTTCTACCATTTTTTCAGACTTGTCAGTCAAACGCCCTGCTTCTTCTAAGTAAGGTTTAGCCATTTCAAAGATTGTCGCAAGATCAGCTCTCTTGATGTAGTCGTTGCTCATCCAGTCTAGTTTCTTCTGATCAAAGGCAGCTGGTGACTTGCTGAGACGATTTTCATCAAAGAGTTTTATCAATTCCTCACGAGAGAAAATTTCATCTTCGCCACCTGGATTCCAACCAAGAAGGGCGATAAAGTTAAAAACTGCTTCTGGAAGGTATCCTTTCTTACGGTAGTCTTCAATAAACTGAAGGGTGTTGGTGTCGCGTTTAGACAATTTTTTACCCGTTTCAGAGTTGATGATTAGAGTCATGTGACCAAACTCAGGTGCTTCCCAACCCAGTGCTTCATAAACCATGAGTTGTTTTGGTGTATTGGCAATGTGGTCATCTCCACGAATGACGTGAGAGATTTGCATATCGTGGTCATCGATCACAACGGCAAAGTTGTAAGTTGGGTAACCATCTTTCTTTTGGATTACCCAGTCACCACCGATATTGCCACCTTCAAACTCGATATCGCCTTTGACCATATCGTGCCACTTGTAGATACCAGACTCATTAACTGCCAAACGAACAGTCGGGATGATGCCTGCTGCTTCACGTTCTGCAATGTAAGCTGCTTTTTCTTCTTCGCTCATACCAAGGTATTCGTTGATGTAACGAGGTGTTTCACCAGCTGCTTCTTGACGTTCGCGTTCTGCTGCCAACTCTTCTTCTGTAACGTATGATTTGTAGGCCTTGCCTTCAGCTAGCAATTGGTCGATGTATTTTTGATACAAATCCAAACGCTCAGACTGACGGTAGTTTTCATGTGTTTCTGGGCTTTCATCCCAGTCCATGCCTAACCAACGAAGGTTTTCAAGCTGTGAACGTTCTCCGTCTTCGACATGACGTTTGCGGTCAGTATCTTCGATACGGATGATAAAAGTTCCACCATGATGGCGTGCGTAGAGGTAGTTGAATAATGCTGTACGGGCATTTCCGATGTGTAGTAGTCCTGTTGGACTTGGTGCGTAGCGTACGCGGATATCTTTTGACATAGTTTCTCCTATAAAGTCTCTAGGCGTCTGCCTTTTTGCTTTCTATATTATATCACAAGTCTCGCCTGAGTCCAATGTCTACGAATAAAGAGAGTAAAAAGAGTGGACAAGCCACTCTTTTCTTCTATTATAGACGTGCGTTAAGTTCTTTGCTCAATTCTTCAAATCCTGGTTTTCCAAGAAGGGCAAACATGTTGCGTTTGTAGGCTTCAACACCTGGTTGGTCAAATGGGTTGATGGCATTCAAGTAACCTGAAAGGGCAATTGCCAATTCGAAGAAGTAGATAGTGTAACCAAGAGTGAAAGCGTCTTGCTCTGGGAGAGTTACGTACATGTTTGGCACATCACCGTCAGTGTGGGCAAGAAGAACACCGTCAGTTGCTTTTTTGTTTACAAAGTCAACGTCTTTTCCTTGAAGGTAACCAAGTCCATCAAGGTCTTCTTCCAAAGTAGGAATGATCACGTTCTTACGTGGTTTGTCAACACGGACAACTGTTTCAAACATGATACGAGTTCCCTCTTGGATAAATTGACCCAATGAGTGCAAGTCAGTTGAGAAGTTAGCTGAAGTTGGGTAGATCCCTTTTTGGTCTTTCCCTTCTGACTCACCAGCCAATTGTTTCCACCATTCTGAAAAGTACTGAAGTGATGGCTCGTAGTTTACCAAGATTTCAGTAGCGTAGCCTTTACGGTAAAGGATGTTACGAACGGCTGCGTATTGGTAAGCTTCATTTTCAGCAATCTTGTCTGAAGTATAATCCTTACGAGCTGCGTTGGCACCTTCCATAAGGGCTTTGATATCTGCACCTGATGCAGCGATTGGAAGCAATCCAACTGCTGTCAATACTGAAAAGCGTCCACCGATGTCATCTGGAACCACGAATGTTTCCCAACCGTTGGCATCTGCTTCAACCTTAACAGCACCTTTTTGGCGGTCAGTTGTGGCATAGATACGTTTGTTGGCTTCTTCTTGACCGTATTTCTTAACCAAGAGTTCTTTGAAGACACGGAAAGCAATCGCTGGTTCTGTTGTTGTACCTGATTTAGAAATCACGTTTACTGAGAAGTCTTTGTCAGCTACGTACTCTACCAAGTCAGCAAGGTAAGTAGATGAGATTGAGTTTCCAGCGTAAAGGATTTGTGGAGCTTTGCGTTCTTCTTTTGTTTGCAAGTTAGCAAAGTGGTGGTTCAAGAAGTCGATTGCTGCTTTAGCACCAAGGTAAGATCCACCGATACCAATCACAACCAAAACATCGCTGTCTGATTTGATTTGCTCAGCAGCCTTCAAGATGCGGGCAAATTCTTCGCGATCATAGTTCTCAGGAAGGTCCAACCATCCCAAAAAGTCGCTACCAGCACCAGTTCCTTTACGGATCAATTCGTCTGCTGCAGTTACTTGTGCTTGCATGTATTCCACTTCATGTGGCGCTACAAATTTATCTAAAACTTTTGAATAATCAAATTTAATATGTGACATGATAATCCTCCATTATTTCTTCTTTTCTATCATAACGCTTACCTTCGATTTTTTCAAGTTTTTTTATTGAATTTGCCCAATTTTTATCAGAATTCAAACGTTTGCGTAAAAACGCTAAAATACAAAAAATCTGAAAGAACGAATAAAAACGGCTAGGTATTCTAACCGTTACAATTCATTTAATAGATACTCAAATAGTTCTAAATTGCCGTCTTCTTCATTGACCAGAAACTCTGGATGCCACTGCAAACCAATGATACGATGCTCATCAATAGACTCAATCGCTTCCACCGTCTGATCGCGAGGATCTACAGCCGTCACACGAAAATTAGGAGCTAGGTCTTTGATACTTTGTCGATGGACTGAGTTGACTTGGCTTTCTTTGCCAAATAACTTAGCCACCACGCTTCCTTCTACTGTCTCAATAGAATGAGATGTTCCAAAAGGCAAACCTTGCCAATGCCCCTCAATTTCTTGGTGGAGAGTACCTCCAAAAGCAACATTGACCAGCTGAACACCACGGCAGATTGCCATAATTGGTTTATTCTGACGAAGCGCTTCCTTCAAGAGGGCCAGCTCAAACTCATCTCGCACTAGGTTGTAATCGTCGCTCTCGATGGTTTTTTTCTCCCCATAAAACTGAGGGTGGACATTTTGCCCGCCTGTCAAGATGAGTTTGTCAATCATTTCCACATAATCGCGAACAATGGACTCATCCCCTACAGGAATTACTAAAGGAAGACCACCGACTTGACGAATGCTCTCTGCAAATTTACAGGATACAGATGAGTGAATATTTTTCCCTTCTGCATCTACAGGACATAGATTTGCAGCAACTCCTACAACCGTTCTAGCCATGATGGGGCTCCTTTCGATTTTCTTGCGACAGTCTTATCTTATCACTCCAATCCTTTCCTGTCTAATATGTTTTTTTAAAGACCGTGATAAGTATTTTTTATGGATAAGAAAAAGCTGCCCAATGAGGACAACTTCTTTTTTATTCGAAGACAAATTGATTGTGATACAGTTCTGAGTAGAAGCCGCCGAGTTTGAGCAACTCGTGATGATTTCCACGTTCAATAACCTCTCCATCTTTGAGGACAATAATCTGATCGGCATTGAGGATGGTCTTGAGACGATGGGCAATGACAAAACTGGTTCGTCCTGCTACAACTGCCTCCATGGCATGTTGAATCTTGCTTTCTGTTACGGTATCCACATTAGAAGTCGCTTCATCTAGGATTAAGACTTGAGGATCAGTCATCAGGGTTCGAGCAATGGAAATCAATTGTTTTTGACCAGTTGAGAAGATATTTTGTTCATCATCAATAATGGTATCATACTTGTCAGGCAAGCTTTCGATGTAGTCATGAATATGAGTTGCCTTGGCAGCTGCTTCGACCATTTCCTGACTCGCATCTGGCACACCGAAGCGGATATTATCCCGAATCGTTCCACTAAACAAGACCGAATCCTGCAAGACAATACCAACCTTGCTTCGCAGGCTGTCCAAGTCGTAGTCACGGATGTCTTTGCCATCAAAGGAAATGCTACCTGCATCCACATCGTAGAAACGATTGATGAGGTTCATGATGGTCGTTTTCCCTGAACCAGTCGGACCGACAACTGCTATCATCTGCCCCTTAGGAGCTGAAATACTGACATCTTTTAAAATCGGCTTGTCTGGCACATAGGAGAAATCAATATGGCTGATTTCAACACCTTCTCGCAATTCCGTAAAGGCAGACGCATTTTGCGGACGGATCTCTTCTTCTGCATCGAACATTTCTTGGATACGATCTGCCCCAGTAAAGGCCAACTGGAGACTCCCCCAACTCGCAGCCACCTGGATAATCGGCTGGTAGTACTGCTGAGAAAATTGGGTAAACATGACAATCAAACCTAGGGCTGTCGTTGTTTCGATGCTCGGGTCATTCAGTAGGACAGCCGAACCTGCAAAAATGACAATGGCCGTATTGACCAAGCTCATCCCATTCATAACTGGAAAGAGGATACCTGAGAACATTCTCCCTTTAAAAGTTGCCTTGCGCACGCGCTCATTTTGCTCCACAAAGCCTGCTACGATGTCGTCTTGAATCCCTTGTACGATAACAGCTTTCTGACCTGAAATACTTTCGTCCATGTAGGCGTTGAGTTTCCCAACCTCTTTTTGCTGGAGATTGGTGTACTTGCGGGCCATTTTCACGATGAAGACCAACATGAGAAAGGCCACCGGGGTGCTGGCTACTGTTATCAGAGCTAGCGTCACATTTCTTGAAAACATGACAAAAATCAAACCGATGTAAAGAGCAATATTGCTCATAACCTGAACTAGACTTTCATTGAAGGCTTGAAGGATGTTATCCAAGTCACTAGTGAAGCGAGAAAGGATATCACCATCCTGATGGCGGTCAAAGAAAGAAACCGTCAAACGGGAAAGTTTGCCAAAAAGCCCCTTACGCATCTCATTTGTCGACTCGGCAATCACACGGGTCATCAAGGTCATGTAAATCAAGCTAGACACAACCAAGGCAAGGACCACCAGAGCTAGATTCAGCATCAGAGCTGACAAACTTTGCCAGACTAGTTCTGAAGTCCCATTTTGATAAGCCAGAACCAAATTAGCGAGCTCCGTGACTGCTTGGCCTGAAAAAACTGGAAAGAGGGCTTGGGCAATCGTCGCCACCGCAACCATCAGAATCACAATGACAAAGGAGAACTTGTAAACTTTAAAATAATTCCAGAAAAATCGAACTGTTTTCATTTTATTCCTCCTTCCCCTTTTGTGTTTCGTAGATTTCGCGGTAGACGTCATTGTTAGCTACCAAGTCTGCATGCCGTCCTTCTCCAATCAAACGCCCTTGATCCAAGACCAAAATCTTGTCTGCATGGACGACTGAACTGATCTTTTGAGCGATGATAATGGTTGTCGTCCCTTTCAGGTCTTTGTTCAAAGCTTCCTGCACGAGTCTCTCTGACTTGGCATCCAAGGCTGAAGTTGAATCGTCAAAAATCAGGATACGGGGATTGCTGACAATCCCACGGGCAATGGACATCCGTTGCTTTTGTCCACCAGAAAAATTGGTGCCACGTTCTTCGACCTGACTCTCAAATTTGTTTTCCATGCGTCCGATAAATTCACTGGCTTGGGCAATCCGTGCTGCACGTTCCATTTCTGACACGCTGGCATTTCCTTTACCTTGACGAAGATTATCTGCAATGGTCCCACTAAAGAGAATAGCACGTTGCAAGACAATGGAAACTGTTTTACGCAAGGTTCCCTCGCTGACGTCTCGAATATCCTTGCCACCAATCTTGATAGATCCCTCCTGTGGATCAAAAAGTCGTGGAATTAACTGAGCTAGAGTGGACTTCCCTGCTCCAGTAGCCCCAACCACACCGACCATCTGACCAGGCGCAACATCAAAGGTTACATTCTTCAGCATAGGCTCATCATCATTAGGATAGGTAAAGGTCACATTTTCAAAAGAGAGACTTCCTTCTAACTCTTCATCTGGGAGATCTTTAAAGGTCATCGCTGGCTCGGTATCTAGAATTTCGCGGATACGACGCAAGGAAATCATGGCACGACTGACAGAATTTCCTAAAAATCCAACCATGATGATCGTAAAGATAATCTGGCTGAGATAGTTGATAAAGGAAGCAATAGAGCCCACAACAGATGGATTTGACTGAGCCATTCCGGCCACCAACCAGATAGAGAGAAAGACAGCCCCATAGCCGACTAGCATCATAACAGGTTCTATAACTGAGAAGGCATAACCGATATAAAGATTTTGGCCGAGAAGTTCATCAGAAACGTCGGTAAATTTTTCAAATTGTGCTTTTTCTTGTACAAAGGATTTGACCACGCGCACACCACGTAGATTTTCCTTGGCGATAGCATTGATCCGTTCAAGAAGGGTTTGAAACTTAGCAAATCGTGGCCCCATCATTCCCATCATGATAGCAGTTAGTGCAAAGATTAGGAGCACCATGAGGACAATCACCCACCAAAGTGACGGAAGAGTGTGAACCGCCAAGATAAAGGAACCGATAAAGAGAAGAGGGAGACGGAAGAGAATTTGAAAAGCCATCATCACCACGTTCTGAATTTGGTTGATATCATTGGTCATACGGACGACAAGGTTCCCCGCATTGAATTGCTCGATATTGGCATAAGAAAAAGTCTGGATCTTGCGAAAAGCGTCTTCACGAAGGTCCGAAGACACTCCTTGAGCAATGTAGGCTGCAAGTGTTACATTGACCCCACCTGCAACCAGACCGACTAGGGCTACTCCTATCAGCCAAGCGCCAATACTATAAATAGCCTCATTTTGACCGGCCAGCAAAGCCTCTAACACCTCTTGCAAATAGCGCGGTTGCAAGAGCGAACTCGCAACCATCAAGCCTGTCATCATTAAGGATGCCAAGGCCTGCCATTTATAGGTTTTTATTTTTTTAATGAGCATATTTCCTCCTAATAAAATAGATAAAGGGAGCGACATCCTGCGTCAGCTCCTTCTCATTCGTTCATATTGATGCTATTCTAGCAAAAAAGAGGCATCTTGTCAAAGAAGTCTCCTTATTATAAATTAGTGCGCTTTCATCTACAGGTGATGCATGAAAAGGCTTTTTATGGTAAAATGAAAGGAAGAACTCTTACAAGGAGGAAAAGATGAAGAAACAAACCATCGCTGTCTTGGGTCCTGGTTCTTGGGGAACTGCCCTTTCGCAGGTCCTAAACGACAATGGACACGAGGTTCGAATTTGGGGAAATATTTCTGACCAAATTGATGAAATCAATAACCAACATACAAACAAACGCTACTTCAAAGATATCCTACTCGACGAAAAAATCAAAGCCTATCATGACTTGGAAGAAACACTAAAGGATGTGGATGCTGTTTTATTTGTGGTCCCAACAAAAGTAACGAGACTGGTTGCCCAACAAGTAGCAAAGGTGCTTGATCACAAGGTTGTCATCATGCATGCCTCCAAAGGATTGGAACCAGATAGCCACAAACGTCTATCAACTATTCTTGAAGAGGAAATTCCAGTCGATCTCCGTAGTGAAGTCGTCGTTGTTTCAGGACCTAGCCACGCTGAGGAAACGATTGTGCGGGATATTACCTTGATCACTGCAGCCTCTAAAGACCTTGAAACGGCTCAGTACGTTCAAAACCTCTTTAGCAATCACTACTTCCGTCTCTATACTAATACGGATGTTATCGGGGTTGAAACCGCTGGTGCTCTCAAAAACATCATCGCAGTTGGCGCTGGGGCACTACATGGACTAGGATTTGGCGACAATGCCAAGGCGGCTATCATTGCCCGTGGCTTGGCTGAAATCACCCGTCTAGGGGTCGCTCTGGGAGCTAATCCTCTGACTTATAGCGGTCTTTCTGGAGTTGGAGATTTGATTGTAACGGGGACATCTGTCCACTCTCGTAACTGGAGGGCAGGTGATGCTCTCGGTCGTGGAGAATCCCTCGCAGACATCGAAGCTAATATGGGCATGGTCATCGAAGGAATCTCAACAACTCGAGCAGCTTACGAACTAGCTCAGGAATTGGGGGTCTACATGCCAATCACACAGGCTATTTACCGAGTGATCTACGAAGGTGTCAATATCAAAGAAGCAATCACTGACATCATGAGCAATGAATTTAAAGCAGAAAACGAATGGTCATAGACCCTTATAGAAAGGAACATCATGAAACAAAAAGTCAGAAAAGCAGTCATCCCTGCCGCTGGATTGGGAACTCGTTTCCTCCCAGCAACTAAGGCCTTGGCCAAGGAAATGTTGCCAATCGTAGACAAGCCCACTATCCAGTTTATCGTTGAAGAAGCTCTCAAATCTGGTATCGAAGATATCTTGGTTGTTACGGGTAAGTCAAAACGTTCCATCGAGGACCACTTCGACTCAAACTTCGAATTGGAATACAACCTCAAAGAAAAAGGGAAAACAGATCTTCTGAAGCTAGTTGATGAAACAACTGGCATGCGCCTGCATTTTATCCGTCAAACACATCCACGTGGTCTCGGAGATGCTGTCTTGCAAGCCAAAGCTTTCGTCGGAAATGAACCTTTTGTCGTTATGCTTGGTGATGACTTGATGGATATCACGAACGAAAAGGCTGTTCCACTTACCAAACAACTCATGGATGACTACGAGCGTACCCACGCGTCTACTATCGCTGTTATGCCAGTCCCTCACGACGAAGTCTCTGCTTACGGGGTTATTGCTCCACAAGGCGAAGGAAAAGACGGCCTTTATAGCGTTGAAACCTTCGTTGAAAAACCTGCGCCAGAGGATGCTCCTAGCGACCTTGCTATCATCGGACGCTACCTCCTCACTCCTGAAATTTTCCAAATCCTCGAAAACCAAGCTCCAGGTGCAGGAAATGAAATTCAGCTGACAGATGCAATCGATACCCTCAATAAAACACAACGTGTGTTTGCTCGTGAGTTCAAGGGGGCTCGTTACGATGTCGGGGACAAGTTTGGCTTTATGAAAACATCCATTGACTACGCTCTCAAACACCCACAAGTTAAAGACGACTTGAAAGACTACCTCATCCAACTTGGGAAAGAGTTAGCTGAGGGGGAATAGAAGAAAAACAAAGCTCTTAAATAAGGGCTTTGTTTTTTTGTTGAAGCTTGCAATAAAAAAAGCCATCTTTGCAGATGACTTATTAGCAACCGAATCGGTGCTTTCATTTAACTATCCCCCCTACACATAGCTCATTCCTTTGTAGAAAAGGAAAACGGCTAGTGCGATAAAAAGTAGAGTTGCTCCGATTCGCTGGCTGGTACTATACATCCTTTTTTCCCATTTGACTGGAAAGATGACTGCTAGAAAGGCCCCACCTACTGCGCCGCCAATATGCCCTGCTAGGCTGATTCCTGGAATCAGAATACTTCCGATGATATTTATCACAAAAAGCGTCAGGTAGGATTGCCCTAACTGCTGGATATAGGGGCTGCGAGTTGCGTAGCGCAAGACGATAATCGCAGCAAATAGTCCATAGAGGGAGGTGGACGCTCCTGCTGCTAAGACTTTCGGTGTAAAAGCAAACACAAAGAGATTGCCCATCATTCCTGATAAGAGATAGAGAAAAAAGAACTGCTTAGTGCCGAAAATCTCCTCCACCTGTCGTCCAAGAAAGTAGAGCGAAAGCATATTGACAATGAAATGCTCCCAGCCTATGTGCACAAATATAGCCGAAAAAAGGCGCCACATCTGCTCTGGGAACAGGCGAATGATCGGTCCATACATAGCTCCAAACTGAAAAAGAGTTTTTACCCGATCAAAGTTGATGCCTGTAGTAATCAGCATCAAGAGAAATACCAAACCTGTTACTAGGAGGAAAAAACTAGTAACAGGGTAACGTTTATCAAAGATTTCCTTCATAGATTAGCACCTCCTGAACGGGAATATCATGGTCTTCCGAGTTGAAATTCTGGATTTGACAAGGATAGATTGTACTCATGGTCTGACCAGCAAAATTCTCCAGATAGCGGTCGTAATAGCCTCCGCCATATCCAATCCGATAACCCTCTGTCGTAAAAGCCAAGCCCGGAACATGAATCAAGTCAATCCGGGAGGTATCCACCACTTCCAAGTCCCCTTGGGGCTCCAGTAAACCAAAGGAAGTTTTTTTTAACTGCTGTGGATTGTAGACCACAAACTCCATGCGACCCTTGGGATAGGTTTTAGGTATCAGAACCTTTTTGCCGTCCTTCAGCGCTTGGTCGATTAGTCCCTGCGTTTGAAACTCATGCGGAAAAGAAAGGTAGGTTGCGATGACCTTGGCTTCTTTGTAAAAAGGATGATTCAAAAATCGTTCTGTTAAGGCTTGATCCATAGCCATTTTTTGCTTCTGAGGGATAGACTTCATTTCTTGCAAGACTTGCTTGCGCAATTCCGATTTCATAGACAAGCCCTCTACTCTGCTGCCTTCTTTTGGAGAAAGCTAGAGACCGCATCCACCCCAATGGCTAAAGCTTCTTCCTTGGGGCTCATCTGAGGGTGATGAAGGGCATAAGGGCTATCGACACCTAACCAAAACATAACTCCGTCTACCTTCGAAAGGAGATAACCAAAATCTTCACCTGTCATAGCAGGCTCGATATCAATCAACTCGATTCCTTCTTTTTCCTCAAAGAAGGTCATCAATTCACGCGCCAAGGCTGGATTGTTCTCAACAGGCAGGTAACCTCCTTGTTTGAGTTCGATTTCGACTTCCATCCCAAAAGCTGCCGCAACTCCTTCTGCGACAGTTTTCACTCTCTTTTGCACCAAAAGGCTCATGTCCTGAGTCAAGGCGCGAATAGTTCCATGTAAAAATGCTGTGTCTGTAATGACATTGTTGGTTGTTCCAGCTTGAAACACTCCAAAGGTGACCACTGCTCCCTCGATTGGATTAACATTGCGGCTAACAACTGACTGTACTTGGGTCACAAAGTAACTAGCAGCCACCAGGGCGTCATTGGCCTCATGTGGAAAAGCTGCATGTCCCCCTTTTCCTTTGAAACGAATTTTCACCTCGCAAGTCCCTGCAAAGAGAGTATGGGTATTGGTCGCAATCTGGCCTACTTTCAAATCCGGACGAACATGGAGCCCATAAAACTGGTCTGGTAGCCAGTCCCCAAAAGCATCGTCCTCATACATGAGCATACCACCAGCTTCATTTTCTTCAGCAGGTTGAAACAGAAAAAGCAGATTATTCTTTGGTTGTTCCTCCAGAGCACGCTCGAGACAGCCCAAGGCAATGGTCATGTGAAAATCATGGCCACAAGCATGCATACGACCGTGATGTTGAGAAGAAAAAGGAAGGCCCGTTTGTTCGACAATAGGCAGGCCATCAATATCTGTGCGCCAACCAATGGTGCGCTCAGGCTGGCTCCCCTGCAGGTAGACCAAAATCCCTGTCCGCCACGTACGAACTTGAACAAAGTCCTTGCCCGCAGTCAATTTCTCAATCACAGCCAACAAATAAGCCTGTGTTTTGAACTCTTCCAAGCCAATCTCTGGAATCTGGTGTAAATCTCGTCTAGTCTGAATCAAATCTAACATCTATCGATCCTCCTTTTGATAGAAGAAAGAGGCTGGAAAAAGGGTTCCGCCTCTTTTTTACTTTTACAATTACAAGGTACGAAGCGCATCCTCAAGCGCTGTTTTTTGTTGGGTTTGGGCATCAATCTCTTTGATGATACGAGCCGGAACACCTGCTACTACAACGTTTTCTGGGACATCTTGGGTAACGATAGCTCCTGCTGCAACAACTGAACCACTACCGATTTGGACTCCTTCGATAACCACTGCATTGGCACCGATAAGAACATTGTCTCCGACGCGGACTGGTTCAGCACTAGCTGGCTCAATCACACCTGCCAAAACTGCCCCTGCACCAACGTGGCTGTTCTTCCCAACGATGGCACGACCACCAAGGATAGCACCCATATCAATCATGGTTCCAGCACCGATTTCAGCACCGATATTGATAACAGCTCCCATCATGATAACAGCATTGTCACCAATTTCAACCTGGTCACGGATAATAGCACCTGGCTCGATACGAGCATTGATAGCACGTTTATCTAACAAAGGAACTGCAGAATTACGAGCATCTTGCTCGACAACATAATCTTGATTTTCTACTAAACCTTCAAGAAGCGGAGCGACATCCTTCCAGTCTCCGAATAAAACATTTCCTAGTTTGACAACAGAGCTAGGCACAGCAGTTGCGAGTTGCCCCTCAAAGGTTACTTTGACACTGGTTTTCTTTTCAGCATTGGCGATAAATTGGATAATTTCTTGAGCGTTCATTTTTGTAGCAGTCATAGGTGCCTCCTGGTTCGTTATAATGATACCTATTCTACCAAAAAAGGCCTCAAATTTGAAGCCTCAACTATCAAATAATCATCTTTACCTGGCTTGTTTTGCTTCTTCTACAGATAAGAAAATCATCGGAACGATAATCAACACCATAGCCAAGGCCAAAAAACCATCCATGACCAATCCCAGAAAAAGAACACTTAATAAAGCTGAAGAGAGCGGTTCGCTAGCACTCACCACCGATACAACCAGCGGAGAAACGAGTGACACAGCCTTCATAGATAGGAAGAAGGCAAAAGCAGTACCAAAAACGGCAATCGTCAGACAAATCAGCACACTTACCAGATCCACTTGAAAACTTATCCGATAAATAGGGTAAAGGAAATTACTAAAGAGACCTGCCAGAATCATCCCCCAACCAACGGTTGGCACAAAACCATAGTCACGTGCAAAGCGTTGGGGAAGGATAACATTAAACATGACCCCTACTGCACTGAGCAAACCTGTCACTAGAGCCAAAGGAGTCATGGATAATTGGGACAAATCTCCTTTTGTAGCCATCAAAAAAACACCTAGCATGGCAATCAAAACATAGAGAATCGCTGTAATCGAAGCCTTCTTCTGGTAAATGATTCGATTGTAAAACAGGATAAAAACTGGGCTGATAAATTGCAAAATTGTCGCCGTCGTCGCATTGGAATACTCAACGCAGAGATAGAAGAAAAACTGCACAGAAAAAATACCTAGAATAGCATAGGCTAAAAAAGGTAGATAATTTTTCTTATCACGCCAGATGTCCGACAAGCGGCTACGCAACTGAAAAGCAGATAAACCTAAAACCAAACTCCCTGCCACTAGTAAACGCATAGAAGTAATCCATCCAGAAGACACTGGATAATGAGTGAAAAAATACTCTCCTAAAATCCCACAAATCCCCCAGATTAGGCCTGAGAGTAGCGAGTATACTGTTCCCTTAACAATCTTTTTCTGATAATGATTCATATTATTATTGTAACACGAAACCAACAAAGAAAAAAGTAGCAACAAGGAGAAATTACTAACCTTGCTACTACTCTTTCTTAACGATTAAATAGACGTGAACGTCCTGAAGAACCACTTTGAGTATTGCCACTCGAACTTGAACTTCCTGAGCTACTGCTTGAACTTGATCCGGATCCACTGCTTGAACTTGGAGGAGTCACTGCAGGTAGGCTTCCAAGAATGGTTTTCCAAGCGTTCAGATAGTCTGCGTCGCTGCCTCCGATGGCAAAGCGGTAAGTGGTTACTGGCGCCCCTTCTTTGCTAGCCCAGTAGCTTGTCACTGTAGAACCAGAAAGTTCGATTTCCTTACCATTGATGGAAACTTTGCCGGGCTTTTGGCCTGTTGATTGGAGAACTTGGGACTTAGTCACACTTGGGTCAAGATTAAAGCGATCATTTCCCCATATTCCAGGATCAGCTTGCTGGATAGCATTGACCAAGTAAGCCATGTATTTGGCATTTCGGTAGTGACCAGCACCCTTGGCTAGCGGTCGGTTATCATCATGACCTAACCAGCCACCTAGCGTCAATCTAGGAGTAGAAAGCATGAGCCACATGTTTTCATCTTCATTAGTCGTTCCAGTTTTTCCGATCCAGTCAGCACGAGCTAGGCCTGGATTGATCGAAGCCAAGTCGGTCTGGAAGCTAGAAGTAATCCGAGATGAAATGACTTCACGGAGCAGACTTTGCATGATGGTTGCTGTCGCTTTTGAATAAACCTGCACAGGCTCATCCTTATGCTCATAGACCACTCGACCATCCGTTGATTCGATCTTGGCAATCATGTGTTTCTTGTGGTAAACCCCGTTGTTAGCTATGGTCTGATATCCGTTGGTATGCTGAGCAACTGTAACCTCAATTCCTCCACCCATCGGTAAACTTTCAATGCCATATTCTGGGATTTCATAACCCATTTTTTCCATATAGCCCTTGACATCGACACCCTTCTCTCGAAGCGTACGATACGTCCAGTAGGCTGGAATGTTCCATGAATAGTTGAGAGCTTCTCCCAAGGTCATCATCGCTGTACCAGGACTATTGACATACATGATGGGATTACCGTTTGAGAAGTTTGTCGGATAGTTTGATAAGATACTTGCACTTCCCATCAAACCTTGGTCAATCGCGATACCATAGGCCAGTATAGGCTTAGTAGTTGAAGCTGGAGAACGTTTGGTATCGATAGCGTGATTGTTCTGATTTTCTTGATAATTACGACCACCAACAAATCCAAGGATGGCTCCCGTTTGGTTGTCCATGAGGACATTCCCTACTTCAGGCTGGCCTGTCGAATCATCTACCAAACTGCCGTAGTTAGCAACTGCATTTTGCATAGCAGTGTGGACATTTTTATTAATAGTCGTGGTGATCTTATAGCCACCATTCTCGATTTCCTTCGTCGCTAGATCGCGGTAAGCTTTTTGGATAGATTCATTTTTTTGCTCTTGCGCAGAAACATTATCTCTCTGGATAAGGTAGTCGTACATCCGATCCGTTGCTTCTGCCAAGGTTGCATAGTAGAGATAGTCGCGCGAAGTACCACTGACACTACCTGATGGCAGAAAGTCTTGCTTGAAGTCATAATCCTTGTACTTGTCGTAGTCTTCCTGACTCAGAGCTCCTGTTCGATACATATTGTAGAGGACATCCTTGGCACGCTTGATTCCCAAGGCCATATCCTCATCGCTCTTCATACTGCCGTCAGATTCATAAGGAGAATAACTAATAGGACTCTGGGGCAAACCTGCGATAAAGGCGGCTTGAGGTATTGTCAAATCCGATGCATTGACTCCAAAAATTCCCTCTGCAGCTTGCTGGGCACCTGCAATATTTTGTCCCTTGTGATTGCGTCCAAAAGGAGCAATATTAAGGTAGGTTGTCAAGATCTCATCCTTACCCATGGCCCGTTCTAAAGCCAAGGCATCAATAATTTCTTTAGCCTTACGAGCTAGAGTGGGAGCGTCCCCCACCACTTGCTGCTTGATGACCTGCTGAGTCAAAGTCGAACCACCACTAGACGATCCCAAACCGACAAAGGTTCCCAGAGTCGCACGAATAACGGCCTTAGGCACAACTCCCTTGTGCTCATGGAAATGCTCGTCCTCTGTCGCAACAATAGCTTTCTTAAGGTTGTCTGAGATAGCATCTGAAGCGACTGAAGTGCGCAATAAATCGCCCTCGATTGAGGCAATGGTACTACCGTCAGAATAAGTGATTTCTGAGATGGAGGCAATATCCTTCACTTGTTTGACCAATTCCTCTGTTTGAGGCACCTTGACTTTGTCAAATAGAGCAACCCCATAGCCCATGGCCACACCCGCTCCCAACAGACCTCCGATAAAGGCTAGAATAAAGAGAGTGTTGAAGGTCACTTTAAAAGCACTCAAAATCTTAGCAAAAATGGACCCTACCCTTTTGAGTTTGTTAGAAGAAGCTACTTTCTTATCAGTCTTTTTACTTGCTTGTTTTTTTTTCCATTTGGCAGTTAGTTGCTGGAAAAAATGCAGCATTTTTGTTTTTAATTCATCAATTCTTTTTTTCATGAATGTCCTCGCTTTCTCTATTATACCATAAAAGGGAAACTTTCAATAAAATAGCCACTTTCTTCCCTATTCCACTAGGCTATTAATCAAGTTTGTGATACAATAGGTAGAAACAATATTTTATAAAGGAGAAAAGACACATGCACATTTTTGATGAGCTAAAAGAGCGTGGTTTGATTTTTCAAACGACTGATGAAGAAGCTTTGCGTAAATCCCTAGAAGAAGGTCAAGTTTCTTATTATACTGGCTACGATCCAACTGCTGACAGCCTTCACCTAGGTCACCTTGTCGCAATCTTGACCAGTCGCCGTTTGCAATTAGCAGGTCACAAACCTTATGCGCTCGTTGGCGGTGCTACAGGTCTCATCGGAGATCCGTCCTTCAAAGATGCTGAGCGTAGTCTCCAAACAAAAGACACAGTAGATGGCTGGGTCAAGTCTATCCAAGGACAACTTTCTCGTTTTCTTGACTTTGAAAATGGCGAAAATAAGGCTGTCATGGTCAACAACTACGACTGGTTTGGCAGCATCAGCTTCATTGACTTCCTCCGTGATATCGGAAAATATTTCACTGTCAACTACATGATGAGCAAGGAGTCTGTGAAGAAACGGATCGAAACAGGGATTTCTTACACTGAGTTTGCTTACCAAATCATGCAAGGGTACGACTTCTACGTCCTTAACCAAGACTACAATGTTACTCTGCAAATCGGTGGTTCTGACCAGTGGGGAAATATGACCGCTGGTACCGAATTGCTTCGTCGTAAGGCTGACAAGACAGGCCACGTTATCACAGTCCCCCTTATCACTGATGCGACAGGTAAGAAATTTGGTAAGTCAGAAGGAAACGCAGTCTGGCTCAACCCTGAAAAGACTTCTCCATACGAAATGTACCAATTCTGGATGAACGTCATGGACGCTGACGCTGTTCGCTTCTTAAAAATCTTTACCTTCTTGTCGCTCGATGAGATTGAAGACATCCGCAAGCAGTTTGAGGCAGCTCCACACGAACGCTTGGCTCAAAAAGTCTTGGCTCGTGAAGTCGTGACACTTGTTCACGGAGAAGAAGCTTACAAAGAAGCCCTTAACATCACTGAGCAACTCTTTGCTGGAAACATCAAAAACCTTTCTGTCAAAGAACTCAAACAAGGACTCCGCGGGGTACCAAACTACCAAGTCCAAGCTGACGAAAACCACAATATCGTGGAACTCCTCGTATCTTCTGGTGTGGTCAATTCAAAACGCCAAGCCCGTGAAGATGTTCAAAATGGAGCAATTTACGTAAACGGCGACCGTATCCAAGACCTTGACTATGTCTTGAGTGACGCAGATAAGTTAGAAAACGAACTGACTGTTATCCGCCGTGGAAAGAAGAAATACTTCGTTCTTACATACTAAAAAAGCAGACTGGAGGCATTTGCCATCCAGTTCTTTTTTTGCTAGACTTAAACTATGAATACAAACCTCAAACCAAAACTCCAGCGCTTTGCTACTGCTAGTGCCTTTGCCTGCCCCATGTGCCAAGAAGATCTCACCTTGGTAGAGTCTAGCCTCAAGTGTAGCAACCGCCATTCTTTTGATCTGGCAAAATTCGGCTATGTCAATCTAGCACCGCAAATCAAACAATCCACCAACTACGACAAGGAAAACTTCCAAAATCGCCAGCAAATCCTAGAAGCTGGTTTTTACCAAACTATTTTAGAATCCATCTCAGACTTACTTGCAAACTCAGAAAGTGCCAAAACAATTTTAGACATCGGTTGTGGCGAAGGCTTCTACTCTCGTAAACTCCAAGAAAGTCACTCTGATAAAACTTTCTATGCCTTTGATATTTCTAAAGATTCCGTCCAAATCGCTGCCAAGAGTGAACCCAACTGGGCGGTTAATTGGTTTGTTGGTGACCTGGCTCGTCTTCCTATAAAAGACGCTAGCATGGATATCCTGCTTGATATCTTTTCCCCTGCCAACTATAGTGAATTTCGCCGCGTTTTATCCAAAGACGGTATTTTAATCAAGGTCATCCCAACTGAAAATCACCTCAAAGAAATCCGTCAAATGGTGCAGGACCAGCTGACAAAGAAGGATTATTCCAACCAAGATATCAAAGAACATTTCCAGGAATATTTCAGCATCCAATCTCGTCAGATTGCTTCCTTAACAAAACCTATCACAGCAGAGCAACGCCAAGCCCTGCTTGCCATGACGCCTCTCCTCTTTCACGTTGATCAAACCAAGATTGACTGGACTCAGTTGACTGAGATTACCATTGAAGCAGAGATTTTAGTTGGGAAAGCACTGTAAATAAAACTTTCAGATAAGACAAAACCCGCACCTTCAAGGTACGGGTTTAAATCGCGATTTTTCAACTGCCTATCCGAAAAGTGGAAAAAATTTTAACCTCTCCATTTATTTTCGATTTGAAATGACAAATTTATCAATGAATAGCAAGTGATATAAGGTAAGTGATGCCCCATAACAACATCCATGAAAAGAGATTTCTTGATGAGTCAGTGGAAAGGAACTACTATTACCCATATAAAGGCATGACCAAATTACAAATAAAATCCAAAATAAATCAGTCCATTTATATTTTGAAAAATATTTTTTCCACATAAAAGCACCTTCTTTCCTACAATCATATTATAATACTTTATGTAAGCGAATACAAGAAATGTGAGGTAATCAACTACGAAGAATCATGAGACTGAAATATAGTGAAAAACAGTATTTCTAAAACTTCAACGTATCTATGATTTATCTCTTTTTAGACCTGATTGGCTAAAATCCACATCATTCAAAAAAGCGAATTTCAATTGAAATTCGCTTTTTTTACAAAGTGATTAGTATAAATTTTGTATCTTAGTTCAAGTGCCAGATATCTTCGTTGTACTGAGCGATGGTACGGTCAGATGAGAAGAATCCTGCTTTGGCAATGTTGACGATAACTTTATCCAACCATGCGTCACGGTTTTCGTAGTCAGCAAGCATTTGCTCTTTCACCTTGATGTAGTCTTCCAAGTCTAGGAGAGTCATGAACCAGTCTTTGTTGATCAATTCGTTGTAAAGACGTTCCAAGCGTTCTTTCTTACCTACTGCAAGAACAGCATCGCTGACGATGAAGTCAACCAATGGTTTGATAGCTTCACGAGCATAGAGTTCGCTTGACTTGTAAGCTGCTTTTGCGTAAAGGTCGATAACAGTTTCTGAATCTTCACCGAAGATGTAGATGTTTTCGTCGCCAACCAATTCAGCGATTTCCACGTTAGCTCCGTCCATAGTACCAAGAGTCAAAGCTCCGTTCAACATGAATTTCATGTTACCAGTACCTGAAGCTTCCTTAGATGCAAGTGAGATTTGTTCAGAGATATCACATGCTGGAATCAAGAAGCTTGCTGCAGTAACGTTGTAGTTTTCAACCATAACCACTTGCAAGTGTGGAGCTACTGCTGGGTCGTTAGCAATCACTTCTGACAAGCAAAGGATCAAGTGAATGATGTCTTGGGCAATTGTGTAGGCAGGAGCTGCTTTACCACCAAAGAAGACTGTGATTGGACGAGCAGGGATGTTACCAGCCTTGATATCAAGGTATTTGTGGATCACATACAAAGCGTTCATTTGTTGGCGTTTGTACTCGTGAAGACGTTTGATTTGGATATCAAAGATAGAGTTTGTATTGATTTCCACACCTTGGTGTTCTTTCAAGTGACGAGCCAATTTACGTTTGTTGTGAGCCTTGATGCTTTCCAATTTTTCTTTAACAGCAGCCTTGTCTTCGTATGACAAGAGTTTTTCAA
The DNA here is from genome assembly GCF_006175905.1 of Streptococcus oralis. GTDB lineage: Bacteria > Bacillota > Bacilli > Lactobacillales > Streptococcaceae > Streptococcus > Streptococcus oralis_BG. The sequence continues at coordinate 544,490 of NZ_SSNB01000001.1, forward strand.
GTTCATCTGCTTCATGGTGCCAACCATGTCCAAGAATCTCATCCAAGTAATGAGACAAGCTTGGGTTAGCATGCATGAGCCAACGACGGAATGTGATACCGTTTGTTTTGTTGTTGAATTTTTCTGGGTAGATGTCGTAGAAAGCTTTCAACTCTGAGTTCTTCAAGATTTCAGTGTGAAGAGCCGCAACCCCGTTAACGCTGTATCCATAGTGGATATCCATGTGAGCCATGTGGACACGTCCACTCTCATCGATGATTTGAACAGCTGGATCTTTGTATTCTGCTTTCACACGACGGTCCAATTCTTCGATGATTGGTACCAAGTGAGGAACCACTTCTTCCAAGAATTCAAGAGGCCATTTTTCAAGAGCTTCAGCAAGGATTGTGTGGTTAGTGTAGGCAGTCATGCTACGTACGATTGAGATTGCTTCATCAAGCTCGATACCACGCGCAGTCAAGAGACGGATCAATTCAGGAATCACCATTGATGGGTGAGTATCGTTGATTTGTACAACAGCGTAGTCTGCAAGGTCATGCAAGTTGCTTCCTTTTTCGATTGCTTCGTCGATGATCAATTGCGCACCGTTTGAAACCATGAAGTATTGTTGGAAGATACGGAGCAATTCACCTTGCTTGTCGCTATCGTCTGGGTAAAGGAAGAGAGTCAAGTTGCGAGCGATATCTGTCTTGTCAAAGTTGATACCATCTTCGATGATAGAAGAATCAACTGAATCCAAGTCAAACAAACGCAAGCGGTTTTTAGTAGCTGTCTTGTAACCAGGTACATCGATATCGTAAAGAGTAGATGTCAATGTGAAGTGTGCAAATGGCACTTGGTAGCTACGGCTTGAGCGAACCAACCAGTTTTGCTCTGTCAACCAAGCGTTAGGAATTGTTTCTTGTTGGTTGTTTTTAAGAACTTGTTGGAAAAGACCGAAGTGGTAGTTCAAACCAACACCGTCACCATTCAAACCAAGTGTAGCGATTGAGTCGATAAAGCAGGCTGCCAAACGTCCCAAACCACCGTTACCAAGTGATGGTTCCAATTCTACTTCTTCGATTTCGATCAACTCTTTACCTGCAGCAGCAAGTTCTTTTTTCACATCGTCGTAAAGACCAAGGTTGATCAAGTTGTTTGACAAGAGTTTACCAATCAAAAACTCAGCTGAGATGTAGTAAACTTTCTTCTTACCAGTGTTCACTGGTTTTTGGCTACTTGCAAGTTTGCTGTAGTTGAGAAGAGCAAGGTAAAGCTCTTCGTTACTACATTCTGCAATGGTTTTATTGTAACGTTTTTGTACAAATTCGTTTAATGGTAACATGTTTATGTGTCTCCTGATAATGTCTTATTTCTTTAATTCTACCAAATTCTCATTGATTCGTCGATAAATTGTAGTCAAGTCAAGCAAAGTTTCTTCAACAGCTGGTGTCAATTGATCTTCAGTCATACGCCAAGACCAGTTTCCACCAAGGGTAGATGGGTAGTTCATGCGAGCCACCTCATCTAGTTCTAGCAAGTCTTGCATGGTTGCAATAGCCATGAAGCTAACGGATGAAAAGACTGTACGAAGCATAGCGTGTGGCACTGTTTCGTACTCTTTACGGTTCGTGTAACGAGCCATGTATTCACGAGTTGGATCGTCGATTTCATTACGGTACCAACCAAGGACCGTATTATTATCGTGTGTTCCTGTGTACATAACAGAGTTGGCAGGCGCCAAGTGTGGGCTATCGATACTTTCGTCTTCTGGGTTGAAGGCAAACTGAAGAATCTTCATTCCTGGGAAGCCAGTGCTTTCACGCAACTCAATCACTTCATCTGTCATGAAACCAAGGTCTTCTGCGATGATGTTTAGCTCACCAAGCTCTTCCTTAACGGCTGCGAAGAGTTTGTAGCCTGGACCTTTCACCCATTTACCAGGTGCTGCTGTATCGGAACCAGCAGGAATTTCCCAGTAAGATTCGAACCCGCGGAAGTGGTCGATACGAACGATATCGTAGATCTTGAAGCTTTCGCGCAAACGTTCAATCCACCATTTGTAACCGTCTTTGTCCATTGCTTCCCAGTCATAGATTGGGTTCCCCCAAAGCTGACCAGTGGCAGAAAACTCATCTGGTGGGCATCCTGCGATACAAGTTGCTTTACCATTGGCATCTGTCTTGAAGAGATGTGGATTTGCCCACATGTCGCTTGAATCTTCCGCTACGTAGATAGGCATGTCCCCAACAATTTCGATGTGGTTATCGTTAGCATAGGCTTTCAATTTCAACCATTGTTGGAAGAAGAAGTATTGAGTCACACGGTGGTAAACCAACTTGTCTGCCAATTTCTCACGGTAGCTTTCAAGTGCTGAAGCTTTACGAGCACGAGCATCTGCATCTGGCCATTCTGTCCAAGCAAGATTGTCAAAATGCTCTTTGATCGCCATATATTCTGCGAAGAGTTCGAGCCATGCTTGGTTGTCTTTAGCAAACTTCTCAAAATCTTTGACATCACCCACTTCCAAGAAGCGTTTGACTGCTTTTTCTAAAAGCGGACGACGTGCATAATAAATCTTCGCATAGTCAACTTCAGATGCATCGCTACCAAAGTCAACACCTTTAAGATCACTGGCTTCGAGCAAGCCTTGCTCTACCAAGATATCAAGGTCGATAAAATGCGTATTTCCAGCAAAGGCCGAGAATGATTGGTATGGAGAATCTCCATAGCTTGTTGTCCCGAGAGGGAGGATTTGCCAGTAACGTTGCTTGGTACGAACCAAGAAATCAACGAAATCATAAGCAGTCTGGCCAAATGATCCAATCCCGTATGCTCCTGGCAGAGAAGAGATGTGCATCAACACACCACTTTGACGTTTTTTCATAATAGCACCTCATGTGTTTGTTATAAAACGTTGCGCAATCAAGGCGCAAACGTTTGCGTTAAATTAAGTATAGCGTATTTTAAACACAAATGCAAGCGGTTTTAAAAAATTTTTTTGAATTATTTTAATCAAACAAAACTTGTTGCCACTGATATTTTATGAAATAAGCGAAAAAATTTTAAAGATTTTCTGATTTAAGATAATTCATTCCCAATATCTGCTCTATTTTCTGAAAAACCGAGCCGAATTTACGCAATCGTTTTCCTAATATATTTTCAATTCAAAAAAACAAACATTTTAAGTTCTTTCCTATATAAAGGCTTTAACAAATGTTTGAAACCTTAAAATTTTTTTAAAATTTTTGCTAAAAAAGCTTGCAACCGTTTTCTATTTGTGCTATACTAAGTTCGTAAAAGAAAACGTTTGCGTTTTCTCATTAAATTATTTTTGTTATTCTTTAGGAGGAATACACTATGTCATCTAAATTCATGAAGAGCGCTGCTGTGCTCGGAACTGCTACTCTTGCTAGCTTACTTTTGGTAGCTTGCGGAAGCAAAACTGCTGATAAAGCAGCTGATACTAGCTCATCTGAAGCAAAAGAAATCACTTTCTACGTTGAAGACCAATACAAAGCCTACGCTGAAAAAGTTGCTGCAGCTTATGAAAAAGAATCAGGTACAAAAGTTAACATCAAATCAGGTGACCAACTTGGTGGACTTGACAAACTTTCTCTTGACAACCAATCAGGTCAAGCTGCTGACGTTATGATGGCACCATACGACCGCGTAGGTAGCCTTGGTACTGACGGACAACTTTCAGAAGTTACTTTGAGCGACGGCGCTAAAACAGATGATAAGACTAAATCTCTTGTAACAGCTGCTGACGGTAAAGTTTACGGTGCTCCTGCCGTTATTGAGTCACTTGTTATGTACTACAACAAAGACTTGCTGAAAGAAGCTCCAAAAACTTTTGCTGAATTAGAAGAACTTGCTAAAGACAGCAAATACGCTTTCGCTGGTGAAGATGGCAAAACTACTGCATTCCTAGCTGACTGGACAAACTTCTACTACGCATACGGACTTCTTGCTGGTAACGGTGGTTACGTATTCGGACAAAACGGTAAAGACGCTAAAGACATCGGTCTTGCAAACGACGGTTCTATCACTGGTGTCAACTACGCTAAATCTTGGTATGAAAAATGGCCTAAAGGTATGCAAGATACTGAAGGTGCTGCAAACTTGATCCAAACTCAATTCCAAGAAGGTAAAACAGCTGCTATCATCGACGGTCCTTGGAAAGCTCAAGCATTCAAAGATGCTAAAGTAAACTACGGTGTTGCGACTATTCCAACTCTTCCAAATGGTAAAGAATACACACCATTCGGTGGTGGTAAAGCTTGGATCATCCCATCAAGCACTAAGAACCTTGAAGCTGCACAAAAATTTGTAGACTTCCTTGTTTCAACTGAACAACAAAAAGCATTCTACGATGCAACTAACGAAATCCCAGCTAACACTGAAGCTCGTTCATACGCTGAAGGTAAAAACGATGAGTTGACAACAGCTGTTATCAAACAGTTCAAGAACGCTCAACCAATGCCAAACATTTCTCAAATGTCTGCAGTTTGGGATCCAGCTAAAACAATGCTCTTTGACGCTGTAAGTGGTAAAAAAGATGCTAAGACAGCTGCTAACGATGCTGTAACATTGATCAAAGAAACAATCAAACAAAAATTTGGTGAATAATTGAATTCGTTACAAGGGGGGAGAATACAAATCCCCCTTTGATTTTATAAATTTACGAATGATTGCAGTTGCCTATCTAGTGATTGGAGACAAACTTCAATCTCGTATCCTATGAAAGGAGTATTCATGGAAAACCAACAACCTAGCAAAGCAGCCTTGCTTTCAGTAATTCCTGGGTTAGGACAGATTTACAATAAACAAAAGGCCAAAGGTTTTATCTTCCTTGGTGTAACTATCGTGTTTGTTCTTTATTTCCTAGCACTTGCAGCCCCTGAATTGCACAATTTGATCACTCTTGGTGACAAGCCAGGTCGTGATAATTCCCTCTTTATGCTGATTCGTGGTGCTTTCCATTTAATCTTTGTAGTCGTTTATGTGCTCTTTTATTTCTCAAATATTAAAGATGCACATACAATCGCAAAACGTATTAACAATGGAATTCCTGTCCCACGTACTTTTAAAGATATGATCAAAGGTATTTATGAGAATGGTTTCCCTTACCTCTTGATCATCCCATCTTACGTCGCTATGACATTTGCGATTATCTTCCCAGTTATCGTAACCTTGATGATTGCATTTACCAACTATGACTTCCAACACTTGCCACCAAACAAATTGTTGGACTGGGTTGGTTTGACTAACTTTACAAATATCTGGAGCTTAAGTACCTTCCGTTCAGCCTTCGGTGCCGTTCTTTCATGGACCATCATCTGGGCCTTGTCTGCTTCTACTTTGCAGATTGTGATTGGTATCTTCACAGCTATCATTGCTAACCAACCATTTATCAAAGGAAAACGTATCTTTGGTGTTATTTTCCTTCTTCCTTGGGCTGTTCCAGCCTTCATCACTATCTTGACATTCTCAAACATGTTTAACGATAGTGTCGGAGCGATCAACACTCAAGTATTGCCTATCTTGGCTAAGGTTCTTCCTTTCCTTGACGGTGCTCTTATCCCTTGGAAAACAGACCCAACTTGGACTAAGATTGCCTTGATTATGATGCAAGGTTGGCTAGGATTCCCATACATCTACGTTTTGACCTTGGGTATCTTGCAGTCGATTCCTAACGACCTCTACGAAGCGGCTTACATCGATGGTGCCAATGCTTGGCAGAAATTCCGCAACATCACTTTCCCTATGATTTTGGCTGTTGCAGCACCAACATTGATCAGCCAATACACCTTCAACTTTAACAACTTCTCTATCATGTACCTCTTCAATGGTGGAGGTCCTGGTAGCGTTGGTGGTGGAGCCGGTTCAACTGATATCTTGATCTCATGGATTTATCGTTTGACAACAGGTACATCTCCTCAATACTCTATGGCGGCAGCTGTTACCTTGATCATCTCTATCATTGTCATCTCTATCTCTATGATCGCATTCAAGAAACTACACGCATTTGATATGGAGGACGTCTAAGATGAATAACTCAATCAAACTCAAACGTAGACTGACTCAAACCCTCACTTACCTCTACTTGATTGGTCTTTCAATCGTGATTATCTATCCACTTTTGATTACTATTATGTCAGCCTTCAAGACTGGTAACGTCGTAGCTTTTAAACTAGACGCTAACGTCGACTTTAGCTTTGCCAACTTCCAAGGGCTCTTCACTGAAACCTTGTACGGCACTTGGTACCTCAACACTTTGATTATCGCCTTGATTACAATGGCTGTTCAAACAAGTATCATCGTACTTGCTGGTTATGCCTACAGCCGTTACAACTTCTTGGCTCGTAAACAAAGTTTGGTCTTCTTCTTGATCATCCAAATGGTGCCAACTATGGCCGCCTTGACAGCCTTCTTCGTTATGGCCCTTATGTTGAATGCCCTTAACCAAAGCTGGTTCCTCATCTTCCTTTATGTTGGTGGAGGTATCCCGATGAATGCTTGGTTGATGAAAGGCTACTTCGACACAGTACCGATGTCTCTTGATGAATCAGCAAAACTAGATGGTGCCGGACACTTCCGTCGCTTCTGGCAAATCGTCCTCCCACTCGTTCGCCCAATGGTTGCAGTACAAGCCCTCTGGGCCTTCATGGGACCTTTCGGAGACTATATCCTCTCTAGTTTCTTGCTTCGTGAGAAAGAATACTTTACAGTTGCCGTTGGTCTACAGACCTTTGTCAGCAATGTGAAAAACTTGAAGATTGCCTACTTCTCAGCAGGTGCTATCCTCATCGCGCTTCCAATCTGTATTCTCTTCTTCTTCCTACAAAAGAACTTTGTTTCAGGACTTACAAGTGGTGGCGACAAGGGATAATTTATCCCCGCCACCCTTTTTCATTTTGGAGCTTATTGCTAAAGCTACAAGATTGGACACCCTTCTACAATTATGTATTGAAACCCTCTTTCAATACATAATTGATTTCCTAGACTTGAAATAAAGCACATTTCTCTATATAATAATACTCATATAGAAAACACTTTTAGAAAGATGCCTATGCTTCCATATCCATTTTCATATTTTTCAAGTATTTGGGGATTTCGTAAGCCCCTGTCAAAACGTTTTGGACTCAACTGGTTTCAACTCCTCTTTACTAGCATTTTCCTCATCAGCTTGTCCATGATTCCAATTGCCATTCAAAACAGCTCACAGGAAACGTATCCACTGGATACGTTTATCGATAATGTCTACACCCCCCTGACAGATGAAGCAATCATGGATTTGTCGGAGAATGCGCAGATAGTAGATGGAAAACTGAGCTATGCTGGAACTAAAAATCAGCAAGCTTCTCTTCTGATTGGTCCAAGTCCAAGTAAGGAATTGCCAAAGGATTTGCAACTTCATTTTGATACTGAAGAACTCATCATCAGCAAGGAAAGCAAGGAACTGACCCGCATTCGCTACCACGCCATTCAAACGGAGAGTTTCCAGAGTAAGGAAGCTTTAACCCAGGCTATTTCTAAAGACTGGTATCAACAGAACCGTGTCTATATCAGTCTCTTTCTCGTCCTTGGTGCTAGCTTCCTCTTTGGATTGAATTTCTTCATTGTCTCTCTTGGAGCTAGTCTTCTCCTTTATATCACCAAAAAATCACGCCTCTTTTCATTTAGGAGCTTTAAAGAGTGCTACCATTTTATCTTGAACTGTTTAGGATTACCAACTTTGATTACGCTTGTTTTGGGACTTTTTGGCCAAAATATGACAACCCTTATCACTGTACAAAACATTCTTTTTGTTCTTTATCTGGTCACCATCTTTTATAAAACACATTACCGCGATCCAGATTATCATAAATAGGAGATTTTTATGCCCGTTACGATTAAAGATGTGGCCAAGGCTGCAGGTGTCTCACCTTCAACCGTAACCCGTGTTATTCAAAACAAATCAACGATTAGTGATGAAACCAAAAAACGAGTTCGCAAGGCTATGAAGGAACTCAACTACCATCCCAATCTCAATGCTCGTAGCCTAGTTAGCAGCTATACTCAGGTTATCGGTTTGGTATTGCCTGACGACTCGGATGCCTTCTACCAAAATCCTTTCTTCCCATCTGTCCTACGAGGAATCGCCCAAGTCGCATCTGAAAACCACTATGCTATTCAGATTGCAACTGGTAAAGATGAGAAGGAGCGTCTCAATGCCATTTCTCAAATGGTCTACGGGAAACGTGTCGATGGCCTGATCTTCCTCTACGCTGAGGAAGAAGACCCTCTGGTCAAGCTAGTAGCTGATGAGCAGTTCCCTTTCCTCATTCTCGGAAAATCCACTTCACCCTTTATCCCTCTTGTTGATAATGACAATGTACAGGCGGGCTTTGATGCGACAGAGTATTTCATCAAAAAAGGATGCAAACGAATTGCCTTTATCGGGGGTACAAAGCGACTCTTCGTAACGCAAGATCGTCTAACTGGCTATGAGTCCGCACTCAAACAACACCAACTTCCGATTGATACCAACTTAACCTACTTTGCGACCGAATTTCTAGAAGAAAAAGGTTATCAGTTCAGTGAACTTCTGTTCAATCACGATCCGCAGATTGACGCTATCATCACAACCGATAGTCTCCTTGCAGAAGGGGTTTGTGACTACATCAGTAAGCATCAGTTAACTGTTCCTGTCTTGAGTTTCGACTCTGTCAATCCTCGACTTGATCTTGTAGCTTATGTGGATATCAATAGTCTGGAACTTGGGCGGACATCATTTGAAACGATTTTACAGATCATCAATGACGCAAAAAACAACAGACAAATCTGTTACCGCCAGTTGATTGCCCACAAAATTATCGAAAAATAAAGACCAGCCTTGCGGCTGGTCTTTTGAGTATTATTAATTGTCTGTTTCTACGAATCGTCCTAGGATGTGGACATTTTCGGATACAGAGACGAAGGCTGTCGGATCAACCTGTTTCATGATGTGTTTAAAATCATTAAACTCTGCTCGTGTGATAACCGTAATCAAGACTGCTTTTCTCTCATGATTATAGGTTCCTTCTGCATCGTGGATCATAGTTGCTCCGCGGTGCAATTTTTTATGGATTTTTGCAATTACTTTATCAGGATTATTGGTCACAATCATGGCCTGCATGCGTTTTTGCTTGGTAAAGACCGCGTCTGTCACACGACTGGAGACAAAGATGGTAATCATGGAGTAAAGGGCGTATTTCCAACCAAAGGTCAGACCTGCTATCAGCATGATGGTTCCATTTACCAAGAAAGAAATACTACCGACATTCTTACCCGTTTTCTTTCGAATAGTGAGACTGACGATATCTGTACCTCCGCTAGAAATATTGTTACGGAGCGCAAAACCAATCCCCAAGCCCATGACAACACCCCCAAAAAGGGCATTGATAATGGGATCCTCTGTCAAGGTCACAACTGGCACAAGCTGGATAAAGAGGGAACTCATGGATACTGTGATAAAGGTAAAGATTGTAAACTTATGCCCAATCTGATACCAAGCCAAAATCATCAACGGAAAATTGATAGCATAAAAGGTTAGCGATATCGGAATGTAAAAACCAAACCAGTGATTACTCAAGGCAGAGATAATCTGTGCCAGACCCGTCGCGCCACTGGAGTAAACGTGCCCTGGTTGAAAAAAGAAATTGACTGCTACTGCTGACAAAAAGCCATAAACCAGAGAAGCCGATACTTTCTCATCATATTTTTCCCGAGAGATACTTTGTAAAACTCGTAAGATTTTTATCTGATAAGCAAAGCGGCGCAGATAATAGCGCCACCGCTTAATTCGTTTTGCTTGTTTCATCTTCTTCTACTTGTAAGCTGAGTTCCTCTAGTTGTTTGAGAGCGACTGTTGATGGAGCTTGTGTCATTGGGTCGGTTGCCTTATTGTTCTTAGGAAAGGCAATGACTTCACGAATATTTTCTTCTCCTGCTAAGAGCATCACAAAACGGTCAAGACCGATCGCCAAGCCACCGTGTGGTGGGAAACCATAGTCCATGGCTTCAAGAAGGAAGCCGAACTGGTCATTGGCTTCTTCAGCTGAGAAACCAAGAGCCTTGAACATGCGTTCTTGAAAGTCTTTTTGGTTGATACGAAGACTACCACCACCAAGCTCATAACCGTTCAAGACGATATCGTAAGCAATAGCACGAACCTTAGCCAAATCACCTTCAAGCTCATGAGCAGTATCTGCTTGAGGAAGGGTAAATGGATGATGGGCGCTCATGTAGCGACCTTCTTCTTCAGACCATTCAAACATTGGCCAGTCAACTACCCAAAGGAAATTGAATTTATCGTTATCAATCAAGCCCAGCTCTTTGGCGATACGGCCACGAAGGGCGCCTAGTGTTGCATTGGCTACTTCAAGCGTATCCGCCACAAAGAGAACCAAGTCCTTATCTTCAAGACCAAGTGCTGCAGTCAATTCTGCTTGAATGTCAGTCAAGAACTTGGCAACTGGTCCGTTTAATTCTCCATCAACAACCTTAACCCAAGCAAGACCTTTGGCACCGTACTGTTTGGCTACTTCGGTCATCTTGTCGATGTCTTTACGTGAGTAGTTGTCCGCAGCTCCTTTGACCACAATGGCTTTAACAGCAGGTGCTTCTGAGAAGACTTTAAAATCAACACCCTTGACCACTTCTGTCAAGTCCTGAAGCAACATATCAAAACGAGTATCAGGCTTGTCAGAACCGTAAAGAGCCATCGCATCATCGTATTTCATACGAGGAAATGGAAGCGTCACGTCAATGCCTTTGGTTTCTTTCATCACGCGCGCAATCAATCCTTCTGTAATATCTTGGATCTCCTGCTCCGTAAGGAAGGATGTTTCCAAGTCGACCTGGGTGAACTCAGGCTGACGGTCACCACGCAAGTCCTCATCACGGAAACATTTAACGATTTGGTAATAGCGGTCAAAACCAGCATTCATCAAGAGTTGCTTAGTAATTTGTGGACTTTGAGGAAGAGCGTAGAAATGCCCTTTATTGACACGAGATGGCACCAAATAGTCACGCGCCCCTTCTGGCGTTGACTTAGAAAGGAATGGTGTCTCCACATCGATAAACTCCAACTCATCCAAGTAGTTACGGATAGAGTGGGTCACCTTGGCACGAAGCTTAAGGTTTTCTAGCATTTCTGGACGACGAAGGTCAAGGTAACGGTAACGCAAACGTGTATCGTCATTGGCCTCAATCCCATCCTTAATCTCAAAAGGCGTTGTTTTGGCTGTATTAAGCACCGTCAAAGCTGTCACGTTCAACTCAACCGCACCAGTCGGCAACTTATCATTGGCTTGCTCACGCGCAGCGACTTGTCCAGTCACCTCGATGACAAATTCGCTACGAAGGCTTTCAGCTGTTGCCATAACCTCTGCAGATACCTTTTCAGGGTTGATAACCAACTGCATGATACCTTCACGGTCACGAAGGTCGATAAAGATCAATCCGCCCAAATCACGACGACGGGAAACCCAGCCTTTCAAGGTAATTTCTTGTCCGATATGTTCCTCACGAACACGACCAGCATACATACTACGTTTCATGTTTTCTCTCCTCTTTTATTCTGTTACTATTTTACCATAAAAGAGCAGGCACTTCATGAAAATCATCAGAAAAGTTTGATTGTCTTTAGAAATCAAAACGAACAGACAAAAAATCCGATGAAGACACCATCGGATTTTCTTATTTTGATTCTTGACCTTCTTTACGTTTTTCCGCGATTTCAGCCGCTTTTTTTGGCAGAACAATCACTGTAGCATAGGCCGTCGCAAAGCGCATGATTCCTGCAATAGGTGCAAAAATCACTGCTAGATTGTTGTAAAAGAAATCGCCTTTAAAGGCATAGGCAAGGCCCCCGATAATAAAGAAGAGAACGACTGCCTGTATCACTGCTAATAAAATTACTCGTTTCATGTGACCTCCTGACTCTATTATAGCATGAGTATCATCAAAAAGCCGACTAAATTATTCAAAGCGTGGAGATAAATACTGTAAAGAAGACCTTTTCGGCTTACATAAGCCAAACCCAAACTCAATCCCAGACTAGCATAAACTAAAAACTGTTGCAAAGTCCCTGGAAAATGAATCAAGGCAAAAAGCACACTTGATACGAGGAGAAACAGAGCTGTCTGTTTGCTGTTGTTCTGCTTAGGAAAGAGATAGCGCGCCAGCATCCCTCTAAAGATGAGTTCTTCCGTCAGAGGAGCAAAGACTACCACCATAAAGAAACCAAATACAGGCTGAGCAACTGTCAATTGTGATACGATTTGTTGATTGACTGACGGATCGTCTGGTAAAAAGAACTGGGCTGTAATCGCCACTAGCAAAACCAGAGTAGGCAACCAGATATAACGATTAAAAGCTGTTGTCTGGATGCTAACCTTTTCTGTCTGATACCATCTGTAAACTCCATAAACATAGGCCCCTGACAGGGCGATATAAAGGGGCAAGACTCCATAGATTGAAGCCCCTAGTTCAAGAGCTGACAGCGCCATACTCTGAACCAGACCATAACCAAAGAAAAAGGATAGAACAGCTAGCAGAAACCAGCCAAGATTTTTAAGTAAGTTCATATGGGTCTCCTATTTGAAATGAAGTCTTACCATTGTTATTTATATCATTTTGATAAACATGTAGAACACCGTCGCGGCTAAAAAGGCTAATAAGCGAATTCCTCTTGCAAAAATGGAAACAATAGTAATGGTTTTATAAAGATATTTTTGAGTAAGCAAGAGCAATGTTAATCCTAGAAAAAGTGGGTTAGGAATAAGATCCTGACCAGCTTATCTGTCATTAAAATCCCAGTTTTTCAAAGATTTCTGAGAAGTTTTGGCTGATAGCATCAAGCGTAACTTCCACTTCTTCTCGTGTTTGGTTGTTCTTAACCGTCACTTGTCCACTTTCGACTTCGCTCTCCCCTAGCGTGATGAGGGTCTTAGCCGCAAAGACATCGGCTGACTTGAACTGAGCTTTGAGTTTCCGGTTAAGGTAATCACGCTCTGCTTTGAATCCTTGTTGGCGAAGGGCTTGTACCAATTCCAAGGCCTTAACATTTGCGCCTTCTCCCAAGACTGCGATATAGACATCTAGGGCATTCTCGATAGGGAGGGCCACCCCTTGCTTTTCAAGGATGAGAAGTAGACGTTCTACACCAAGACCAAATCCAAATCCAGCAGTCTCAGGACCACCAAAATAAGCAACTAAGCCATCGTAGCGACCACCCGCACAGACTGTCAAGTCATTACCCTCGATCTCAGTGATAAACTCGAAAATAGTGTGGTTGTAGTAGTCCAGACCACGTACCATATTGGTATCGATGATATAGTCTACTCCAAGATTTTCCAACATCTGACGGACAGCATCAAAATGAGCTTGGCTTTCTTCATCAAGGAAATCCAAGATAGACGGTGCATTTTCTACTGCCACCTTGTCTTCTTTTTCCTTAGAGTCCAAGACACGGAGAGGATTTTCCTCCAAACGACGTTGGCTATCCTTAGACAAGGTCTCCTTGAGCGGTGTCAAATAGTCAATCAAGGCTTGGCGGTAGGCCGCACGACTCTCGGGATTTCCAAGAGTGTTAAGATGCAATTTGACACCTTGGATGCCGATCGCTTTCAAGAAATGAGCTGCCATAGCGATGGTTTCCACATCGGTAGCTGGATTGCTAGAGCCAAAACACTCGACACCAATCTGGTGGAACTGACGCAAACGACCTGCCTGTGGACGCTCATAACGGAACATAGGGCCCATGTAATAGAACTTACTTGGCTTTTGCACTTCTGGGGCGAAGAGTTTATTTTCCACATAGGAACGGACAACGGGCGCAGTTCCTTCTGGACGGAGAGTAATATGGCGGTCACCCTTGTCATAAAAATCGTACATTTCCTTGGTTACGATATCGGTTGTGTCACCGACAGAGCGGCTGATGACCTCGTAATGCTCAAAAATAGGCGTGCGCACTTCTGCGTAATTATAGCGCTTAAAAATTTCACGGGCAAAGCCCTCAACGTACTGCCACTTGGCAGACTCAGCAGGTAAAATATCCTGCGTTCCTTTTGGTTTTTGTAATTTCATAGGGAATCCTCTTTAAACTTAATAGTCTTATTTTACCATAAATAGAGGGATTAAAACAGTATGAATAAAATTAGGATTTAGATATCATTTTTGAGATTAATAATTGTCAAAAGAATAGCTAGCAAGGAAAGACCAACAAATAGCATCCAAGTCAACTGTATATTCCATACAGCTATAAGTGAAAAACAAGCTGTTCCCACAGGTATGGATAAGGTAAACAATAAACCCAAAAAATTACTGGTACGAGCTAGAACATCTGGATCTAGATTTTTCATGAGCATGGCACTAATCTTTGGTGAAACTTTACCAGACACATACAGAGTTAAAAAGAGAAATAGTAAACCAAGCACGACTTGATTAAATACGTTAGCTAGACCAACTAGACTGAGTCCTACGGTCGCCCACATCATCAATCTAGGCAAAGACTGCTTCCCAAAATAATCATTGCCCGTAAGGCTACTGATGATGACTGCTACTAAAGCACAGACTTGACTGATAAATAGTGCCTCTGTATAAGAAAAATTCAAGAGAGAATGGCTCAAAAAGAAGATGTTATAGATGCTTCCTAAAGCGCCACCCAAGGCATTGATAAGCAAGACAGCAAAGAGCATAAAACCAAAGTTTTTCTGTCCACTTTTTAGAAAAACGAGACGTAAATTTCGGTAAATCGATAGAAACTGGTCTTTGATAGAAAGCTTATCATTTTTAAGGATTTCACCATCAGCAGATGAAATTGACAGGTTCAATTTGCTTCTTCCTAAAAAGAGAATAGCAGCTGATACTAGGAAAAAACAGGCATTGATTCCAGCAACGAGGGAAAAATTGTTGACCGATAGACCTAAGAGCCAGACTCCGAAAGCTTGACCACCAATAGCTGAAATATAGGTGATAAACTGGGAAAAAGAATAAGCCTCCATCAGATCATTTTCAGCCACTTTTTCCTTAATAAGAGGCATGCGCAAACCACCAGCAAAATCACTGATTACATCGCTAATGACATTGATCAAACACAGACTAGAAAAAGCAAAGAGACTAGCTTGCTGAACAACTAAAGCTGCTAGAAAAAATAAAACTGCCTGAAACAAACCGCTATAGACCATCCATTTGACCTTGTCCCTCGTGTAATCTGCCCGAATCCCTACAAAAACTGTAAAGAGAGTCGGAAGAATCATGACAATATTCGCCATAGCAACAGCAAAAGAGGCTTGTGGCAAGGTCGATGCATAAACGATAAATACCAGGTTAAAAATCGAAGCACCAAAGGCATTGAAGAAGCGCGATAAAGTCAAGAGTCGATAAGCTTGATTTCTAAACAATAGTTTCATAGGTAATCTCCCTTCTTGTTATAATCCCTATATGAAGTATGACTATAGTATAGCACTTAGAAATTGAAAGGGAAAACTTTTGAATATATGCAACACACAAAATGAGCAAAGAAACGATAGAACTTTTGTAACGACCTGAGAGTAGTCAAAAGTTCTATCGCTTAAAATTTCAAATTATTTTCTTAGTTTGCAGATATTCAACAATCGGGTGTATTTCTATAGTATTCGGCAGATTTGTTACAGCCAAGCATCTCAAAAATACGGACAGCATCTTCCATCTTTTTTTGTCCTTCCTTAACTCTGCCTTGCTTGCTATCAAGGAGACCTTCCGCCCACAAATAGACAATTCGGAAATAGGTCTCGTTTTCCTTGTAGAAATGGTCTTCGATAACACGTTTAAAATAAGAGGCATTGGTAAATTCTTCACACTCAATGCTGGCTAAAAAACCATTCAGTAGCATGGTGTGAAAAAGGTTCCGATTTCCCTTCATTTCCATTAGAAAATCGGATTTGCGGACCATTTCTCGTACATATCTAGTAAAAAGAGAAACAGACAAGAACGGAGAACTGACTGAGAACAAATTGAGTTCATAGATTCCCCAAATCTCAGTAGAAAACAAGTAGTCATGAAGGACTTTCCCTTCCTCTGCCGTTAACTCAACCGTTTCATCCATACTCTTCATATAAGACTTGATAATGATGGCATTTAGAATATGTTTCTGTTTGTTTTGAGAATGGGCATGCTTTTGATACTCCTTGCGATATAAGTCCTCAAGAGGTGCTATATTCTTTAAATCCAAAACATCTGTGATTTCTTTTCTCAACTCCGAATCTGTATCATACTGAAAACCTCTCGCCAGAAAGAGGATTTCCTCTACACTAGCAGATATATTTTCTAGGGCAAATAGAAACTTTTCCACCGAAAGCTCACTCTGACCTGTTTCAAATCGGGACAACATGGACGGCGAAAATTGTCCCCCAGTTGCTTGTCTCAGCGAGATATTTCTTGACTCTCGTAATTGTCTAAAGACTTTTCCAATCTGCTCCATAGACTTCCCCTTGATTCCATATTTTCTTCATTCTATCATATTTTTCAGAAAATTCATCAAAAACTTGCCAAATTGTCAGAATTATGAGAAAATAGAGGATATTTATCACGTGGAGGGACTGTTATGAGAGACGATATCAAAATCAATGACCGCGCTTTAGCCTTGCAAGACCAAATTATCGATAAATTAGAGAAGGTTTTTGATACAGATGTGGAATTGGATGTTTACAATCTAGGGCTGATTTATGAAATCAATCTAGATGAAACAGGTCTCTGCAAGATTGTCATGACCTTCACCGATACTGCCTGTGATTGCGCCGAAAGCCTACCTATCGAAATCGTCGCAGGTCTAAAACAAATCGAGGGTATCGAAGATGTCAAGGTTGAAGTTACCTGGTCTCCTGCATGGAAGATCACACGAATCAGTCGCTACGGACGCATTGCCCTCGGACTGCCACCTCGTTAATGAGGCAAATCACTTTTGAAGATGAAAAGAAGCAAGCCGAAGTTGGCTTGCTTTTTGATACTCAATGAAAATCAAAGAGCAAACTAGGAAACTAGCCACAGGCTGTACTTGAGTACGGCAAGGCGACGTTGACGTGGTTTGAAGAGATTTTCGAAGAGTATGAGTTTATTTTTTACCTGACTTGTCCATATTCCAGAAGTCTGTCACGGCTCCGCGAGAAGCGGATGATACGATGTGGGCATATTTACCGAGGACACCACGGCTGTAAAGTGGTGGCAAGGTTGTTTCTGCCTTGCGTTTTTCAAGTTCTTCTTCGGATACGGCCATGGAAATTTCTTTGGTATCTTGGTCAACCGTAACGATGTCACCTGTACGAAGGTAGGCAATCGGTCCACCATCCTGAGCTTCAGGAGCGATATGTCCAACAACCAGACCATAAGTACCACCAGAGAAACGGCCATCCGTCAAGAGAGCAACCTTGTCTCCTTGACCTTTACCAACGATCATGGATGAAAGCGACAGCATCTCAGGCATACCAGGACCACCCTTAGGTCCCACGAAACGAACAACGACTACATCGCCATCAACGATTTCATCTGTCAGAACAGCCTGGATAGCATCTTCTTCTGAGTCAAAGACCTTAGCTGGACCAACGTGACGACGCACTTTAACACCTGATACTTTAGCAACCGCACCGTCAGGGGCAAGGTTCCCGTTCAAGATGATAAGCGGACCGTCTGCACGTTTTGGATTTTCAAGTGGCATAATGACTTTTTGGCCTGGTGTAAGGTCTGCAAAGTCAGCCAAGTTTTCAGCGACTGTCTTACCAGTACATGTGATACGGTCGCCATGAAGGAAACCATTTGCCAGCAAGTACTTCATAACCGCTGGCACACCCCCAACTTCGTAGAGGTCTTGGAAGACATACTGACCAGATGGTTTCAAGTCGGCCAAGTGAGGCACACGTTCTTGGATCGTATTGAAGTCTTCAAGTGACAAGTCAACATTGGCAGCATGGGCAATGGCAAGCAAGTGAAGAGTGGCATTTGTAGAACCACCGAGAGCCATAGTTACAGTGATGGCATCTTCAAAGGCTTCACGAGTCAAGATATCTGATGGTTTGAGACCAAGCTCCAGCATCTTGACAACAGCACGTCCTGCTGCTTCGATATCTTCTTTCTTGTCAGCTGATTCAGCTGGGTGAGATGAAGATCCTGGCAAACTCATACCTAGAACTTCAATAGCAGTCGCCATGGTATTAGCTGTATACATACCACCACAGCCACCAGGGCCCGGGCAGGCATTACATTCGAGACGCTTCACGTCCTCAGCTGTCATATCACCGTGGTTCCATTTTCCGATTCCTTCAAACACCGAAACCAAGTCAATGTCTTTGCCATCAAGATTTCCGGGTGCAATGGTTCCACCATAAGCGAAAATAGCTGGAATATCCATATTAGCAATGGCAATCATAGAACCAGGCATGTTCTTATCACAGCCACCGATAGCAACAAAGGCATCCACGTTGTGACCACCCATCGCCGCCTCGATAGAGTCCGCGATGATATCACGAGATGTTAGGGAGAAACGCATACCAGGCGTTCCCATGGCAATCCCGTCCGCTACGGTAATTGTCCCAAACTGTACAGGCCAAGCACCTGCAGATTTGACACCCTCTTTAGCCAATTTCCCAAAATCATGCAAGTGAATGTTACAAGGGGTATTTTCCGCCCAAGTCGAAATCACTCCCACAATCGGTGTTTCAAAGTCCTTATCTGTCATACCAGTGGCACGAAGCATGGCACGGTTTGGTGATTTAACCATGCTGTCATAAATGCTACTGCGGTGACGTTTATCTAATTCAGTCATTTGTTCCCTCCCGTTTCAGTTTTTACTATTATAGCACATTTTAAAGGCAATGAACAGAAGAAAATTCTTGAATTTTCAGAAAATTCCGATTAACAAATTCTAATTTTTTCATCTTTTTTTGTCAAGTAACTTTACTTTACAAAAAAAATGTGTTATCCTAGTATGGTTGATGAAAATCACTAGATTGAATCGAATTTAAATACCTAAAGGAGAAATCAAAATGGCAGTACCTGCACGTCGCACTTCAAAAGCGAAGAAAAACAAACGTCGTACACACTACAAAGTAACAGCTCCATCTGTAAACTTTGACGAAACTACTGGAGATTACTCACGTTCTCACCGTGTATCACTTAAAGGATACTACAAAGGACGTAAAATCGCTAAAGCTGCATCAGCTGAATAATAGAAGGGAGATACCATGCGCGTAAATATCACACTTGAACACAAAGAATCTGGTGAACGCTTGTACCTTACTTCTAAAAACAAACGTAACACTCCAGACCGTCTTCAATTGAAGAAATACTCACCAAAACTTCGCAAACACGTTGTGTTTACAGAGGTTAAGTAAGCATACCTAACTCAAAACGCCTTACTGGGCGTTTTTTGCTTTATTTGCTGGCAGTCTTTAGCTTTTCAGGAGAGATTTATGGCATTTTATCTTTGGATGTTTCCTCTACTTTTTATCTTTCACGATATGGAAGAAATTATCGGTCTTGTCCCTTGGATCCGTCTCAACGAAACCTTGCTGACCCAAAAGGCGCCAACTATTCTCAAAATCCACAAAGAAATGACAACAGAGGGATTTGCCCTCGCTGTTTTTGAGGAATTCATCCTTGTCTTATCCATCACTTTATTAGCGTATTTTAGTCAATCTAGAACACTCGAACTAGTTTGGTTAGGGGGATTTGTAGCCTTTGCGCTTCATCTCTTGCTCCATATTGGACAATCAATTCTTCTCCGTAAGTATATCCCTGCTCTCATCACTTCTATCCTTTGTTTTCCTGTCAGTGCTTATTTTATTACAGACATCGTGCATTTGTGGCAGGTTTCGACTAGCGAATTTTTCCTATTTTCACTGGTCGGTTCAGGCATCGTCGTCATCAATCTCCTCTTTGCTCTCTGGCTTGGGAAAAAGTATTCCGCCTGGCTTGCCCATAACCATTAACAAAAGAATCTGAGACAAAATGGTTCTCAAATTCTGAGTTATAAAAGAGAATAGGCTGAACCGCCGAATGTCGCCCCCCACTGGCTAAGTAGCGCGTTGGTAATAGATATTTTGTGTCCTACTATATAGCTATACTTTCATGCCACTAATTCTTGTTATTATATAGAGAAAAACAAATTAATTATTCCAAGCGATTCCTGATAATTTTACTATATTACAAAGATAATACAGTAGTCGTTTTAACATCGAGATGAATTTTTCCTGTTACCTAACAGTATCCTTTTAGGTTAATTACCAATTATTTATGAAATTCTCTGTATGCCATATGTTACTGCTCTATACATAATTAATCTTTTATAACTGATACGGAACCATTTGAGCTAATTGCTCGACAACAATCTGTATAAACTTCGATAAAATCATATCCTCCATGTAAAGCAATGCTTTTAGCTTTATCGAGTCCACCAGGTAATGTCTCTCCTCGTTTATAATGCTCAATGATTTCTCCAACTAAGTCTAGGGTGTGCGCTTCATAAGGTGCTCCTAAATAACATTTTGCTACAAAACCTAGGAGAACTCCATTAATATCCACATCTGGGAATTCTGACTTAATTGTATTAATAATTTCATTTACTTCCTTTTTATTATGAACATGTCCTCCTGCATCTAGTTGATGAATAGCATCTATATATTCTTTAGACCGTGATTTTCTTAGAAGCCTATCTAAACTCAATTTATCTATCTGCGGTTGTTTTAAGTTAGAAGTCATGATATGGCTTGCTTGTGTTTGTTTTTGGGATTGGTATGGATTTAACATTGGTCTAGGCATCTATTTTTCTCCTAATCGTGTTATAAGTTATATTTTGCAATTTAAGATTCCTTTTAATGGTACTCTCAGAATAAATCTTCATTTAGAGAATTATAAAAATAGACACGAAACTGAGATTACAGTTACCGTGTCCAAATAATGAACTTATTAAACAAGTACTTTTCTTGTTTTAGGTCCACTTTGTTTATGAACAAGTCCCTCTCCACCGATTGGTTTTCCAGATGCAGGAACAGCTCTTTCTTTCCCCCAATCTCTAATAGCCTCAATTTTTTCTGGGCTAGTTTGAGAGAGTGGGACTACGTTATTGAAAGCAGTCATGATATTCTCTTCATTGAGAATAAAATTGTTATTAGCGATAGCTCGGTAAGCTAAATCTCTAACTGTCGATTCTAAATCAGCACCAGTGAAACCATCACTTATTTGAATGATATTATCAGCAAAATCTCCTTCAAATTCTAGACTTAAGTATTTTTTAAAATACAAAGCAAGTATTTCTTTGCGCTCATCTGCAGTAGGTAAATCAACAAAGAATAACTCATCAAATCTTCCTCGACGGAGAAGTTCTGATGGAAGCATAGACACATCATTAGCTGTTGCCACTACAAAAACTTGTTTTTTGCATTCTTGCATCCAGAATAAGAATTGACCAACCATACGAGTAGATACACCACCATCATTAGCGCCACCAGTAGCTCCTGATAGCCCTTTTTCTATTTCATCAATCCATAAAATACACGGAGATACATTCTCAGCGGTAGTTAGAGCATCTTTGAGTTGCTGTTCAGACTGACCTACATAACTTCCTTGAACCGTTGCAAAATCTAAACGATACAATGGGAGTTTCCAGTTAGCGGAAATTGATTTAGCAGATAAAGATTTTCCGCATCCAGGGACACCTACTAGGAGTATTCCTCTAGGTGGCTGCAATCCTTTCTCACGTAACATATCTTTCTTTTCGGGAGTTAGCAATTCTTTCTTTTCATTAAGCCACTTCCTTAATCCTTCAAGTCCTCCGACATCCTTTACAGAATCATCTACAACTATTTTTTCTAGGCCAGAGATATCAGAGAATAGGCGATCTTTTGCAAATCTTATCTCATCTAAATCAGATTTTCTTATGCACTTATTTGCAATCAAAGCAGCAATAACGTTCTCTGCCTCGATTCTAGTTACCCCATTGAGAGCTGCAGCAGCTTCTCGAATATCGGAGTTGTCCCATTCAATCTGGATATCGTTTCTATAATCGTCAATGTATTCTTGAATTATTGAGTACATTTCCTCTTCGTTAGGTAAATCTATTTTTACTGTCATACCTTGCCGTTGAAGTTGATTCCAAATAGGGGTATTGGTAAAAACTATTACAACGCCTCCAGTTTCATTGGCTAGATTGACCAGTGCTAAGACTTGTTTAGAATCGCTATTTTCATTACTAAGATCCGGAACTTCTGTCAGTACAATAGTTTGGTATTGTTTTTTTTGCATTTGGTCCGTCATGTAATCTATTGCACCATAAACAGATTTATCATCGTTAACATTTTTACCAGAACTAAGATCATACACACCTTTGGTGAGAGTATGTACGTTGAACGGAAGTTGTAATTCTTCAGATATTTCCTTTAACATATCTAATGTTCTACTTGGCTCAATGGTATTGATAGCAATAAAAGGAATTCTTGCAAGTGAATATCTTGTAAGAAGTTCTTTGCTTTTTACTATATCGCTCATTTACTGTTCACCTTTATTTAAAAAAGAATTAATTTTATGATTTCTAATAATACTTGACATTTTCCCGCTTCGGTCCTGTTTTGCAGATTCTTCTAAAGATTTTTGCATGCTATTAGCTTGTTCTATAACGAGATTTAGGTAGTGTTGTCGCTCTTTATCCGGAATTACAGGAAGATTGATTGCTTCAGCTAAGAACGTCATTTCTTTTCTCAAAGAAAGAATTGCTTGAATAATAGCTCCCTCGTATCCTTGGGATTTTAGTAAATCATTTTGAAACTTATCTGAAGCTACATTCATACGGTAATTAACAGCGTCAATTAACTTTGTAGAGAAACGTTCTGCCACACCGTATTGCCATTCGATAGTTCCAGATTTCATCATTTTTAAAACTGTTTCATCATCATCTTTGTTTTTAAAAATAGCTAAGACATTTACCCATTCTGCATATGTTTGTGGTTTATTCATTATTTTTGCCGTTTCCTTCTGACTAGCAATTGTGGGGGCACAATATCCCATGAAGGGAGTCCCTCAGCAAACACGCTCATAGGTTCTTCAGTGATATCTTCTTCAGTATTAATGCTCTTAAATGGAGTGGTGTTATTAGATGATAGCTTACTATCGCCTTTATATTTTTCATCCATGTCAATTACCTCCTCAAATTTTAATCTTTCTATTAGATGATGCCAACTTGTTTACATATTGTTCAGGTCTTATTTGTTCGAGGAAATCAAGAACTTTAGTGCTTTCAGCATCTTTCTCTGCGAATTCAATTCTAAAGTCTACAATTTCAGCTAGAGTAGCTCTTATAATTTGTTCACCATTCACTCTTTTATTCTCGTATTGTTCTTCAATTTTCTTGCGATTCGTTTCAATGTTTTCAATATTAGATTTATGCTTAAGAACCATAACAATCCCTGCTATAATAGCTATTAAACCTAAGAAAATATTCCCAAAAATCATCATTAAACCGATTACTCCGATAGCTATACCACCATACAAAAGGAATTTATCGAATAAACTTGGGAAGTAGTTTGACAAAGTTTGTTCTTTTTCAGAGTCAATCTGAGAATTGAATTTTTCAATCAACTCGTTTTCGTTTTGGCCATCTGTTGATTTATCATTAAAAGTATCCACATTAATTTCAATTTCGTAAGGAATCTTCATGCGATTTTTTGCAGTAACGTCATTATAAGCGTTTGTTACCCAATCACGAGAAAGAGCCAATGCAAATTTTTGGGTTGATATACTTGAGTGAGAAGATTCGGGTTTCATTGCTGCATCGGTAAGCAACTGGGTGAAGTCTTTATGGGTTTCAAATGCAGTCACCTCAATATCCATGTTTTGATGAGCACGGTTGTCATCTCCTCCAAAGTCAACCACAAACTGCTCGAATTTTTCTTGTTTTCGAAGAGCTAGTTCCTCGTTATCAAAATCAGTCACAAGTGTGTCTAAAATATCATCTAATTGTTCTTTGACGCTTTCTGTAGACCCTTTTTTCTCAAAAATATCAGTTAGATAGTTTAATATTTGTTCATGGAGATGAGCACCTTCTAAAATATCCTCTAGAACAGGCCAACTATTACTATATTTTCTTAGGTTAGGGTATAAATCTTCATCTAGTTCTCTTCTTTTTAAGTTAATGGCTTCGGACCATTGTTCTGTTTGCTGTTCAGTAAAACCAGGTTTTTCTTCAAGTCGACTGAGCCATTCATTCATTTGACGTGAGATGACTCCTTCGGTATCAGCTCCCAAGAGTCCACTCGCAAAAGCATCTAAGATAATTATAGAATTTCTGTCGAGATTTTCTTCATCTTGATTAGCTAGATAACGTTGAGTCCACTTAAGGCATGCGTTCTTTCTGTTAGCTCTTCTACAAATTAAGGCAAAGAAAAGGGAGGTTTTTTCATCATTTCGTTTAATCCCTTCCTTGACTGCTTTTTCAGCTAACTCGGGTTGATTATTTATCCATGCTGCTAATGCAACTAAGCATGGAGCAAGCCAGTAGCCTGGAGTTGATATCATTAGTTCTTCTGTTGCAGTGCTGATTGTTTCTTTTTTGACAATTCCTAAATCATCAGCTTGTAAAATCCCTGTGGTAGTACGACGAACAATATCATAATGTCCGTATTTCTTCTCAATTTCCTGACGTATTTTTACCAGTCGAGTTTCAGCTTGTCCTAATCTATTAGCTTTTTGTTGGATATTCACAAATTCATGAAATTCTTGTGCTAAACTACCAATTTCATCGTACACGATTTGAAGATTTTCGTTTGCTACATCAACTCTAGCATCAATTGTTTGTAATCCTTCATGGATAGAGCGCAAGTTGTTCTCGATAGCTCGAAGATCAGCTTGATGTATTATTCTTTCAGCCATAATATCCCCCTTGTTAATGATTTCCAAATTAATTAGAAAAAATTTTGACTAATTTTCTAAATAAACTATCTTAAAATCATTTTAATTTTTTTCTTATAGAAAAAGAATATCATAATTATTTTATTAATTCAACTTACCATAAGAATAAAGCGAAAGTATTTGATTCGCGCTGACCTTATAGTTACTCGATAGGTATTTTTGGTATATAGAAATCGATTATCGTATCAATGAAGCTTTAGCTCTTTCTTGGTCTGATATAGATTTAGATAATGCAGTTGTGCATATCACAAAGACTTTAAACTATAAACAAGAAACCAATAGTTCAAAATCAAAATCTAGCTATCGTGATATCGATATAGATCAAGCGACTGTTAGTATGCTGAAGCAGTACAAACATAGACAAGTACAAGAAGCTTGGCAACTTGGGCGCTCTGAAACTGTAGTCTTTTCTGACTTCATAAATGAGTACCCCAATAATCGAACTCTACAAACCAGGTTAAGAACTCACTTTAAACGTGCTGACGTACCTAACATTGGTTTTCATGGTTTTCGCCATACTCACGCTAGTCTCTTGCTTAACTCTGGAATACCTTACAAGGAACTTCAGCACCGTTTAGGACATTCCCAATTATCTATGACTATGGACATTTATAGTCACCTCTCAAAAGAGAACGCAAAAAAAGCAGTCTCACTCTATGAAACTGCACTAAAAAGTTTATAACTGAACAAATAACTGAACAAACCCAGAAATCAACGTTTTAAGACAAAGCAAAAAGCCCACTGTTGTAGGCTTTCTGTAAGATATTTCTTAAAATTAAAGCATTTTGTTGTAGAATTCAACGACAAGTGCTTCGTTGATTTCTGGGTTGATTTCGTCGCGTTCTGGCAAGCGAGTCAATGAACCTTCCAATTTTTCAGCGTCGAATGATACGAATGCTGGACGTCCAAGTGTTGCTTCTACTGCTTCGAGGATTGCTGGAACTTTCAATGATTTTTCACGAACTGAGATCACTTGACCTGGAGTTACACGGTATGATGGGATATCAACACGTTTTCCGTCAACAAGGATATGACCGTGGTTTACGAATTGACGAGCTTGACGACGAGTAGTCGCAAGACCAAGACGGTAAACAACGTTATCCAAACGACGTTCCAAAAGAAGCATGAAGTTGAAACCTAGGATTCCGCCTTTGATTTTTGTAGCTTGTACGAACAAGTTACGGAATTGTTTTTCACCTACACCGTAAGTGAAACGAAGTTTTTGTTTTTCAGCCAATTGCAAACCGTATTCTGACAATTTAGAACGGTTGTTTGGTCCGTGTTGTCCTGGTACGTAGTTACGACGTGCCAATTCTTTACCTGTACCTGTAAGTGAAAGGCCAAGGCGACGAGCTTGTTTCCAAGATGGTCCTGTATAACGTGACATATGTATGTCCTCCTGATATAAATAATATTTGGCGGAAATAGTCACTTAGAAAGCCCTGATTCGTGCAGATGCCCTTCGCCTAAACAGCCAAGGTTACTTGTCATAAGACACCTGTTGACGAGCTTCATGCTTTCCTGCTGCTATTTCACACAAAGGCTATTGTACCATGAAAAGCTAGATTTGTAAAGGGATTTTACAGCTTTATTTCAAATTGAGACAGAATGTAAACTTGCTTCCTAAGCCATATTGACTTTCTGCTGTGATTTCGCCACCAAGCTGATGGGCTAGTTCTCGTGCAATCGCAAGTCCTAATCCATGCCCACCTGTCTTCATATTGCGCGAAGTTTCTACACGATAAAGTCGTTTAAAGATCTTTTCCAAATCCTCAGGATGAATCCCCTGACCCTCGTCTTTCACACTGATTGTCAGCTCTTGTTCTGTTAATTGGGCAAGAACCTCGATTCTGGTTCCTGGTTCTGAATATTTAAAGGCATTGTTTAACAAATTGACCAGAATACGAGAAAGTTTGTCAGAATGGCTCTTGATTTTCGCCGACTCAGGTGATACTTGAATGTAAACATCCCGCTCCTCTTGTTCAATCTGGAGTTGAAATTCACTCATTGACTCAATCAGCAATTGATCTAAAAAGACCTCTTCGACTTCTTCATCAGCAGTTTCTTGAGGTTGTGTGTTAAGAGTCAAAACATCCAATTCCTCTACTAGCTTGTTTAGACGCTCAGTTTGCCGACCAATCGTAGCTAAGTAGTGGAGCCGCTCCTCTTCCTTAATCACTCCATCTAGAATTCCCTCCACAGTAACCTGAATGGAGGTAATGGGAGTTTTAATATCGTGAGAGAGCTGCGCAATCATCATTCTCTTTTCTTGCTCGCTCTCATCAAGTGATTGAAAGGTAGCTTGCAAATTGTGGGACATATCATTAAAAGCCTGGCCCAGCTCTTGAAATTCTAATGGGCCTTTGGTTTCAATTTCTGTGCTGAAATCCTTGCTGGCTATATCCTGAGCTTGTTTTTTCAAATGTTTCAGAGAAGAGAACACTGGCGACAAAAGAAAGATGCTCACTGCAGCGCCAATGAAACTAGCAATCAAGGTCATTCCAACTAGAAAGTAAACTTCACTTTTCTCAATCAACATTCGTTGGACTGCCCAGAAAACAACCAAAATCGTTAGTAGAGTCGACACTAGATACCCCACTAAAATATAGTTTTTTAATTTCATTTTCTACCTCTTGGTTTTTCCATCTTATAGCCCAAACCCCAGACAGTTTTGATAGCAGGAGCATTTGAATTTGTATACTTAGTCAACTCTTGCCTCAAAGCATGGATATGAACATTGAGTGTATTGGTATCATCCACATAGTCCTCTTGCCATACCTTCTCGTAAAGTTCCGTCTTTGAAAAGACTCTCTCAGGATTGCTGGCTAATATCCATAGAAGTTCAAAGGATTTTACTGTCAATTCCAATGGTTGCTCCCCAATGCGAACCTCATGAGTCACATGGTTGATCACTAAGTCACCAAACTCGATCTGTTCTGTCTCTCCTCCACGGCTAAGGCGACGCAAGATATTATTCACTCTTAAAACCAATTCGCGTGGGCTAAAGGGTTTGACTATAAAATCATCTGCCCCCAAACTTAAGCCATAAATCTTATCCTGTTCGCTTGTCTTAGCAGTTGTAAAGAGAAAGGGTTGATCCGGAGCGATATACTGAACTTCGCTGATAAAATCATAACCGTCCATATTGGGCATCATGATATCTGTGATAATGAGGTCGATAGATTTTTTTCTGAAAAGTTCTAATCCCTCCTTACCATCATGGGCGACCAAAACATCGTAACCTGCCTGTATAAGATAGCGGTTTTGAATATCTAGAATATCTATCTCATCATCAACCAGCAAAATTGTCTTTTTCATCTGACACTCCTTCGATAAAAACAGTGTTATACTTGCTTTAGTATAACACTATTTTCCCTAATGTTTAAGTGATTTGAATCTTAATCTTCTCGTTTGGTTGTCAAACCTAAAAGTCCAACAAGACCTGCCAAGGCTAGACCAAAGATACCAAGGCCAGCTGTAGCCGTTTTAGCTTCCCCAGTATTTGGTAGCATCGCTTTATCATCTTTTTTCATCATATTAGCCATTGGGCTAGAAGCTGGTTGATCGACCTTCATATCTGACATATGGTGATTTGTACCCATCATACCCTCAGTCGTACCTGTAGAGCCTGTTTCAGAAGGCTTCGTATTCATCTGACCTTGTTGAGATGGTATTGTCGCCATTTCTTTTCCACGAAGTCGAATCGTTACTTGACGAGTTGCGATAAGATTTGTCAAATCTGGTTTGCCATCTTTAGCGCCATAGACTTTAACAGTAGCTTGGTAAGTGTGAGTGCCATTGGCACGAAGTTGGTCTAGAAGGGCTTGTCCTTCTTTGCCTGTCGTGTTGCCATTCAAATCCACTTCGTAGAAATATTGACCTTTAGCCAAGCCTTCAAGTGGCAATAGAGCAGGATTTTTAGCTGTTCCGTTGTCTGACCATGGGGCTTTGTCTGAGGCTTTTAACAAGAGGCGAGTCAACATACCATCTCCACCAAAAGCTTCATATGGAATAACTTGGTTGACACCGGCCAAGAATGGACCTGGAACATTTGCTTTTTCAAGGTGGCTAGCTGGAACATCAATCATGTCTTTAACATTGTTAACAACAGAGTCTTTAACCTGAGTCGGTGTGGTCAAACCATTCAAATTAACAGTCAAATCTTTAGTCGCTACCAGATTAGTTAAGTCAGGCTTGCTGTCTTTCGCACCGTACACCTTGATAGTAGCTTTATAGCTTTGAGTGCCGTTTTGTTTCAAAAGGTCAAGAAGCTCTTTATCTGATTTTCCTTGGGTGCCTGCCAAGTCTACTTCGTAGAAGTAAAGACCTTTGCCCAATTTCTCTACTGGTGGGAGAGCAGGATTTTTAGCTGTTCCGTTGTCTGACCATGGAGCCTTATCAGAGGCTTTCAAGATCAGGCGAGTCAACATGCCATCTCCAGCAAAGAATTCATATGGAATGACTTGGTTGACACCAGCTGTAAATGGTCCTGGAAAATTAGCTCTATCCAAGTAAGAAGCTGGGACATCTACTGTGTCTTTGGTGTTATCAGCCACACCTTTTTGCACTTCAGCTGGAGTGGTCAAGCCATTCAAGTTGACATCCAAATCTTTAGTTGCTACCAGATTAGTTAAGTCAGGCTTGCCGTCTTTCGCACCGTACACCTTGATGGTAGCCTTATAGCTTTGTGTACCATTTTGTTTCAAAAGGTCAAGCAGCTCTTTGTCAGATTTGCCTTGGGTGCCTGCTAAATCCACTTCATAGAAGTAAAGATCTTTACCCAATTTCTCTACTGGTGGGAGAGCGGGATTTTTAGCTGAGCCGTTGTCTGACCATGGAGCCTTATCAGATGCTTTCAAGATAAGGCGAGTTAACATGCCGTCTCCAGCGAAGAATTCATATGGAATAACTTGATTGACGCCAGCTGTGAACGGGCCAGGGAAGTTGGCTTTATCTAGGTAAGTAGCTGGGACATCTACTGTATCTTTGGTGTTGTCGGCCACACCTTTTTGCACTTCAGCTGGAGTAGTCGCCGGTTGCGCTTCACTGGCTTCACGGTCTTGTCCAGAACCTGTAGACGCAGGACTTTCCACAGATTTAACTGCATCTTCTGTTTGTTTCTTAGAGTCAGGTTGTGCTTGCGCTTCTTCTTTTGGTTCTACCACTGGCTCTTTAGCAGTTACATCCGCTTTTTCTGAAGAGCTTGTCGTATCCACACTTGCTTTAGGTGTTGGAACAGACTGTTCTGAAGGAAGAGCTACATCAACTGCTTTTTTGAGAACCTCTGCTGGTAAGTCGCTCTTTTCACTCACCGAAGTAGTGTCTGGCACGACTTGGGCAGGGGTCGGATTGACGACATCAGCACGTGCAGAACTTGGTTGACCAACTAGGACAAAGAAGCCACTAGCCACAACAACTGAAGCAACACCGACACTGAGACGGCGAATTGACCAACGAGTATATCTCTGATTTGGATTGAATTTCATAGGATTCTCCTTAGAGTTTTCTTTTTTTTGATGACTCTAGTATAATCTCCTAAAATTAAAAAGGATTAAGAAAAAGTTAAAATTTTTCTTAAATTCCTCTTATAAAATACTTATATTGACTCGTTAATTATTGGGATAGAGAGTACCCTTCCTCTCCTACTCACTCAGTTCAGCTAGGGTGTCCAGATGTTGGTTATTAATGACGGCCATGATGTAGGCATCTGCCTGCAAGAGGTCATTGGGTCCGAATTGGACATCCAGAGGAGCATTTTCGTAGGCACGAAAACCTAGTACGTTGAGGTTGTATCGCCCACGTAAATCTAACTGACTAAGGCTTTTACCAGTCCACGATTGGGGGATTTTCATCTCGACAATCGAAACATTCTTATCTAGCTGAAAGACATCCACGCTGTTATGAAAGAGGATGGTCTGCGCTAATGAGCGCCCCATTTCAAACTCTGGTGAAATGACTGCGTCTGCACCAATTTTTTCCAACACCTTTTTAGCTGTATGGCTTTTGACCTTGGCAATGACGGTCGGCACTCCTAGACTCTTGCAGTGCATGACCGCGAGAACACTGGACTCTAGATTTTCACCCGTTGCGACGACTACGGTATCACAGGTGTCAATCCCCGCTGATAGAAGGAGTTCTTCATCCGTGATATCTCCAACTACCCCTCGCGCCAACACTGGTTCAAATTGATTGATACGCTCCTCGTGGTCATCAATAGCAATGATATTCATGTCATGCTTGGCTAGGGCAGCCAAAACACTGCTCCCAAAAATTCCCAAGCCTAAAATTCCAATTGTCCGATCTGACATCGTTTTTCCTTTCTTATCCGATAGTGATATCTGCTTTCATATAGTGAATCGTATCTTTCTTGTCTGGCTGGTATTCCGCTACACTAACCAGTAGTGTCAAGGGACCAATACGGCCGATAAACATCAACAACATAACGATACTGAGGGCTAACTTACCTAACTCCGGCGTTAAATTTGCCGTCACTCCAACTGTCGCAAGGGCTGAAATGGTCTCAAACATGAGGTAGATAAAACGCGGATTTCCTTCTGCGGTTACCCCTAGCAGGATCAATCCCAGCAAGAAAGTCAGCAAGAAGATAATAAAGACACTGAAAGATTTTTGCACGGTTCGGGGTTCAATGGTCCTCCTAGCCACATTGGCATGAGGCAAGCCCAATAGTTCGCTACGGGCAAAGACCAACAAGACAAAGAAGGTCGTAATCTTGAGTCCCCCTGCTGTCCCTCCAGGTGCCCCGCCCAGAAACATCTGCAAGATGTAGATCAGCAAGGTAACTGGTCGAGCCTGGGTGTAATCAATAGAGGCAAAACCTGCCGTTCTCATGCTGACGGTCTGGAAGAAACTAACTAGCAATTTCTCTGGAGCGCTGAGATTTCCAATCGTCCCAGGATTGTTCCACTCAATTAAGAGAGTCGATACGGTTCCAAAGAGTAAAATTCCCACCGTTAAAAAGAGAACTAACTTGGTATGGAAACGCAGGCGACGTTTTTTCTTTTTCCCAAACTGGGTCGCTAGATCAAACCAGACCATAAATCCTAGACCGCCCGTGATAATCAATCCTGCAATCACTAGATTGATCAAGGGATCCGTTTGAAAGGCTACCAAACTCGTACTCCCAAAATTATCAAATCCAGCATTGCAGAAAGCTGAAACAGCCAAAAAGATAGAGGTTAACACCCCTCGTCCCCAGCCAAATTCAGGAATGAAGCGGAAACTCAAGAGAAAGGCACCAATCCCTTCCACCAAAAAAGTCGTCAGAAAGATCGATCGGATGAAGTCCTTTAGAGACTGGGTTTCTCCATAAGCAAAACTTTCTTGAATGGTCTCCCGGCCACGAAGACTGAGCTTTTGCTTGCCTTGGATATAAAAGATTCCGATAAAGGTCATGAGCCCCAAACCGCCAATCTGGATTAAGAGCATACAGATCAACTGGCCCCATATATTATAAGTAGAAGCCACTGGCAGGGTGAAGAGCCCTGTCACACAGACCATGGACACCGTTGTAAAGAGATGATCAAAGTAGGTCGCTTGTGACGTTGTTGCTTGAACAAAAGGGAGGCTTAAAAGGAGCGAGCCCAAGAAGATAACCAGGGCAAAACTTAAAAAGATGCGACGGGCTGGTGATAAACGTCCCAATGTCGTCTTGATTTTTTCCAAAAATGATTTGAATAACATAGATACATTCTACCATAAAAACAGTCAGAACACTCACATGTGGTGCACAATGGCAAGACAGAGTTCGAGTGCCTTGTCAAAAGCTTCAGAACCCCAGTCACGACTGTCGTAGTTGTCTAGATCCGCCAAGGAATCTGCGGTAAAGAGCAGTTCTCCCCAGACAACTCCACGTAGCTGAGCTACTGCCGCAAGAGCCGAGCACTCCATCTCCACAACAGCACAGCCTTCTTCCTTGCGATCGGCAACCTTTTCAGCCGTCTCTCGGTAAAAACCATCTGTCGTCCAGGTCATGACTTCCTCATAAGGAATGCCTCTTTGTTCCAAGACTTGCTCAATGGCAGAGATAGCCTCAATCTGCATCTCCATATAACGAGAAGGTGCTACATAATGGTAGCTGGTCCCCTCATCTCGCAGAGCCCGAACAGGGACGAGAAAGGCATTTTCCTCTATATCGGCTAGTACGCCACAGGTTCCAGTGGAAATGATTTGCTCCACACCATAGCCAACCAACCAATCCATAAACTGGGCCGCTGGAGCGGAGCCCACGGGCGCCTGGGCTAGACAGATTTCCTCGCCCTTGTAGTTGAGGACGTAGACTGGATAAGTCTTGGTGGCCGAAACGAACTCACCAACACAATCCGCCCCTACTTCCTGAGCATAGCGGTCAATCTCTTCCTCCAAAAACGCATAGATGCACTTCTTTGGCAACTTTAAGTCCAATCCCTCGTGATTTGGCATAAGGACGGCCTGAGGATTGTCATCAAACTCTAAAATGGGAATCGCATGTTTCTGAATCATAACCCACCTCCTCTAATTTTGTACTATTGTATCAAAAGCTGACGGAGTGTCAAGGAGTTGACTTTACATTTCCTCTAATAACAACACAAAAGTCTCCCTTCTCTTTCGAGAAAGGAGATTCTTTTTTATCCTTGTCCGCCAGGGGCTGGACCGCCGTCTTGAGGGCCCCCATTCGGTCCTCCGCCTCCAGGCATAGAGTTGACGATTTCCGTTTGTTTTTCACCGTTGAGATAGGTGTCACCGCCTGTGTAGGTCGCTGTTCCATCAAAGTCAAAACCTGTTTGACCAATCATTTTAATGGTTCCGCCTGTGACCGTCACGTTCCCGTTTGAGTCGATTGGGTCTGTGTCCCCTTGACCTACTTCTACTGTTAGATTTCCACCGTTCATGGTGAAGAAGATTTCACTTTGTTGGGCGTTTTTATTAGCCGCATTGACTCCATCATCTGTCGAATAGATGGTAATGTCCCCACCGTTGATAGTGATGGACTTACCTTCAAGTCCTTCTGTCGAATTCTTGACGGTGTAGGTACCACTATCGATAACCAAATCACCTGATGCGTGGATGCCATCATCTCCTGCTGTGACGGTGATGTTGTTGTTGGATAGGTACATGGTTCCGACTGAAGTATCCTCGTCATTGTCCACCTTCACGCCATCCTCTTTGGCATCGATAGTCATGGTCGTACCAGTGATGTTGAGTTCATCATTGACATTAAAGGCATCGCCAACCGCTGTGATGTTATAAGTTCCACCCGTGATGTGGAGGGTGTCGTTGGCCTTGATACCGTTGTTCTTCTTGCCATCTACATTGAGAGTTCCTTTCCCGTTGATAGTCAAATCCACCTTAGAAAAGAGAGCTGCGTCTGCTTTTTCGTCGCTGTTAGAGCTTGAGTCAGAGAGACTGTTGGTGGTTCCCTCTGCTAGAGTTAAGTAGACATGGCCAGCTGATGTCGCAGATAGCGCTGCATTGGTATTGGTCATGGTCGCACCTTTTAGGACTAGATGAACATCTGCCGACTTATCTGCCTCGACCTTGATCTGCACTCCGTCAGACTGACCTGAAATCACATAGGTCCCAGATTTTGTGATGGTCACCGTTGATTCAGAGACTGTCACCCCATCTCCAGAGACGTTTGCTGATGAGCCAGATAACTCAATATTAGAAGCTGTGCTTTCATCATAAGAAGTATCATTGTCCTTCTCTGTAAAATAGGATGATTGGTTTGTCTTTGTTGCAGTTGTTGTTGCACTATTTGTCGTTGCATTGGTATTGGATGTAGTTGTTGACTGGGCACATGCTGCCATCAGCACCATTGCCGTTAAACTCGTTGCGAGTAGGGTCCATTTTTTTGATTTCATACCTTTTCCTCTCCTTCGTATGATATAGCTAGACAGTCTACAGAAGATTCCTGAAACAAAACTAAAACTTTTCTGAAAGTTTCCTTAAATTCAGTTTCACTTAAGTTTCGCTTAATAAAACTTTTAGAAATGTCCTCTAGACTTGTTCCAAGCAAGTTTACCTTGTTTAATCTATGATTTATCTAAAGGAGAAATTGCTTATGAAACCCCTAGAAACAAGCTTTGAACGGATCGAAACCAAGTACCTGGTCTCTAAAACAGACCTACAGGATTTAATAGAAGATTTGAAAGACTACCTCGTCGAGGACGACTATCCGACTTCGACCATTTCCAATATCTACTTTGATACAGAAGATTTTCAGCTCATTCAAGACTCTCTGCAGGATCAGCATAAGAAGGAAAAAATCCGTATGCGGACCTATCTCGCACAGCCAAGCGCTGACAGCCCCGTCTTTCTAGAAATCAAGTCCAAAGATGATTCCGGTATCGGTCACAAGCACCGCGTCCTATCCCAGTCCGATACCATCACCCAACTCATCACCAAAGGTTGGGGAGAAGACCTGATCAAAGATAGCTTTATGGTAGCAGAGGTTCAAAAGTTACGCCAACGCTACAGCGAGGCTCTCAAACCGCGTATCTATATTTCTTATGACCGTTTTTCACTAAAAGAAAAAAAGAAAATCCCAGGATTCCCCTACCAGAAAATTCGTGTCACTCTTGACCAAAACCTGACCTATCGTGATAAACAGGTCTGCCTATTTGCTGACAAGGAAGGCCTGCCTCTCTTAGAAGACGAGCTAGTCATCATGGAAATCAAGGCGCCTGGTGATAAACCTCAATGGCTAGAGGATATCCTTGATAAGTATGGTATGGTAGAGCAAAAATTCTCAAAATACTCCTGCGCCTACCATAAATCACAAGGACTAGCCTATGCCCCACAACCTATCGGAGAAAGTGTAGGTAATGCTTATGTCTAACCTTTTTAACTCTATTTTCAACGACGCAACCGCCACTGCTGACCCCCTCCAACTCCTACTCGCCCTTGTCGTCAGTCTTTTTCTAGGACTAGCACTCAGCTGGGCCTACAAGCAACGGACTCTTTACACACGGGAATTTGTCATCAGTTTGACCCTTTTACCTTGTTTGATGACGCTGGTCATCTTCCTAGTCAATGGCAGTCTCGGAACGTCGGTTGCAGTGGCAGGAACCTTTAGTCTCATTCGTTTCCGTTCTGCCACGAGTGGCTCTCGAGAGCTAATCGCTATCTTTCTAGCCATGATTATCGGTCTGGCGGCAGGGACAGGCTACCTTCTCTTAGCCGTTCTCTTCACGGTCTTTATCATAGGAATTTGGCTCCTTTTGGAAAAACAACAGAGCAAGAGCAATCACCAACGTCGTAGACTCTTGACCATCACACTTCCCAATAAAGAAGACCGCCTAGATACTATCCAGGTCGCGCTGGATCAATTTTGCACCGAGTCTGACCTTATCTCAGTAGATACCAGCAATGCTGGTGAATCCTTGCAAACCGTCTACGAAGTCGATCTCCATCCTCAAGTAGACGACTTTCAACTGACGAGCTACCTGACAAGCAAGATTCCTCAATGCGATGTTTCCTTGACTAAAAAAGCAAAAAAGAAGAAAAATTTATAAGACTAAAGCTCATAAAAAGAACATCCTCGGCTGTTCTTTTTAGTTTTCTTTTACTGGAATTTCCTTGATAACACGCGCAGGATTCCCAGCTAGGACAACATTGTCTCCGAAGGACTTGGTGATCACAGCCCCTGCTCCAGCGACGACGTTATTGCCCAGTGTCACTCCAGGAAGGACAATGACGCCACCTCCAGCCCAGAAATTATCTCCAATGGTGATGGGCTTGCCATATTCAACCCCTGAATTGCGTTCATGTGGATCCAGTGGATGGAGTGGGGTTAAAAACTGACAGTTGGGGCCAAGCATAGCGTTGTCCCCGATGCGAATAGGACAAACATCCAGCATAGTCAAGTTCCAATTAGAATAAAAATTTTCCCCTAGATGGATATTGACCCCATAATCGACCACCAAGCGTGGATTGACATAGAGATTTTGCCCAGTTGAGCCAAACCAAGTCTTGATAATATCCGCTCCCTTCAAGGGATCTTCTTCTCGGTTAAAGGCAGACTGTTTTTGGCGAGAAGCCTGCGCCAAGGTCTGTAATTCAGGATCCGACGGACGGTAAGGCTCCCCTGCTATCATTTTCTGGTATTCACTGGTCATCTTATCACCTCATACTTACTTTGGACCCATCATATCAAAAAGCCTTTGAAAGGTCAAAAATAGCCTGCTTTCTAGACTCTCGAAACTAATTCCCTCCCAAGTCAAAACAAGTTGCTTGACAAAAGATTGACTTCATGGTTTAATATACCCCGTAAGGGTATGTTTGGAGGTGCCTATGTTTCACTTATTATTTACAAAAATTGACAGTATTTCTACCAGCGAGTTAGAAGCTAAACTCAGAGAACCAATTCAGCTACTAGATGTTCGGACGCCTATGGAATTCCGTAGAGGTCATATCAAAAATGCCAAAAATGTTCCTTTAACGGAAATCGGTTCTTACACACCTGCGACAAAAGAAACACTTTATGTCATTTGTCACTCTGGTGTACGAAGCAAACTAGCTGCGAAAAAGCTTAAGAAAAAAGGCTACGATGTCATCAATGTCCGAGGCGGTATGAGCGCTTGGACAGGCAAGGTCATCTAGAAGTATAAAATTGGTTACGTAGCCTTGAACCTAATCGAAGGTCTGAGCGACAATATCCAATGGTATCCGCTCGAAGACAATCTGACTAAGGGCAAAAATTCCTAAATCACGGATAAGTAGCGAATTTCAGGGGGCAACCCAAGGTCGATACCATCCATATCCCCTAAATGAACTAGGGGAGAGCTTGGATGAACCAGACAAGAACCAAACCTACATCCTTAGCTGCCACAGTGTTTTGCGCAGCTATATTACAGAGCGTATCCTCTAGTGGCAGGATTTACCGTCCAAAACCTTGATGGCGCTTATTCACAATATAAAATAGCTAATCCAGAAGGAGTCAAATATGGAAACTAGTATCAGCATGGCTGACTTTTATGAAAAATACCTAAATGAAAATCTAAATCTTATCGATGTACGTGAAGTGCATGAATTCCAAGCAGGACATGCACCAGGAGCCAAAAATCTTCCGTTAACCACCTTGGAGCAAGGTTACAAAGAACTCAAACCTGACCAGGAATACCATGTCATCTGTCAAGGTGGAGTACGCTCTGCCTCTGCTTGTGAATTTCTAAGCGCCCAAGGCCTCACCGTTATCAATGTTGAAGGTGGTATGAATTCTTGGCCCGGTCAAGTAAAATAAGCAAAAAACCGATTAAGGAACTTAATCGGTTTTTTCATTTCTGCAACCCACTGATATAGGGCTCGTAGCCCGTTGCTTCTAAAAAAGAAGCAAATTGATGGTATCTAAAAAAGGTTTTCTCATTGGTATTGGGGACTCATCCGTTTGTCCGACGTGATTTCTTTATCGAAATAGACTTAAATACCTTTGTCTGCATTGTTTATCAATAGCAAATTAGTTTATTTCCGTTTAATCAGGTATCGGATGGCCTTTTCTAGGCGTTCCTTTTGAGCCTCAGGGTCGTCTAGTGGTTGGTTGATACAGCCCGTAAGATTTTCAGTAATGATCATCTCAATCACGCGCTCAACGCTAGATTTCACTGCTGTCAACTGCGTAACAATATCTGCGCAGTCACGATCTTCATCGATCATCTTTTGAATCCCACGCAACTGGCCCTCTGAACGTTTCAGGCGTGTTATATACTTTGAGTTTGTCATTGATTTATCCTTGGTCACTTTTTCTTCATTATATCTCGAATACGGTTCTTTGTCAAAATTCTCATCCTATCTGTCTTTATAGGAGGTAAGCTTTTCTCTGTATTGGATAGAAAAGTCTGCTGAACAGGAAAAAGGAGAACTAAGACTGTTCTCCTTGGAGTACGATTGGGAAATCAAGTTTCCGATTAGTTATGCCTTATATCTTGGACAAAAAAGCTAGGATTACTATCCCATAGACTAGAACTAGAGCCAGCCCAAATCCGATACCAAACCACTTGTAAAACTTGTCCATTCCACTGTAACGTTCGACATAGGCCCTGGCCGGCTTGTCTGGATCATACCAGACCGTCAGCTCCGAATGAAGGGGGAAATGGGTCTGCATCAAGCGTTTGAAGGAAACAAAGGAGTTACTGTAGCGAGTGATCGAAGGCGCTAGCATATCTTCTCTTGTATAGTCCTTTAAAAATTTAGTAGCCCCCCACGGAATTGTGACCGTTTTGAACATAAAATACTGCAAGGTTTTCTTATAAGCAATCCCATCCACCGTGTATTCGACGATAGGTGGATACCCCTCACGAAAACGGCTATAGCCGATAACCGTTCCAGGAACGGATGACTTGGCAAGGCGGACCAACTTCTGATCCCGAAGATAGAGGAAAAGAAAGGTCCCACACACAAATACAAAAGATAGGAAGATGACGATTGTTCCAACTATCAAACCAATCACTTCTTTAGTCATATGAACTCCTCCTGTTATTCTATACAGTAAAATCTCAAAACTAACTCATCCAGAAAAGACATCGAAGCCCTGGAGTCTACTCTTCGGATTTTTCTTTTGACTGTTTTTCTCTTAAATCTTTCACAGATTTCGATATGATATCTCTCACCTGTTCGTCAGTAAGTCCTGGAATCTGGTAATAGGGATTATTGGACTCGCTTTTTGACGGTTTCGTTCCTGAATTTTCGGTTTTAGAACTTTGTTCAGTCGAAGACGAGGATTTCGACTCTGAGGAACTGGACGACTCAGACTCAGAAGGCTTGGACGTTTCAGGCGTTTTAGAATCAACCTTAGGTGGCTTGTTTACTTGGTCGTTCGGCTGTTTCACAGGTTTATAGAATAGCCCAAAAGACAACAGCAAGGCTATCAAGATCCCAATACCAGCCAAGGTTCTTTTATTGGCTTCAGCCGAGGGAACCTTTACTCCCTTTGTACTGAGTATTTTCCATTCTGGATGCTCTTTTTCTATAGCTTTTTTCTGTCTCCTAAGAGGACCAAGTAGAAAATGATTAAAAGGCACAATCGTTACCATAGCCACCGTTATAAGCGGGACATAATTGGAATGACTTGATACCAGTAGAACATCGAGTATAGCGAGAAGAATGAAGAGGAAACGCCCCACAAACTTACGAACTTGATGCTCTTTTTTGATTTGCAAATATCTCTCTTGTGACATTATTATCTCCTCTTTTCTATTTCTCTTCCCTAAATAATACTTTTCCCTGCTTCCTTTCCATTAGAGCAAGCTCCAAGAACCAATAACAAGATGATAACAAATAACTTCTTCATTTTTTCCTCCCTATTAAAATTCAATGTCAAATACCAATATCTATAGTAATATAAGACAAATGCTTTTGTCCCATTATTCTTCCTCCGTACTGGATTTATAATATTGTAAGAACTCTTCTTCGCTTTGAACCAAGTGTTCCTGTCCATCTTTCGAACTAGCTGCTGGAATGGTGATATCCTCAAAAATATTTGTACCCTCTGGAAGAACCAGCTTTAAGAGAGAGATTTCAAAACGAACATCTTCTTTTCCGAGGAAATATAAGTCAGATAACAACCCTTTACTCAATATATCAAACACCTTTGGATGTTTGCTTGACAAGGACAGGTATTGGGATTTTTCTACTGGTTTTTTAAAACTAAAGTTAGATGAATCAAAAGTGAAATTTTGGCTTGAAAGTCCATCATTTTGATCTATTATATCTTCAAAATCGTCTCTATTTTTTATTGTATTTTGAAAAACATCATAAAACTCTTTGCCTGGCTTTCCAGACGGTGTTTCAGATAAAATTTTTCCACTCGTCAAATCAATTATACCTATAAAAGTTTTAGCACTCGGTTCACTATTCACAGCCATTTTTATGGGTAAATAATCTTTTTCATTTTCAGATTGTAATAATTTTGATGATTCAGCAACTCCAATTGGAATATAATCCTTATTATATTCCCTCACCATCTGAAATACATCATACGTCTTTTGTTTGATTGTCCCACCTTTCGTGTCATAGACATCTAACAACCAGTACTCTCCCTGCTCTGGAATATTACTTTTCAAATATGGAACCGCATCTTCTTCAAGGATCCAATACTTATACGTAGCTGATTTTAATTTGTAACTCTGACGAACAATAGAATGTTCCCCATTAGTCGCCGTTTTACGATTGTTTACATTGATACGTGAATCATATTTTTTAGCTTCTTCTGCTTCCTTTAATTCTGACTCATTATCCCAATTAATTGCTACTGCCTTGTTATCATCCATGAATTCATAACTTGCAATTTTAGCTCTTGGACTCCACATGACAAACTGAGTAAGTTCGTGCCTACGATATGCCTGATAAGCAAAGTATAGCCCTATAATAGTGAGTGCAAGAAGTATGACACGAATTGCATTTAATTTCATCAGTTTTCTCATTATTCCCCCTCATCAGTGATTCGTATTGATATTTTTATTAGAGATTTCACCGCATCTGTCGCAGAAGCCAAATGAGTAACCACAGAAGAATCTATAAGACTCGAACTCTTCTATTCTATTCTGCTACTCATATCCTCAAAGCTATGCTTCATGCTTTTTATATGTTCTGGTAGTATTCGTTTTTGTCCCATTATTCTTCCTCCGTACTGGATTTATAATATTGTAAGAACTCTTCTTCGCTTTGAACCAAATGTTCCTGTCCATCTTTCGAACTAGCTGCTGGAATGGTAATATCCTTAAAGATATTCGTACCTTCTGGAAGAACTAGCTTTAAGAAAGAGATTTTAAAACGAACATCTTCTTTTCCAAGGAAATATAATTCAGATGGAAACCCTTTACTCAATATATCAAATACCTTTGGATATTTGCTTGACAAGGACAGGTATTGGGATTTTTCTACAGGTTCTTTAAAACTAAAAAGAGATAAGACAAAGGCAAACTTTTCGTTTGAAAATTTATGATTCGAAATAAAAATATCTTCTAACTTTGGATTGTATGATCCTTTCTCATCGTTATAAAGATCTTTGGAAGTTTTACCAGATGGAGTAGCTGCTATTATCTTTCCTTCCTCTATATCAATAAGCCCAGTTTCAGTTTTCAATTCTGGCTGTTGACTAATAGCCATACTAATTGGTAAGTAAGTTTTCCCTTGTTCCGTATACAAGAAATAATTAACGTCTCGAACCCTTCTTGGAATATAATCCTTATTATATTCCCTCACCATCTGAAATACATCATACGTCTTTTGTTTGATTGTCCCATCTTTCGTGTCATAGACGTCTAACAACCAGTACTCTCCCTGCTCTGGAATATTACTTTTCAAATATGGCACCGCATCCTCTTCAAGAATCCAATACTTATACGTGGCTGATTTTAACTTATAACTTTGTTGGATGATATAGCGTTCTCCATTAACTCTATTCATTGTTTCTACATTGACACGCGAATCATATTTCTTAGCCTCTTCCGCATCTTTTAACTCCGCATCATTATCCCAATCAATTGCTACTGCCTTGTTGTCATCCATGAATTCATAACTTACAATTTTAGCTCTGGGACTCCACATGACAAACTGAGTAAGTTCGTACCTACGATATGCCTGATAAGCAAAATATAGTCCTATGACAGTGAGTGCAAGAAGCATGACTTGAACTAATTTTGATTTCATTATTTTTTTCATTATCTTCCCTCCTCAGTGATTTAGATAATATCAAAACGCTTTATAGGTCTAGTATCCATAACTGCCATATTCAAAAATTCAACATACTTTTCTTTCATCTTATCCTCCTCTTATTTCTCTTCCCTAAATAATACTTTCCCCTGCTTGTATTTTCGTACGGCTAAAATCCAGCGGATTGGATTGTTTTGAAATAGTAGAAGAACCACGCTAATTGGGACGATCGTTGCTCCGATTGGTACCATGAACATGGACGGCTCAAACCATTCCTGTTCATAGTAAGGAATGAAGGTTGCAGGTATGACAAAGAACACAACAATAACAAAAACAAATAGAAGAACGAGGATAGCAAATAGATACAAGATGATTTTATCGACTGTTGGTTCCTTATCTGGTGACTTCCTCCAAAAAGTACTACTTTCAACCGCATCTTTAAACTGTTCTTCACTTGCTGGGACAAGCGACTTAGCCCCACTGTAGAACAGTTTTTCAAATCCATAAATACTTCCGATAAAAACGAAAAGGATAGCGGCTAGATGGATAGGTGCCATTCACTCACTCAATCTAAAGGGTGCTATCAAGGAACGAATCCAAATACCGATAATAGCAACTAGCAAGAAAGCAAAGAAGACAACCCAAGGCCACTTGGATTTCTTTGAACTGATAGCACCATCAGTGTCTGAAACGGTGCTAGATTCTGTCGTTAATGCCTCTCTCGTCCTTGTATTATAGTAGACGGATTGCTGGCATCCTTGGCCTATATAAATGATTTTTCTCATCTTACATTTCTCCCTCTTTCCCTCGGCTACCGTCCTGTAATGTCTCCATCAGCTCCTTGAACAGTCGTTTGCGCGTTTTCATCCGAAAATCATAAACTATATATGTAAGAATACCAATCCCTAACATGTACATAAGTAAAAATTGAAAATCAGAAACAGTCAGATAACGATAGGCTGAAAAAATCGTTATTAAAACAAAAATGTAGCCAACTACTGTCAACGCCCTAGATTTTCTCCTAAGTGTTTTGATATTGGCTTTTGTCAGCCGGACTTTTCTAAATCTATCTGTCTTCATGTTGCGTCGGGTAGATTTGGCAAGGAGAATGGTCCCGACAATCAAAAACAGAGACATCAAGATAAAAAAGATCAAATTGAAAGGTGATGAGACATCTCCAAAGGTTTGGTTGAGCAACTTCGACAGCCGCTGGAAGGAATAGATTGCAATAGGGGCTGCAATGGCTGAATAATTCATGCCTTGTTTTAAACCGTAGAATACTTGATTCTTCAGATCATAATAGATAAAATAGTCCTCCAGAGGGCCCATACTAATTAAATTTTTTACACTTGTGTCCATCTTATTTCTCGTCTCCTAAACTCAATACGGATGTTCAAACAAAGTTCTACTTTCTCTTAAAAGCATCGTGACAACTATTGCCAGCATTCTAGCCGATTTTCGGCGTTTGCCTTCCTAGAGAAAGAAAAGTTTATTAGTATTATAGCATGAACCTCCAGAAAAGGGAAAATATCCCCGGCAGATACCTTTGCTAGATCCAAGAAAGGGTTCGTCATTTCATAAAAAAGCGAACAAGTCCGCATTCTAAAAACAGAATGCGAGCCTGTCCGCCTTTTTCTATGTATATGATGTGTTTTCCTCGTCTCATCGTTCCAAGCGAATGCGAGTCACAATGCCGTCTGGGTCTATAAGATCCAACTCACTCGAATGTAACCACTTGATCGGAGCTTCTACCTCTTGTGCTTGCTTAACGATGGCTAAGAGTTCTTCCTTGCTTTCGACCTCAAGGACGTAGTAGGACAAGCCAGGCAAGCCTGATTTACGCGGAGCTAGACCTTTTCCAGCCCATTCGTTGACAGCCAGGTGGTGATGGTACTTCCCAGCTGCTATCCAACTGGCACTCGGAATACTAAATTTATCCTCTAGCCCTAACACTTTTTGATAAAACTGACTCGCCGCACGGCTATCCTTAACCGATAGATGGATATGCCCCATTCTCGTCCCTTCAGCTAGGAGAAAGGGATCTACCTTTTCCCCTAACTCATAAATGTCCTGTGCCGCAAGAGCCTCTGTCACACCGATAATGCGGCCGTCTTCTCGAATATCCCATGAAGACACTGGCTTATCACGGTAGAGCTCAATGCCATTTCCTTCCAGATCCTCTAGATAAATGGCCTCACTGTATCCATGATCCGCACCCCCGACCA
This sequence comes from Streptococcus oralis, assembly GCF_006175905.1. Lineage (GTDB taxonomy): Bacteria > Bacillota > Bacilli > Lactobacillales > Streptococcaceae > Streptococcus > Streptococcus oralis_BG. The sequence continues at coordinate 589,300 of NZ_SSNB01000001.1, forward strand.
GAGGAATGCGCAAATCACTTAGGTGTTTCAGGACATCAGCCAAGGCTTTTCGTGTCGGCAACAAAATCGCCAGATGGTAGAGCCCATAATGCTCCCTTACTTCCCCAGCTTTTTCTGTCTGAATCAAGTGGACCAAGGCTTTTCTACCAAGTCCCAAAATCGCTTCTGTCTCTGTTTGAGATAAAATCTCCAAGCCAATAATCTGGTGATAAAAAGCCGTTTGACTCTTCAAATCCTTGACATTTAAAACCACCTCGGCTAGGTAAATGTGGCTTTGGTATGCATAAGTCATAGGGTGTCTCCTTTTGTTGTAACTTTATTTATTACATCAATTATACACTATTGAGATAAAATGTCAACGAAGACAACTCAAAAGAGCTGGAAACCAGCTCTTCTTTTTATTTGACAACAAGCTCGTAACGAGTTTTGCTGGTAAAGGTTTGACCTGCTTTGAGAATAACTTGGTCTTTGAAGTCACTGTGAATGGCATCTGGTAAAGCTTGCGCTTCAAGGGCAATCCCATTGTGTTGCACCATTGGCTGACCAGCTATGATGACACTCTCATCTACAAAGTTTGCTGAGTATACCACAAAGCAAGGAGCCTCTGTCTTGAAAAGCAGGAAACGACCTGAGTGTTGGTCATAAAGGAAGCCAGCATTGTCATGACCTGCAGGAAGAGCAAATGGGTGATCCAAACCAGATACCAGCTGGATTTGCTCATCTTTCTCTGCAAAGATATCCTTGAGCAAAGCACCATTGTAGATGTGTTTGACCACATAACGATCAGCATCTGGAGTCTTAGCCGGCACACCGTCCGGAGCGATTGGGTAAATGCCCTCCGTATTTAGCTGAAAGACATGGCGGTCAACTGTCTGCGTGAAATCACCAGACAAGTTGAAGTAGCTGTGATTAGTTGGATTGACAAGCGTATCCTGATCTGTCGTCACCTTATAGCTGACTTCGTAGGCACCAGTTTCTTCCAAGTAGTAGCTAATCCAAATCTTAAGATTACCAGGAAATCCTCCTGTCCCGTCTGTACGCTCGGTGTAGAGGGTCAAGCCATGATCGCTCACCTCAGTCAATTCAAACAAGCTTGCATCCCAACCTGTTGAGCCACTGTGGTTACAGTTGCTAGCGTTGTTGATTTCAAGATTATAGGTCTGACCATTGAGCTCAAATGTTGCACCTGCAATACGGCCCGCTACAGGTCCTACACTTGCTCCATGCTTGGGACTATTGCCTACGTAGCTAGCAAAATCATCAAAGCCCAAGATAACATTGGCAAAATTTCCAGCCTTGTCAGGTGTGACATAGCGCAAAATGGTCGCACCATAAGTCATAACTTCAAGCTGGTAACCACCTTCCGTCTCAAAGCCATAGGCCAAGACATCCTTGCCCTCATGATTTCCAAATACACGCTCTGTGTATGCTTTCATTCTTCTCTCCTTTGATCCATTTCTCTTAAGTAAACAAACCATAGAAAGTGTATTCACCATCTATGGTTGTAGTTTCTATTTTCAGAATCCTTTGTCAGAAAACCTTAAGTATCTTCTTAACAAAAGGTAATTCTTCTATACTTGTTTTATGCTTCTACACGTTCAGTCCATGAAGTCGCTGTTGTTTGAAGAACCTTGTTGAGTTCGTCAATGTTCTCAAATCCAGTTGTGCGCAACCACTCACGAGCTGCTGCTTCACCATCTTTGATGTAGGCTTCGACTGACCCAGCCCATGTTGCACGGCCGCAAAGAACGCCGTTGAAGTTTGCGCCTGATTCGTGGGCAAAGACTAGTGTTTCTTGGAAGAGTTTTGCTGATACTCCCGCACTCAAGTAGATGTATGGCAAGTTCGTTGCTTCGTCTTGAGCTTTGAAGAAGGTTGCTGCTTCTTCGCGTGTATGAACGATTTCACCATCGCCAAAGCCTTCAACGTATTTGACGTTGACTGGAACTTCCACTTTCAAGACATCGATGTTGAAACGTGGGTCTGAGAAGACCTTCATAGCACCGATAACCTTGTGTGGTTTTACTTTAGCGTATTCTGCAGAACCTGCGTCAGCAATTTTTTCATCGTAAGCCAAGATTTCAAGGAAGAATGGAATGTCTTCCGCCACACACTCAGAGCCGATACGTTCGATGTAGGCTTGTTTTTCTTGGTTGAGTTCGTCAGAGCTGTCTACATCGTAGTAAAGCAAGAATTTGACAGCATCAGCGCCTTGTTCCTTGATGCGTTTTGCAGACCAAACATCCAAACAGTCAGGCAAGCGTTTGGTGCTTGTTGTGTCGTAGCCAGTTTTCTCATAAGCAAGCAGAAGACCAGCGTTGGCATCAAGGGCTTTTGTAGCTGGAAGACCATACTCGGGGTCGAGAAGCATAGAGGATGCGTATTTTGTCAATTCATCTGCAACCAAGACCTTAAGTTCTTCCATTTGAGCGACTGTTGGCTCTTCCATTTGGTATTGGGCCATGAGGCGTTTCAAAGCACCACGTTGGTCAAAGGCAAGAGCTGAGATAATGCCGTGCTCGTCAGAGAGTTTTTGCAAGCAAGCTACTTTATTCGGACTTAATTGTAATTTACTCATAGATACTTCCTTATTTTTGATAGTCATGAATGATAACACCCTGTACCACACGGTTTACTGTACCTGTAGGAGATGGTGTATCTGGTTTGTTTTCCACTTTAAGCGAAGTCAATAGGGCAAAGAGTTGGGCATAAACGATGTAAGGGAAGACACGGTAAATATCGTTCAAGACACCGCCACAACCAAGAGCTACTTCTTTGACATTTTCAAGACCAAAGGCTTGATCACTCAAGAGCACGACACGACGGGCAATCTGGTCACCAGCCACTTCACGAACCAAGTCCAAATCATACTTGCGAGTGTAGTCTGTCGTTGTACCAAATACCAAAACAACTGTATCTTCGTTGATCAATGATTTTGGACCGTGACGGAAGCCAACTGGGCTTTCATACATGGTCGCAACTTGACCAGCTGTTAATTCCAAAATCTTGAGCTGAGCTTCATGAGCAAGTCCAAAGAAAGGACCAGCGCCCAGGTAGATAACGCGGTTAAAGTCAAGGTCAACCAACTCTTTGACATCTGCTGCATTGTCTAGGACCTTACGAGCAAGGCTAACCACAACTTCAAAACGTTCAGCTTTAACAGCAAATTCTGTAGGGTCAAACACCAAGAGTGCTGTCAACATCATAGATGTAAAGCTAGAAGTCATGGCAAACCCAGCGTCATTAGAAGCAGCCGGTTGTAAGAGCAAGAGATTACGGTCATCTCCATGAGCCTGAAGAGCCAATTTCCCTTCTGCAGCACATGTAATGGTCACTTGATAGAGGTCATCAACCAAGGCTTTAGCCAAATCAACCGTCGCCACACTTTCAGGTGAATTCCCACTACGAGCAAAGGAAACAAGGACAGTCGCCACATCTTTTTTCAGATAAGTTTCTGGATTGGCAACAATATCAGTTGTCGCAATGGCATTGAAATTCCATTTGCGTTCGTCATAGACTTCCTTAAAGTGTGGTACCAAGGTATCTCCCACATAAGCAGAAGTCCCAGCACCCGTCAAGATGACCTTAACATAGTCATGTTTATCAGCGATACCTTGCAGAAAGGCTGCAATTTCTTCTCGTTTTGCTTGATAGGCTTCAAAAGCCTCTTTCCATACATCAGGCTGTTGGTAGATTTCACGAGTCGTGATTTCTGCACCCAGTTCAAGTAATTCTTCTTTTGTGTAATTTAGCATAGAGTTCCTCTAATCTATTGTTGTTTCATTCCTATTGAAAATATGGGAATGGGAGTGACTCCCATTCCCATGTATATTCTATATAAGATGCCCTAACGATTTAGCCGTTATCACATCGTATACTCAATGAAAATCAAAGAGCAAACTAGGAAGCTAGCCGCAGGCTGTACTTGAGTACGGCAAGGCGACGCTGACGTGGTTTGAATTTGATTTTCGAAGAGTATTATTCGTCTTCATCATCATCGAAGCCAGCTAATAAATCGTTGACTTTTACAATGCTTTCTGCAGCACGGCTCTTATAGTCCGCATCTGCACCTGTAAGGCTGGCATTGATAAATTCAATCACCATTGGAAGATTCATCCCTGCGTAGAGTTCAATGTCGCGACCTTCCATGATCAAGCGACTCACCACGTTACATGGTGTACCACCGAGAAGGTCCGCAAAGACTAGGAAATCATCCAATCCTTCGATAGCAGCTTCAAATTTTGCAGTAAATTCTTCGGGACCATCTTCTGGAAGAAGAGCCACTGCATGAATGTTGTCCTGTGGACCCATGATCATTTCTGTGCTACCTTTAAGTTCTTCACAGAAACGACCATGACTCACCAAAATTAATGATTTACTCATAAATTATGCGCCCATTCCAAGCAAGAATTTACCGATGAATGAAAGACCTACTGCAAGAACGATAATGATACCGATCGCTTTAGTAGAGTTCATACCTTTCTTACCAAGCAACCAGAAGATAAAGGCAGTAAAGATTGCTGGAAGCAAACGTGGGAAGATTGAGTTCAAGATGTCTTGGAAGTCAATCATCTTTTCACCGATTGGCAATTTGTAAGAAATGTCAAAGTTGATCATTGTTGCTACAAGAGCACCCATCATGAAGACACCAAGTACAGATGCAGCGTCAATCAAAGCTGTCAAAGTACTTTGCATGTTGTTGATAAGGTTAACCCCTTCTTTGTAGGCAAATTCCAATTGTTTCCAACGGAAGATGTCATATGCAACTGCAACTGCGATCCAAAGGAAGATACCCCATGGTTGGCCAGCGATAGCCATAGTTGCTGCGATAGATCCCATGATAGCAGGTACAAGTGAACCAAAGATTGTGTCTCCAAGAGGAGCAAATGGTCCCATCAAACCTGTCTTGATACCGTTAACGGCATCTTTTGAACCCACACCATCTTTTTCTTCCATGGCAAGGTCAAAACCAGCGATAATTGTGTGGAAGAATGGAGAAGTATTGAAGAATTGAGTATGAACTTTCATCATTTCTTTCAATTCAGGAGTTCCATCCCCATACATTTTACGCAATTGAGGCAAGATCATGTAAAGGTAACCAGAAGCTTGCATACGCTCATAGTTCCAACCTAATTGGAAAGTAAACAAGCTACGTTTGTTGATTTGATTAAAATCTTCTTTTGTAAGTTTGTAATTAGAATTCGTCATCTTCGATTTCCCCACTTTCTGATGGTGTAGAAGGTGCTGCTACAGCTACTTTTTGGCTGTTCTTAAAGTGAACAACTGCAAGGAAGATACCTACGATAGAGATACCGATCATAGACAAACCTTTGAAGTTGTTAGCAAAGCCAATCTTTTCAGCAACATCAGCAGGAAGAGTACCAAGGATACCCGCAACAGCTCCACCAAGACCTGTTACATATGAGTAAAGAACAGTCAACATAGCTGTCAAACCGAATCCCATTGCAAGGTAGTGAAGGTTACGTTTAACTGGAAGGTAACGAAGCAAGATTGCAAATCCGAGACCTGGAAGCATACGTCCTGCAAGTGTCAAACCATCTGCAACCCATTGGTATTCTTTAACAAGGTTTACAACACCTTGTACGAATTCTCCACCAAAAGCAAGAGCGAAGAATACTGGAAGGGCACGAGAAAGAGCCCATGGAAGCGCACCAAGTAGGTAGTTGCGTTCGATACCTTTGTAGTCAAAGCGTTCGATCGCAGCATCAATACGGTGTGCAAAGAAAGTAGTTGTCATACGTCCAAGAACGTCGAAGTATGTCAAAAGTGCCGCTACTGGTACAGCAATTGTTGTAATCGCAAGGTCTGTATCAATACCTTGAGAGATAGAGAATGCTGTTGCAAGAACCGCACCAGAAGTTGCGTCAATACGAGAAGCACCACCGAAGGTACCAACCCCGAGAACGAACAACTGCAAGCTACCACCGATAAACAAACCAGTTGTCACATCTCCCATGATCAAACCGGTAATGAAACCAGCGAATACAGGGGAACCTGCAGATGAAACGATTGTCAACTCATCACAGATTTGATAAGCTGAGTACAAAGTGAGAAGTAAAATTTGCCACCATTGTATCATAACAATGACCTCCTAAAAATTTTTTCCTATTTTAATAAGCTCAAAAAGTCTGAAACTGGATCATTTGGAACCATTTGAGCAGTGAGTTTCACACCTTTTTCTGCCAGTTTGTGGAAATCTTCCACATCCTTGTCTACCACGTTGATAGAACGTGTGATAGAGCGAGTTTCTGGTGTTTGAGACATATTGCCGACATTGAGTGTTTCAAGCGGAACACCTGCTTCAACCAAACCAAGGAAACGGTCTGGTTTACGTGCAACGATAAAGAGACGTTGGCTATCGTATTTACCAGCAAGGATATTTGCTGCTGCTTTCTCAACTGGCAAGATACTGAGTTTCACACCTGGTGGTGTCGCAAGTTTCAAACCACTCTTTTCAATATCGTTGTTAACAACTTCGTCGTCTACAACCATAATGCGTGAAACATTTAGTTTTCCAGCCCAAAGATTGGCTACTTGACCGTGGATCAAACGTCCATCGATACGGCATCCTACAATTGTCATAAGTTTTCCCCCTTTATGTGTTTTAGTGTAGGTTTACGAGTTAAATGAATCTCTTCTTTATATTCGCCCTCAGTTTCAAAGATGATGATGCGGTTAGCACCTTCCTTGAGATAGCTATGAGGGATATAAAGTGAGAGGGTCGGGCCGACATTCCAGAAACGTCCTAGGTGACGCCCATTGACAAAAGCAACTCCCTTACCAAACTCAGACAAGTCTAAGTAGGTATCCTTCGGCTCTTCAACAGTAAAGTCGAAAGCGTAAAAGGCTGGTTGTCCTTCTGTCCATCCTTTTGAAAAATCAATCTTCTCAGGATTATCCAGTGGCAGTGGATATTGTTTCCAATTCAGTAAGAAATGCAGATCCTTGCAGACACCTGTTCGAATTCCTTTACGCTGCGTATCTGCCAAGAACTTATGTCCGTAGTTGACACGCCCCATATTTTCGATCAAGATGTCAATCTCTGAACAGCCTTCTCGATTTCCTTGACAGTAGATATCTTCACCAATCTCTGTCTGGTATTGAGTAGCAATCCATTGATCATCTACAAAGAGTTGAGCTCGGTCACGTCCATCGATGATACGGAGACGTTCCTCTTCTGCATCCCAACTTGCCTCAGTGCGGTAGAGAAGGTAGCCATAACTTTGACCAAGTTCTTCCATCGCTTTTGGATAGAGGCTTTCAGTAGGACTAGAGAGACTATCCAGAGTTTCAAACAAGGAAACTTTTTCGACCAATGGAATGGACCCTATCTCCATGCTTTCTTTATAGAGTGGTTCCAACTGTGGATACTCTGGGAAGTGTGTTGCCATCATCTTCTTGACTGCTAGGTATTTAGCAGTTGGATTTCCTTCTTCATCGAGAAGGGCATCATAATCGTAAGATGTAACCTGCGGCAAATCTAGAGTTCCTCGAGCCGAGCAACCATTCATGAAACCAAAGTTTGTTCCGCCATGGAACATATAAAGGTTGATGGAGCCTTGCTCTAACACCTCTCGAACGGCTTCTGCCAACTCTTTTGGATCACGCGTGATGATGGGTTCTTTCCAACGGTTGAACCAACCATCCCAGAATTCCATACACATGAGGGGCCATTTTTTGCCATGCTCATCAAAGAATTCTTGCATTTGTGAAAAGTTGTAAGGAGCCTTAGAACCGAAGTTCCCTGTCACAAAGAGATCATCTTCAATCAAGGTTCCGGCTTTCAGAGTAGCCCTCCAAGGACCGTCTGAAGTAAAGAGTGGGCAATCAATTCCTCGATCTTCCATCAATTTTCGAATCGCTCTCAGATAAGACTTATCTTCTCCATAAGATCCATACTCATTTTCGACTTGCATCATGAGAATGTTTCCGCCATTTTCCAACAAGCGAGGTACAAGCCTCGGCAATAATTGGTCATAATAGCGAGCAACTGCTTCGATGTAGGCCGGGTCGGATGAACGGATTCGCATGTTCTTAGTTAAGAGCCAAGCTGGTAAACCGCCGAACTCCCACTCAGCACAGATAAATGGAGACGGACGCACAATAGCGTAGAGACCCAAATCCTGTGCGATTTGGAGGAATCTCTCCAAATCCTTAGCACCTTCAAAATTAAACTCCCCTTCAACAGGTTCATGTAAATTCCATGCTACATAAGTCTCGACTGTATTAAAGCCAAGCGCTTTTAAGTTGTAGAGCGAATGATACCAATCCTCCGCTGGAATTCTAAAATAATGAATGGCGCCGGACAAAATCTTGAACGGTTTTCCATCTAAATAGAAATCGTCCTCAATTTTAAATCTTGTCATATTACTACCTCTGACGAATTAAGTTTGCGCTTTCATTTATTATAATATTAACTATAATCAAATCTTTTGCATTTGTCAATAGGTTTTAGAAAATTATTTAAAATTTTTCTATTTTTTTACTTACCGTTTACCGAAATTATCTAAAAATAGCATGAAAACGATCTTTTTATGTATGATAATTCACAAGAACATCAAATGAATTTTTTTACATGTAAAATAACATTTTTAGTCTATTATTTTAATTTTTTGACCTTAATACTACTCTTTTCTTTATATTTGTGGTAAAATCAAAATTGGAGAAAGAGAATCGAGGTGAAATTTATGGCTATTCCTAAATACCAATATATTAAAGATGAATTAAAAAACAAAATCATCTCTGGTCAATTTGCAAGTGGAGATAAATTTTATACAGAAGCCGAATTGATCGCGATGTACGATGTGAGTTCAATCACAGTTGTTCGTGCCCTGAATGACCTTGCTAAAGACGGCTACATTGTCCGCCAACAAGGTAAAGGTACTTTCGTTTCACGTGCCCGTAAGCACAAACTCGTTGAGTTTTCAGATGTCGAAATCTTTGAAACAAAAGACGATAAAGTTACTGTCCTTTCTATCGAGCGCGGAAACAAACTTGAATATTTAGATAAACTTGGACTACGTGGAGATCAATTCTACTATAAGATTGAACGTATTCGTCAGACAAACGACGTGACATACATCTACCACACATCTTATATTCCTGAGCAATACATCAATGCCAACTATCCAAATCTTGATTATTATAGCTCTATCTATACACGTTTCAAATTGGATTACCGCATTCACATGAGTGATGAACATTTTGAGGAAATCAACGAAATCGCATTCCCAACACCAGAGCATGCTGCTTCTGTACTCGGAATCGATACACAATTCCCAACTGTCTTCCAAACAAAGACTACAAAACTTGAGGCCACTGGCCAAGTCCTTGCCTATAGTGAAACTTATAAGCGAGCAGACTACTACAAAATCAAATTCATCTCATGTAACCGAGGTCATTAAGAAAAAGCCTGAGCCTAGCTCAGGCTTTTTCTATATTCATTATAGCACGAGAAAAAAGTTGTGAAAACGCTATAAAGGACTCTTATTTAATTAGTAGCATTTTTACTAAAAACAAGTTAAATTTTCATTTGGTTTTTCCTCTGTTTTATCCCTCATTAGCAAATTTCTCCTAAATCTTATGATTTCCTCTATTTATTATAGTTCTTATATAAACCCACTTGACATTTTACTCCTTAGATAATAAAATAAAATTGGTTTTATGTAAACGCTATCATATATGATAATAACAAGGAGGTTTTGTCATGAAACTAGAAAAGAAACAGCGCTTCTCCATCCGTAAATACGCGGTTGGGGCAGCTTCTGTACTTATAGGATTTGCTTTTAGCACCCAAGTCGTATCTGCCGACGGGATTACTCCAGCTCCAACAGCTGAAGAAACTGTTCAAACTATTCAGGAGAGTCCGCGAGCAACCGAAGAACCTGTAGACTCTAAGGTTCCAGAAAAACTGGAAGAAAAGGCTGACAAACCTGTAAAAGAGGAGGTCAAAGAAGACCAGGAGGCTCCTCGAACAGTTACTCCAAAAACAGAAGAGTCAAGCGCACCAGTTGTGACAGAAAATGCTAGTCCAACTCCTACTGCCGAGAAAGAGAGTCCTGCCCCAGCTGAAACTCCTGCTGAAAGTACTCCTTCAGAAAAGAAAAATGAAGCCGTCACACCTGCAGTAGCCACTCCTAGCACGGAACGAGCAGCTCAGGTAAATGAAAAACTGGCAAAAAGAAAAATGATCTCAATCGACGCTGGACGCAAGTACTTCTCTCCAGACCAACTCAAAGAGATCATCGACAAAGCCAAACACTACGGTTATACTGATCTTCATCTACTAGTTGGAAATGACGGCATGCGTTTTATGTTGGACGACATGACGATCACAGCCAATGGCAAAACCTATGCAAGCGACGATGTCAAACGTGCACTCGAAAACGGAACCGATGCCTACTACAAGGATCCAAACGGCAACCATTTGACAGAAAGTCAGATGACGGACTTGATCAACTATGCTAAAAACAAAGGTATTGGCCTCATCCCAACTGTAAACAGCCCTGGTCACATGGATGCCATTTTGCATGCCATGAAAGAACTAGGCATCCAAAAACCGAACTTCAACTACTTTGGTAAGGAATCTGCTCGTACCGTTGACCTTGATAACAAGGAGGCTGTTGCATTTACCAAAGCTCTGATCGACAAGTATGCTGCTTACTTCGCTGGCAAAACTGACATCTTCAATATCGGACTAGACGAGTACGCCAATGATGCTACAAACGCCAAAGGCTGGAGCGTTCTTCAAGCCTATAAATGGTATCCAGAAGATGGATTCCCAGACAAGGGTTATGATAAATTTATCGCCTACGCCAACGACCTTGCTCGCATCGTCAAATCTCACGGTCTCAAACCAATGGCCTTTAACGATGGTATCTACTATAATAGCGACACTAGCTTTGGAACCTTTGACAAAGACATCATCGTTTCTATGTGGACTGGTGGATGGGGCGGATACGACGTCGCTTCTTCTAAACTTTTAGTTGAAAAAGGCCACCAAATCCTTAATACCAATGATGCTTGGTACTACGTCCTCGGACGAAATGCCGATGGTCAAGGCTGGTACAACCTCGACCAAGGACTCAATGGTATCAAGAACACTCCAATCACTTCTGTACCAAAATCTGATGGGGCTACTATCCCGTTTATCGGTGGTATGGTAGCTGCTTGGGCGGACACCCCATCTGCACGCTATTCACCATCACGCCTCTTCAAACTCATGCGCAGCTTCGCAAATGCCAATGCTGAATACTTCGCAGCTGACTATGAGTCTGCTGAGCAAGCTCTGAAAGAAGTACCAACAGACCTTAACCGCTATACTGCAGAAAGTGTCGCAGCTGTAAAAGAAGCTGAAAAAGCCATTCGCTCACTCGATAGCAACCTCAGCCGTGCCCAACAAGACACCATTGACCAAGCAATCGCAAAACTCCAAGAAGCTGTCAGCAATTTGACCTTCACACCAGAAGCTCAAAAAGAAGAAGACGCGAAACGTGAAGTTGAAAAACTTGCCAAGAACAAGGTAATCTCTATCGATGCCGGACGTAAGTACTTCACGCTCGACCAACTCAAACGCATCGTAGACAAGGCGAGCGAGCTCGGCTACTCTGATGTGCATCTTCTCCTAGGAAATGATGGACTTCGCTTCCTACTTGATGATATGACCATCACTGCTAACGGAAAAACTTATGCAAGTGACGATGTCAAAAATGCCATCATTGAAGGAACAAAAGCTTACTACGATGATCCAAACGGAACCACTCTTAGCCAGGCTGAAATCACTGAATTGATCGAGTACGCAAAATCAAAAGGTCTCGGACTCATCCCAGCGATCAACAGCCCAGGTCACATGGATGCCATGCTCGTTGCTATGGAAAAACTTGGAATCAAGAATCCTCAAGCCAACTTTGACAAGGTCTCCAAAACAACCATGGACCTCGAAAACGAAGAGGCGATGAACTTTGTCAAAGCCCTCATCGGCAAGTACATGGACTTCTTTGCAGGCAAAACTAAGATCTTCAACTACGGTACAGACGAATATGCCAATGATGCTACCAACGCGCAAGGCTGGTACTACCTCAAATGGTATGGACTCTATGGCAAGTTTGCTGAGTACTCTAACACCCTTGCTGCCATGGCCAAAGAAAGAGGCCTTCAACCAATGGCCTTCAACGATGGTTTCTACTACGAGGACAAGGATGATGTTGAGTTTGACAAGGATGTCATCATCTCTTACTGGTCTAAAGGATGGTGGGGCTATAACCTTGCAACACCTCAGTACCTAGCAAGCAAAGGCTATAAACTCCTTAACACCAACGGAGACTGGTACTATGTTTTAGGTAATCACAAACCAGACGAAGCCTATCCACTATCAAAAGCACTTGAAAACTCTGGCAAAGTACCATTTAACCAGCTTGCATCTACCAAGTATCCAGAAGTAGACCTTCCAACCGTCGGAAGCATGCTTGCTATCTGGGCAGACAAACCAAGTGCTGAGTACAAGGAAGAAGAAATCTTTGAACTCATGACTGCCTTTGCAGATCATAACAAAGACTACTTCCGCGCTAACTACAACGCCCTCCGCGAGGAACTTGCTCAAATCCCTGCAAGCTTGGATGGATACAGTAAGGAAAGCTTGGATGCCCTAAATGCAGCGAAAGAAGCTCTCAACTACAACCTCAACCGTAACAAACAAGCTGAGTTAGACGCTCTCGTAGCCAAACTCAAAGCAGCCCGCCTAGGCCTCAAACCAGCGGCAACTCACTCAGGAAGCCTCGATGAAAATGAACTAGCTGCCAACGTTGAAACCAAACCGGAACTCATCACAAGAGCAGAAAAGATTCCTTTTGAGGTTATCACAAAAGAAAATCCGAACCTCCCAGCTAAGCAAGAAAAGATTGTCACACCAGGTGTAGATGGCGAACGCACTCATTACATCTCTGTCCTTACTGAAAATGGTAAACAAACAGAAACCGTTCTAGATAGCCAAGTAACCAAAGAACCTGTGAGCCAAGTGGTTGAAATCGGTGCCCCTATTACTCACAAAGGGGATGAACACGGTCTTGCTCCAGCCGTAGAGGCAAAACCAAGACTGGACATCCAAGAGGAAGAGATTCCGTTCACTACCGTGACACGTGAAAATCCGAAATTACCACTCGGACAAACGCAAGTCGTCGTTGCTGGAGCAAATGGTCGCCGTACGATTTTCTACTCTGTCAGCACTACTGCTGACGGCAAGGAAGAAAGAACCCTTGTCAATAGTGCGGTATCGCAGGAAGCTGTCGCTCAGGTTGTCGAAGTCGGAACTGCCGTTGAGAAAGCTGAGCAAGCTGAAACAACTACTAGCAAAGCAGATGAAAAACAACTCCCTGCAACAGGAAGTCAAGACTCTGCAGGCTTGGTCGCAGCAGGACTCATGGCCACACTAGCAGCCTACGGACTCACTAAGAAAAAAGAAGATTAACACCCTTCGATAAGCATACAAAAAAGCGAGATTGAATCTCGCTTTTTATTGTTAGGATTAATCACCAAGTCCGATACGTTCAAAGATATCGTCCACTCGTTTAGTGTAGTATGCAGGGTTGAAGATTTCGTCGATTTCTTCCTGAGTAAGGCGTGATGTCACTTCTGGATCTGCTTCGAGAAGCGGTTTGAAATCTACTTGGTTATCCCATGAGTAGGCTGTTTTTGGTTGCACCAAGTCATAGGCTTGCTCACGTGTCATACCTTTTTCGATCAAGGTCAACATCGCACGTTGGCTAAAGATAAGACCAAAAGTTGAGTTCATGTTGCGGATCATATTTTCTGGGAAGACCGTCAAATTCTTGACAATATTTCCAAAGCGGTTGAGCATGTAGTCAATCAAAATAGTCGTATCTGGTGTGATGATACGCTCAGCTGATGAGTGAGAGATGTCACGTTCGTGCCAAAGAGCTACGTTCTCATAGGCTGTTACCATGTGACCACGGATGACACGCGCAAGACCTGTCATGTTCTCAGAACCGATTGGGTTGCGTTTGTGAGGCATAGCCGATGAACCTTTTTGGCCTTTGGCAAAGAATTCTTCCACTTCGCGCTGCTCAGACTTTTGCAGACCACGAATCTCAGTCGCCATACGCTCAATAGAAGTCGCGATGCTGGCAAGAACTGCAAAGTACTCAGCGTGAAGGTCACGAGGAAGCACCTGTGTAGAGATTTCTTGGGCACGGATACCAAGCTTGTCGCAGACATATTGCTCTACAAACGGTGGGATATTGGCAAAGTTTCCAACCGCACCAGAAATCTTACCTGCTTCCACACCAGCAGCTGCATGCTCGAAACGCTCGATGTTGCGTTTCATTTCGCTGTACCAAGTCGCCAATTTAAGACCAAAGGTTGTAGGTTCAGCGTGAACACCGTGGGTACGCCCCATCATGATGGTGAACTTGTGTTCTTTCGCTTTGTCAGCGATGATGCTGAGGAAGTTTTCAAGGTCCTTGCGAATGATGTCGTTGGCCTGCTTGTAGAGGTAACCGTAGGCAGTATCCACCACGTCAGTAGAAGTCAGTCCATAGTGGACCCACTTACGCTCTTCACCAAGCGTCTCAGAAACCGCACGTGTGAAGGCAACCACATCGTGGCGAGTTTCTTGCTCGATTTCCAAAATACGGTCGATGTCAAAGTCCGCTTTCTCGCGAATCAAAGCCACATCTTCCTTAGGGATTTCCCCCAACTCAGCCCATGCCTCGTCAGCCAAGATTTCCACCTCAAGCCAAGCACGGTATTTATTTTCCTCACTCCAAATATTCGCCATTTCAGGGCGAGAATAACGGTTGATCATGATTAATTTTTCCTTTCTTTTATCTGTTCACTTTTGATTAAAATTACTTTAATTACTTGTCAAATATCTAATTTATGACCAAATTGACTTCTTGTAAAGCGAGAATGGTCTATCCTAGGATTACTCTGTAAATTTTTCTGATTTTTTTGAGCATTACTTATAGCTAACGTGTCCCCACTTCGAAATGTAATTCCTTGAAAATCTGGATCAGAAGCAAAAGTTTTGAAATTATTCAATTTCATAATATATACATCTATCACATCAGCAGATTTATCTATCATCACAAGAGCTACAACAGGAATCATATTGAATTCTTTTGCAAATTCAGATAACTTATCTTGATCTCCTTTTTCAAACACTAAAGATGGGTCATCCGTTTTAAACCATCTACTTTTCACAGATATAGCATATCTATGTCCATTTTCAAGTCTATCTGTCGAAATGATGTCTGCACCCACATGATCCACTAGTGCCACTCTCTGTTCTTTTAAATTTCCAAGCAAGTACATTACAAGTGACTCCCCAAAATCACCTAATTGTTTGGACCACCTATCATCTTTATTTGAATTCATTTTAAACAATCCTATTTTCCTATTTTTTTAGAAGGCAACCCCTTAGAAATAAATGCTAGACTATACAGTTCCTAAATCAACTCTAATTAAGTATTCAAGTTCCCAACGAACATCATCCAGTTTATTGTTTCTACCATCGTTATATTCTAAAGGTCTACCTGCAATAAAAGCGTTATGGCAAGTAACCTCAAACTTGACTAAACAATTTTTTACGTCTTGACTGGCATACAATTCAATAATCTTATCGGTACTTCTAAATTGTTCATATTCTTTCTTAGCTAAAAAATACTGATTTTTGATTTTTTCTATTTCCTTGATATAGTATTCTCTATTCCAAATTTCTGTTTTGATATCTTCTTCATCTTGATAAGTAAGACCTTCTCGCTCTAATCGCTTTTGATAATCTTCCTTAATCTGAATTTCTAAAATTTTAACTACCGTATCAAAGTTTTCTAAACTAAAGTTAGGTCCATATGATAATAGGTTCATGATATCATTTGGAGTTTTGTTTGGAAATAAAGATATTATTCTAAGTAATTTGTTGTAGATCTCTGTTAATTTTTCTTGTTTATTTCTTTTTTCCTCACACTTCCATTGCCGCACCTGCTCCTTTTTGCTATTTAAGAATTTATATAATGCCCATATTCCACCACATACAACTAAAATCGGTCCCAAAATTGTAGCAATATGAGCCCAATTCTCTAATTGATTCGCTTGCCGCATAAAACCTACCAATCCATCCCTTCTCCAAACTCCTCCACCTTATCCGACACATCACTAAACAAAGTCATGTGTCCCATCTTACGGTTATGCTTGTCTTCTATGGTCACTTATTTACCGCCCACTCCGCCGCTTTCTCTGCATGGATCACTGTTGTGTCGTAGAGAGGCAGGTCGGTGTCGGATTGCTTGACGAGGAGACCAATCTCGGTACACCCCAAGATAACAGCTTCAGCTCCTGCTTTTTTCAAATCATCTATAACGGCAAGATAAGTCTGCTTTGAGCTTTCTTTGATGTTCCCTAGGCAAAGTTCGTCATAAATAATTCGATTGACCTCTGTAATTCCAGCTTGGTCTGGAATCAGCACTTCTAACCCAGACTCTATTAATTTCTCCTTGTAAAAATCTTGGGTCATGGTGTACTTGGTCCCTAGGAGACCGACTTTTTCAATACCGTCAGCCAACAAGGCCTGCGCAGTTGCCTGCGCAATATGCAAGATTGGAATCGTAATCTTTTCTTGTATCTGCGGAGCAACCTTGTGTATGGTGTTGGTACAAATAACGATGAAATCCGCACCTGCTTGCTCCAAGCGCTTAGCAATATCTGCCAAAAGTTGACCGCTTTTCTCCCAGTCTCCGACTGCTTGATAATGCTCAATCTCTGCAAAATCAACACTGTAAAGCAGTATTTTAGCAGAATGCAGACCACCCAGCTCTTTTTTGATGGTTTCGTTAATGATTTGGTAGTAAGATGTGGTGCTTTCCCAACTCATACCACCAATCAGGCCAATAGTTTTCATAGACTAATTAAACTCCTCCTTGCTTATCGCCACCGACGGATAGTGCGGCAAGCTACTTAGATCTGCATCCAATGGAAAATCATAGATAGCCAGATAATTGTTTGGATATTGAATCTTTAATTCCTGATATTGGCTTTTACTTTTTCATGGTCGGCACTGGCAAAGAGCACTTCCACAACAGCAGTTTCTTTGCCTTCTTCCACAAAAGCGTTTACGATGATTTGAATCATAAACTGGTCTCCATTTAACTTTAAAGATTATCATTTTCTGAGTCTTCATGTATAGAAAATTCAAATGAAATTCTCTCAGGATGTCTAGGCAGGCCGTAACTACTCAGATAATCCTTAACTTCCTTCACGGAACAAGAATATTCTAAGACTAGCTGATTGCCAGCTCTCTCTAAAATATGAATCTCCTCTCTATCCGCAATCTCTGGAACAATCAAATCGTCCGTATAAGTCAGTGTTACGGTCGTTATTTCATCATCCAGCAATTCATCAAATTCTTCTGTCATTTCAAAAATCAATCCCCTCCCCAAACTCAACCACACTATCCGGTACATCACTAAACAAAGTCACATGCCCCATCTTGCGGTTGTGCTTCGCTTCTATTTTACCATACAGGTGGAGGTGGGTGCTTGGATTTTCTGTGACATATTTCTCAGCAACCTCGACATGCTGGCCGAGGACATTGAGCATAACGGCTGGTGCATGTAGTTTGATAGCTGGCAATGGTGCTCTGAGAACGCCCAAGATATGGGTATCAAACTGGGAGAAGTCGCAGGCTTCGATAGAGTAGTGCCCAGAGTTGTGTGGTCGTGGAGCAATCTCGTTGACAATGATGTCGTCAGCTGTCGCAAACATTTCCACGCAAAGGGTTCCAGACAGCTTGAGCTGTTCTGCGATTTGCACTGCCATAGCTTTGGCTTTATCAGCTAGACTTTCTGAAACGCGAGCAGGCACAATTGTCTTAGATAGGATATTATTTCGGTGGATATTTTCCTGAACCGGAAAAACTGTCACGTCCTTGCCATTTCCTGATACGATGACAGAAATTTCAAGATCAAAGTCGACAAATTCTTCCAAGACACAGTCTGCTGAGTCAGCTAGAGCGTAGGCTTCTTCTAAATCTTCTGCTGAGCGAATGACCTTTTGCCCATGCCCATCGTAGCCACCAGTCGCAGTCTTGAGGACATGGTTTTTAGACAGGTCAATATCTGCCAAATCTTGGCTAGAAGTCACGACCTTGTAGGGAGCAACGGTGACTTTGGCCTTGTTTGAGAGGAAGTCCTTTTCAAAAATCCGATTTTGCGAAATGCGGAGCAGGTCTGTCCCTTGTGGAAGTTGTCCATCCTTGATAACCGCATCCAAACCGTCTGCATCAACATTTTCGAATTCATAAGTGAGAACATCACAGCGCTCTGCCAACTGACGAAGGGCGTCCACATCATTATAAGGAGCCACGATAATTTCCGCCACGCGAGAGGCCGGGCAATCTGCCGCAGGATCTAGCGAGATGGCCTTGTGCCCCATGTAAATAGCAGAAATAGCCATCATCTGACCCAGCTGACCACCACCGATAATTCCGATTGTTTTAGATGAGCTCATTTGTAGACTCCTCAGCGATTTTTCCTTGTTCTTCAGCAAAATCCGCCAAAGCTGTCGCAATAGCCTGATCCTCTACTGACAGGAGACGGAGGGCAAAGAGAGCGGCATTGGTCGCACCTGCCTCACCGATAGCCATGGTCGCCACAGGCACACCACCTGGCATCTGTACGATAGAGTAGAGCGAGTCCACACCGCTAAGAGCACGAGACTTGACAGGTACCCCTATGACAGGAAGGGTTGTTTTCGCTGCGACCATACCTGGCAAGTGAGCAGCGCCACCCGCACCTGCGATAATGACCTTGATGCCACGGCTACGAGCTTCTTCGGCATGTCTGAACATGAGGTCTGGTGTGCGGTGGGCAGAGACAACCTTCTTCTCGTAGGCTACACCGAAGCGGTCTAGGACTTCAGCTGTTTTTTGCATGGTTGCCCAGTCGGATTTGGAGCCCATGATGATGGAAATTACTGGTTTCATTTTTAATCCTTTTTCTTCTTTTTTTTTGACAATCACCTTAGGTTGTTAGGGACGGAAGCAGCCACCAAAGGTGTCTCATGCCTAAATCGGAAGCCCAAGGTCTTCCAATTTTCCTGAAGTGATTGTTATATATTAGCTCGCTAACGCTCGCAATCAAACGACCATTAACGTATTTTGTGAATTTTTGCTAATTCTTTTTTTGATAATGGTCTCAGGTGGTGGGGACGGAAGCAAACCTTCGGTTTCATTCCTAAAATTTGAGCCTAAGTCTCAAATTTTCCCTAGACCAGAACATTCACTGTTCTGGTCTTTTCACCACGCCGACCATTATCGTGTTTGGCGACTTCGTCGCTTTTTCTTATATCTTTATCGAACTGCCTTGCTCCCGATATCGGTTCGGTAAAAGAGGCCTTCTGTGTTTTGTTTGTCGAGTTCACTGTAAATAATGGTTTGTCCGTCTTTGACGGTATCTGCTGTGGTGACGAGCATATAGACACGTCCACCGTTTGATAGCAGTGCTCTGCTATTTTCAGCGAATTTAGCACCGGCATAGTAAGTGATGATGTCGCCCTTGGTTTTTGCTGGCAATTCAACACCTTTTTCATAGTCTAGCGGGTAGCCGTTTGATGCGACAACTACACCAAGTGTCACACCCTTGTCTGTCCATGTGATGTTTGGCTCCTTACCATCGAGGATATCCGTAATATTTTGGGCGAAATCAGATGTCAAACGAGGTAGGATAATCTGAGTTTCAGGATCTCCAAAGCGAGCGTTAAACTCGATAACCTTAGGTCCATCAGCTGTCAAGATAAGCCCTGCGTAAAGAACTCCCAGATAAGGGCGACCTTCCTGAATCATCCCCTCAAGGACTGGCTTGACAATAGTCTCAACCGCTGTATCCACTACACACGGTGGCAAGTGAGGAACTGGCGCATAAGCACCCATACCACCCGTGTTAGGCCCCTTGTCGCCATCATAGGCACGTTTGTGGTCCTGAGCCGTTGGCATAATGTAGAACTTGTCCCCATTGACAAAGGCAAAGAGTGAAAATTCCTCTCCTTCAAGGAATTCCTCAATAACCACACGCGCACCTGAGTCACCAAATTTATTGTCCAAAAGCATCTCATGAGCGGCTTCGACTGCTTGCTCAACAGTCTCTGCAACAACGACACCTTTTCCAAGGGCTAAACCATCCGCCTTGACTACGATAGGTGCCCCATGCTTTTCGATATAAGCCTTAGCTTCCTCAAAATCTGAAAAAGTCCCATAGGCTGCTGTCGGAACGCCGTATTTGACCATGATTTCCTTGGCAAAATCCTTGGACCACTCCAGCTCCGCCGCCAATCTTGTCGGTCCAAAGGCTTGGAGACCAGCTGTATTAAAATCATCCACAATCCCAGCAGCAAGGGCATCATCTGGTCCGATAAAGGACCAAGCGATATCATTGACCTTTGCAAACTCAATCAATTTAGAATGTTCGGAAATAGAGATATTTACCAATTCCAAACCATCCAGAGTCATCCCGTCATTCCCAGGAGCTACAAAGACCTTTTCAACCTCTTTTGACTCAAGCAACTTCTTAGCAATGACATGTTCACGACCACCCGAGCCGACAACTAACAGCTTCATCTTACAACCTCTTTTGCGAATTATTTACTAATATTATAACATAAACGTTCGTTTTAATCTTGTTTTGTTCCGCGTTTTTACGCAAAAAAAGGAAAGAAACTGTTTTCTTCCCTTTTGTCTTCTTAATGTCTAAAATGTCTCACTCCTGTGAAGACCATAGTCAAGCCATATTTGTCCGCTGCTTCAATAGACTCTTGGTCACGGACTGATCCTCCAGGCTGGATGATGGCTTTAATGCCTGCTTTAGCGATTTCTTCCACGTTATCCGCGAATGGGAAGAAGGCATCTGAAGCAAGAACAGCACCGTCCAGACGGTCTTTGGCTTGGTCGATGGCAATACGAACAGAGGCCACACGGTTAGTTTGACCAGGGCCAACACCAAGCGTCATGTGGTCATTAGTAATGATAATACCGTTTGATTTGACATACTTGATAGCCTTCCAAGCGAACTCAAGAGCAGTTGCTTCTGTCTCAGTTGGTTGGCGTTTGGTTACCACTTGCCAGTCAGCTGGGCTTTCCTTGACCACGTCTTGGTTTTGCACGAGAAGTCCACCGACAACGCCTGTGTATTCTGCTTCTATTTCGCTAGCATCTTGAGCATCAAATAGCAAGGCAAGAATGCGCAAGTTTTTCTTTTTGTTGGTCAAAATGGCTAGCGCTTCATCCGTATAGCTTGGCGCGATGATGATTTCAAGGAAAACACCATGCATCTTCTCAGCTGTCGCAGCATCTACCTCACGGTTGAGAACGACAATCCCACCAAAGATAGAAACTGGGTCAGATTCATAAGCATAATCCCAAGCAGTCTCGATGTCGTCAGCTTGACCGATACCGCACGGGTTCATGTGTTTGAGAGCCACAACGGTTGGACGATCTTTGAAATCACGGATAATACGAATGGCAGCATCCGCATCGCGGATATTGTTAAAGGACAATTCCTTCCCGTTAAGCTGTTTCGCTGAAGCGATGGAGTAATCTGTCGGCAAGGCTTTTTGGTAGAAATCTGCGTCTTGTTGAGGATTTTCACCGTAACGCATAGCTTGTTTAAGGTCATAAGTCAGAGTGAGTTTTTCAGGTTTGCTTTCACCCACTTGAGCTGTGAAATACTCTGCAATCAAGGCATCGTAAGCTGCTGTGTGACGGAAAACCTTAGCCGCCAAACGTTGGCGAGTTTCATAAGAGGTTTCGCCGTTTGCTGCCAATTCGTCAAGAACAACAGCATAGTCAGCAGGGTCTACAACAACGGTCACGCTAGCGTGGTTTTTAGCTGCTGAACGAAGCATAGATGGCCCACCGATATCGATGTTCTCAACCGCATCAGCGTACGTCACGTCTGGTTTAAGAATGGTTTCCTTGAATGGGTAAAGGTTGACCACAACAAGGTCGATGAGTTCGATTTGATTGTCCTTAGCTGCTTCCAAGTGACTATCCAAGTCACGACGAGCTAAGAGCCCACCGTGAATATTTGGGTGAAGGGTCTTGACACGACCGTCCATCATTTCTGGGAAACCCGTCACATCATCAATTGCAATGGTCTCCACCCCAGCATTGTCAAGGGCAACTTTAGTACCACCTGTTGAGATAATCTCCCAACCAAGTTTTTTAAGTTCTTGGGCAAATTCAACAATGCCCGCTTTGTCTGAGACGCTGATTAAGGCTTTTTTCGTCATTCTATTCCTCTTTCTTTAGGTCCAAGCGCATAGCGATTTCGTTATTTTCTTCTATAAATTCTGTTTCCTGAAAACCCAGACTAGTCAGCAGGTGCTTCATTTTTTCATTTCCAACCACATAATCAGCGATAATATGACTGCAAGCTCTATCCATCTGAGCCTCTTTAATTAGAACTTCCAAGGCTTTTCGACCATAACCTCTTCCTTGGTACTGCTGACCAATCATTATCCGCCAGATAAAGTATTCCGCTTCATCCTTGTCTATTTCCAGCAGGAGAAAGCCAACCACTTGCTCATCCCAATAGATTGCCATCGGAAACACATCCTCATTTTTCCGGTAGAGCCATGCGTCAGCTAAAGAGCGTACATTTGGAGCCACGAAACGTGCTCGTTCATCAGCATCAGATATTTTCAAATCCAGCACTGCCTGAAAACTGCTCTCATCTACTAATTTCAGTTCAATCATTTTTTCTCCTAGCAATATTGCACAATCAAAACTTGATTTACTTCTTACCTTCTCCCCACCCCTAAACTTTCCAGCACCTCTGGATACAACTTGTACTCTGCTTCATGAATCCGAGTTTCAAAGCTTTCGATGGTATCATTCGCTAGCCGTGGTACACGGACTTGTTTGATAACCTTACCTGTATCCACTCCAGAGTCCACCCAATGAATGGTCACACCAGACTGCTCCACACCAGCTTCCCAAGCATCCTCAATCCCATGAGCTCCTGGAAATTCTGGCAGGTAGGCTGGATGGATATTGATGATCCGACCTTCATAAGCCGCCAATAAGGTTGGCCCAACGATTTTCATGTAGCCTGCTAGGCAAACCAAATCAATCTGGTGCTCTTCCAAGAGTTCGACAAGGGCTGCTTCGTAGTCTGCCTTGTTCTCAAACTCCTTGAGTTCAAAAGCGTAGGACAGAACGCCGAGCTTGTCTGCACGGTCGAGCACATAGGCGTCACGATGGTCTGAAAAGACAAACTCCACTGGAAACTCTTCGGCAATCACCTGAAAATTTGAGCCATTACCAGAGGCAAAAACCGCTATTTTTTTCATTTGATGATGACACTTTCGTTTTCTTTCTTGACGATGCGACCAATTTCATAGACTGGCTCATTCAACAATTCCTTGATACGACTTACATTTTCAGGGCTAACAGCCAACATGAGTCCTACGCCCATATTGAAGATTTCAAACATTTCTTCGTGTTTGATATGACCATATTTCTCAAGGGCTTTGAAGATCGGAAGGACTGGAACTTTGTCTTCTTCGATTTCTGCTGCTAGATCGTCTGCAAACATACGAGGGACATTTTCGATAAAACCACCACCAGTGATATGGGCAATACCGTTGACCAACTCTTCTTTGATGAGCGGTAAGACAGCCTTGACATAGATACGAGTTGGCTCAAGAAGGACTTCCTTGAGTTTCTTGCCTTCCAATTCTGGCAAGACTTCCTCACCTGTGTAGTCGGCAAAAACACGACGCACGAGTGAATAACCATTTGAGTGAATCCCACTTGAAGCAAGCCCGAGAAGGACATCACCTTCAGCTACTTTTGAGCCGTCTATGATTTGAGATTTTTCAGCCACACCGACTGCAAAACCAGCCAAGTCGTAGTCATCTTCGCCATACATACCAGGCATTTCAGCCGTTTCCCCACCGATGAGAGCAGCGCCTGCCTGCACACAACCTTCTGCCACACCAGCAACGACTTGTTCTAGTTTAGCTGGTTCATTCTTCCCTGTCGCCACATAGTCAAGGAAGTAAAGAGGCTCCGCACCTGCAGCGATGATATCATTGACACACATGGCTACACAGTCCTGCCCAATCGTGTCATGCTTGTCGTACTTGATAGCCAGCATGAGCTTGGTTCCGACACCGTCAGTCCCTGAGATCAAGACAGGCTCTTTTACCCCTATCTTTGAAAGGTCAAACATGCCACCAAAGCCACCAAGAGCTCCCATGACACCTGCACGCTCCGTACGAGCCACGTGCTTTTTGATCCGCTCAACAACTTCATAACCTGCTTCAACATCTACACCAGATTGCGCATAAGCATTTTTATTTGTCATCTTCTCTTCCTTTCCTTTCACGGAGAGTCTTTATCCGTCTATTTGTAAAAACTGGTCTTATCCCCCAAGCTTCTACGATATTCTTCCTCATAGTCGTAGAGAGGTGTTGGGTAGTCGCCGTCAAAGTAAGCGACGCAAAGCCCACCATTTGGCGCATCTGTTTCAATCCCGATAGAGTTGATCAAGCCATCAATCGAAAGATAGGTCAGGCTATCCGCACCAATGATTTGACAAGTCTCTTCAACCGTATGATTGGCCGCAATCAGCTCCTGACGCGTCTGGATATCAATCCCGTAGAAGCATGGATAAGCTAGCGCTGGACTACCAATGGCAACGTGAACTTCAGTCGCACCCGCTTCTTTCAAGAGCTGAACGATACGACGAGAGGTTGTTCCACGTACAATAGAGTCATCCACCATGACCACACGCTTGCCTTTAACAACACCAGAAACGGCAGACAGTTTCATCCGCACCCCTTGCTCCCGTAATTCTTGAGTCGGTTGGATAAAGGTCCGTTGAGTGTATTGGTTTTTGATAAGTCCCATTTCATTTGGTAGACCTGATTCTTCTGCAAAGCCCATAGCTGCGCTGAGTGATGAATTTGGCACACCGACCACGATATCCGCTTCGTGCTTGAACTCACGCGCCAATTGGGCACCCATACGTTTCCGTGCTGTATGGACATTGACACCATGAATGTTAGAGTCAGGGCGGGCAAAGTAGATATACTCCATGGAACAAATCGCCAACTGGGTATCATTCGTATAGCTATCGTACTGAATCCCATTGTCATCTACGATTACAATCTCTCCTGGTTTCACATCACGAATCCATTCTGCACCAATAACTTCAAAAGCACAGGTTTCAGAGGAAACAACCACCGCTCCGTTTGCCATTTTCCCGATAGAAAGAGGACGGAAACCATTAGGATCTAGAGCTGCAATCAGCTTATCCTCAAACATCAAAATATAAGCAAAACCACCTTTGACCAGGCTGAGTGCTTCTTTGATTTTCCCCATCAAACTAGGGTTGTGACTACGGCGAATCAAGTGAGCCAAGATTTCTGAATCTGAGGTAGAGCTGAAAATCGCTCCTCTTTGCTCTAGTTCTTTCTTGAGGGATTCTGCATTAGTCAGGTTCCCATTATGAGCCAATCCAAACTGCATATCATGGAATCGAAAGAGGAAAGGCTGGATGTTATCTACAGAAGCTTCGCCTGCAGTCGCATAACGCACATGCCCAATCGCACCAGTTCCTGTCAATTTATCCAAATTAGCAGGATTTCTGAAGACTTCTGAAAGAAGGCCCATATCACGATGGCGCTTCAATTGTCCCTGATCATTGGAGAGGATTCCTGCCCCCTCCTGACCTCGGTGCTGAAGACTGTGGAGACCAAAATAGGTTAATTTAGCAGCATCTGGATGTCCCCAGATACCGAAAACACCACATTCTTCATTAAGAGATTTTACTTCGTATGTCATTTTTTATACCTAATTTTTATTTGTGTATCATTCCTTTAGTAGAGCGGAATGATACGGTAGGAGCTCATTTCACTTGCAAAACAAACCTTTTGCAATCACCAAGAGCTAGATCTACATGACTTTTATATTACAGATACTATCTATTAGAAAATCTGTAAGTCTTATTTCCCAGTAAAGTATTTAACCGCCGACGCAAACAGGTGCTGATCTTTATTCCCTGGGATGTTTTGGAAAAGACCGTCTTCATAACGTTCTGAGTGTCCCATTTTACCGATGATTTGACCATTCTTGCTGGTAATTCCTTCGATGGCATTTACAGAACCATTCGGATTGTACTTAGAATCCATACTTGGTTTGCCGTCAAAGTCAACGTATTGGCTAAAGATTTGACCATTGGCACGGAGCTCTGCAAATTCCTCAGCCGTCACGACAAATTTCCCTTCACCGTGCGATACTGGAATGGCATGGATATCGCCCACTTGTACTCCAGCTAACCATGGTGAGTTGGTATTGGCAATTCGAGTTTCCACCATCTTAGCCACGTGCTGGTTGGCATCATTGTAGAAGAGGGTTGGGCTAGTACTGTTAGCATCCTCGAAGTTCCCGTATGGAAGAAGACCTGATTTGACCAAGGCCTGGAACCCATTACAGATACCGATAATCAAGCCACCACGAGCGATAAAGCTATCAATGGCCGCACGCACTTTTTCATTAAGAAGGATATTGACAATAAACTTAGCTGATCCATCTGGCTCGTCTGCAGCGGAGAATCCGCCTGCAAAGAAGAGAATGTTTGCCTTGCCGATATTGTCAACCATGGTTTCAACTGACTTGACAATAGCTTCTTCATTGAGTGTCACAAATGGCACCAAGTTAACCTCTGCACCTTCTTTTTCAAAGGCCTTGGCTGAGTCATATTCTGAGTTGGTTCCTGGGAAGACTGGGATGTAAACCACAGGTTTTTCAATAGTTTCCTTGGCTTTGATGACTGCGTTAGAAGCGACAGCTGGCACTGCTTCCAATTCTTTAGATTGGGCAAATTCTGTTGGGTAAACTTCTTCCAGTTTCCCTTGGAAGGCACTGTCAAGCTTGTGTCCATCTAACTTCACACCGTTGACAAGCAGTGTAAAGCCGGCACTTGTTTGACCGATTTTCTCTACTCCAGCGATTTCTTCAGGGGAGGTGAAGGTAAATCCGCCTAGCTGAGCTGTCAAAGAACTTTCAAGTTCAGGCAGGGTTACCTCTGCACCGATATGGTTCCCAAAGATAGCAAGAGCCAAACTTTCAAGGATTCCACCATATTTAACAGCTGATGCAGATGTTACTTTGTGGTCAGCTAGGATGGCTTCAAACTGAGCAAAGTTGCGCTTAATCAAATCAAAATCAATCTCTGCAGAGAGGGCTTGACCTGGGATGTAGTAGATGTTTTCACCAACATTCTTGAACTCTGGAGAAAGCACCTTACGGCTATCTGCCGTCGTCACCCCAAAGGCAACCAAGGTTGGCGGTACGGTCAATTCTTCAAAGGTACCAGACATGGAGTCCTTACCACCGATAGATGGCAAGCCAAGCTGGATTTGTGCTTCGATAGATCCTAGAAGAGCCGCTACTGGCTGACCAAAACGCTCTGCTTGTTTATCCATGCGTTCGAAATACTCTTGGTAAGAGAAGCGAGCCTTAGACCAGTTTGCACCAGCAGCCACTAAACGAGCAGTTGCTTCGATAACCGCATAGGCAGCACCGTGGTATGGAGACCATTCTGCCACATATGGATTGAATCCTTGGGCCATGACTGACGCAGTGTGAGTCACACCGTGCTGAACTGGCAATTTCTGCACAGATGCCTCAGTTGGTGTGAGTTGGTAGCGACCACCGAGTGGGTGATTGACAGTCGAACGACCGACAGAGCAGTCAAAGATAGTCTGCAAACCTTTCTGACTCGCATGGTTGAGGTCAGATAGAACCGCAAGGGTTTCTGCTTCAAGGGTTTCAGCAGATGTTTGACGTTCTTCTGGAAGCTTGACATCCTTGTCAACCACCTTAGCATCTACGACTACACGTACACCATTTGTGTCAAGGAAACGACGTTCCAAATCAACAATGGTTTCCCCATTCCAGTGCATGACAAGATTTGGTTTTTCAGTTACTGCCGCCACTACAACAGCGTCAATATTTTCTTTATTACATTCTGCAACGAAGGCATCTACGTCTTGAGGACGCACCACAACTGCCATCCGTTCTTGTGATTCAGAGATAGCAATTTCTGTACCGTTCAAACCTTGGTATTTAAGAGGAACCTTGTTGAGGTCAATTTCAAGACCATCTGCCAATTCACCGATAGCCACACAGACACCACCTGCTCCAAAGTCATTGGACTTCTTGATAAGACGAGTGACATCCCCATTACGGAAAAGGCGCTGAATCTTGCGTTCTTCGATAGCATTCCCTTTTTGAACCTCAGCTCCAGCAGTCTCTACGGACTCAACTGTTTGAACCTTAGAAGACCCTGTCGCACCACCGATACCATCACGACCAGTCTTACCACCGAGCAGGATAATGACATCTCCCGCTTCCGGTTTTTCACGGACTACATTTCCCTTGGGAGCTGCACCAACAACGGCACCAAGCTCCATACGTTTAGCTACAAAGCCTGGGTGGAAGTATTCACGAACGTAGGTCGTCGCAAGCCCAATCTGGTTCCCGTATGAAGAATAACCATGAGCCGCTGTCTTCGAAATGACTTGTTGAGGCAATTTCCCAGCGCGCGTTTCTGAAATCGGCGCTGTAATGTCACCAGCACCTGAGATACGCATGGCTTGGTAAACATAAGAACGGCCTGACAATGGGTCACGAATAGCGCCACCGATACAAGTTGCCGCTCCACCAAATGGCTCAATTTCTGTTGGGTGGTTGTGGGTTTCGTTCTTGAACATGAGGAGCCATGGCTCTTTCACTCCATTCACATCCACCTCGATTTCAACCGAGCAGGCATTAATCTCGTCAGACACTTCCATGTCATCCAAACGACCATTGGCACGCTCATAACGACCGAAAATAGTCGCCATATCCATCAAGGTTTGTGGTTTTTCAGAACGGCCTAATTCCTCGCGCATAGCTAGATACTTATCATAGGTTGCCTGTAATTGTTTTTCAAATTTAGAAGCTGAGAAGTCGATATTCTTCAACTCAGTCTCAAAAGTCGTGTGACGACAATGGTCAGACCAGTAAGTGTCCAAAACCTTAAGTTCCGTCTCAGTCGGCACGCGCCCGATTGACTTGAAATAGTCTTGGATAAAGAGCAAATCATCCACTTCCATAGCCATCCCTTGCTCAGCCTTGTAGCGGGCAAAGTCTTCTGCTGTATAGCTTTCAAAGAAAATCAATTTTGGAATGGTCTTGTCTGACTCTGAAAATTCCTGCTTGGCAATCCCTACTGTGATGTCCTTGAAACGTGAATCCACTGGATTGAGCAGGTAGTTCTTGACCGCGTCCAACTCAGTCGCATCAATATCTTTATTAACCAAGTAAAGTTGGGCAGTATTGACTGTCACTTCACTCGAACTTCCAAGTAAAAGCAAGGCTTCCTGTGAAGAAGCTGCACGCTGGTCAAACTGTCCTGGCAAGCTTTCGATGGCAAAGAAAGCATAATTGGCAAGATCAGTCTGCACAACCGCTTCATCCAAGACATGGTCTGTCACCTGCTCAGAGAAGATATGCTTCTCGGCAGGTGCAAACAAACTCTCTGACAAGTCAAAAACATCATAAACCTGCACAATGCGAATATTTTTCAAAGTTGACAATCCCAAGTTGTGCTGGAGCTCTCTCACCAAACTCTCTGACTTGACCTGAAAATCAGCCTTTTTTTCAACAAAAATACGTTTATTCATCAATTCTTATTCCTTTATTTCAGCTCTTGCAATGTTCCCAAATGACCTTGAAGGTTCTATTTTAAACCTTGCAATTTTTCCCAGACAACTTCATAAACATCTGTCAGTTCTCCCAAGCCACGACGGAAAACATCCTTGTCCATGTGGTTACCGTCAGCGTCCCAAAGTCGGCAGTTATCTGGTGAAAATTCGTCTGCCAAGATAATCTTGCCATCCTTATCAAAACCAATTCCTTTATTTCAGCTCTTGCAATATTCCCAAACAGCCTTTAGGTTATTACTTCAACTCCTGCAATTTCTCCCAGACAACTTCGTAAACATCAGTTAGTTCTCCCAATCCCCTACGGAAAACATCCTTGTCCATGTGGTTGCCATCTGCATCCCAAAGTCGGCAGTTATCTGGTGAAAACTCGTCTGCCAAGATAATCTTGCCATCCTTATCAAAACCAAATTCCAGTTTAAAATCGATCAACTTAAGACCAATCTCAGCAAACCAAGCTTTCAAGAGCTCATTGATACGACGGGTTTCTTCCTTCAAGTAAGCAATCTGCTGATCATCCGCAATTTTAAGGAATTTCACATGCTCGTCATTGATAAAGGGATCATCCAAATCATCATTTTTATAGTAAAATTCGACAATTGGAGTCTCAAATGCGATACCTTCTTCTACACCAAAACGTTTTGAAAAGGAGCCAGCCGTGTAGTTGCGGAGCACAACTTCCAAAGGAATAATCTCAACCTTTTTATTGAGCTGTTCCGTGTCTGAAATTTTCTCCACAAAATGAGTCTCCACACCAGCCGCATTTAATTTCTCAAAAATAAAAGATGAAATCTGATTATTTAACACTCCCTTGCCCGCAATCTGCTCCTTCTTGACACCGTTGAAGGCAGTTGCCTGGTCCTTGTAAGTTGAAATAATGAGATTTTCATCCTCAGTTGTATAGATATCCTTGGCTTTTCCCGAATAGATCAGTTGTTTTGACATTTTAAAGTTCGCCTTTCGTTTTACTTGAGCACATTCTACCACAAAAGCATGAAAAATTCAAGGTTTTTACGAATAAATAACGTTTTCCTATTTTAAGCGTAAAGAAAAACTGCAAGATGAACTCTTCTTACAGTTTTAAAATCATTTATCCTTTGAAAAACACGAATATTACCCTTTATTCAAAAATTGATCCCAAAAATAACGGAGGTAGCTTTTCTTTCCTGTAATCATCTGTAGGCGGCCTTCTAAACCATAACGAAGTTTTTCAGCCTGCTCTGAAGTTAAATTAGTCTCCGCTTCAATTTTAAAGAAATTTCCTTGTTCAGTCTTTGTAGCTGTCGCATCAATACTTGTAATCGTAGAATCCAGGAAAATTTGATTCTTGGCATCATTAGTCGTTGTATAACGGACAGAGTCCCCAATCTTGACTCTAGCAACATCTTTTGAACTGAGATAGGCTGTGAGTTTGGTTTTTCCTTCTTTTTCCAAGGATGGATAGAGTTGGGCTAGCAGGGTTCCTTCTGCGACCATCGTAGATTCACTAGTCTCAGGATTGAGGTGAAGCACCCCATCCTCACTTGCTGTAATCTTCCCCTTATCGAGGAGACCTCCCTGGACTTTCTTACCCGACTCTGCTTCTAAAATTTTCTGATCTAGAAGAGTTAATTCCTGACCGACTTTAACTAGGTGCTGAGATTTGAGCGATTCCAGTTGACTATCTAGTCCCGTTGCGTGAGCCTGTTGAGCTCCAGATCCCGCATACTGCACACGATAGGTAGCTAAACTAGACTCTAGCTGGGCAATTTGTGCATCCACCTGTGCAATAACTTGCGATTTAGCTTGCGGATCTTCTTTACCTTGATTTTTATAGGTCTGGTAAAAAGAGTAGGCTGGATTCTGACTATCCAATTGAGCTCCTGTTTCAATCGCTGACTTAGCTGTTTTGTAGTCTCGGATTTTATCCTCTGTTTGGCTGATAAGATTGCCAATCTCGGCCTGGCTCTGACTTGCTGCCGCATTCTGCGAGGAGATGCTGGCATTTTGCTGAGAAACATTACTTCTGAGACCATTCGCTTGGCTGAGATAATCTCGAAACATCTCCTGGTAACCAAACTTATCTGCCTCTGGGAATTGATCACTCCCCTCTTTCAAACTGGATTGCAAATACCCCAACTGCTTTTTTTGATCCTTTAGCATCTCCAATTGACTGGCATATGCCTCAACCTGGACAGCCTCCGCCCCTTGCTGGTACTGAACGAGCAGATCTCCTTGCTTGACCAACTTGTTTTCTTCCAGATAGTTGCCCACAATGCGTTGGTTGCTAGTCGACTGGATATTGACAATGATCCGACTAGGTTCGACAGTCGCTCTGGTAGACAAACTAATCTCCTTCTCTGCAAAAACTGCAAATCCTAGTAAAAACACGAGCAGAAGTGACATAGGTAAAATCACCCGACTGGAAAAATTATGATAACGACGATTATAAAACTCCGCACTTTCTAAAAATTCTGGTTTCATCCTCTCCTCTTTCTAGCTATTCACCAAATGGGCGTAAAAGCCATCCTGTGCAAGCAAGTCTGCATGGGTACCTTCTTCAACAATCTTGCCCTGATTCAAGACAACAACCTTCTCTGTCCGCTCAGCGATGGTCAAGCGATGGGCGATGAAAATCAAGGTCTTGTCTAAAGCCATGAGATTATCGACAATCCGCTTCTCTGTCAAAATATCCAAACTGCTAGTCGCCTCGTCCAAGATCAAGATAGGTGCATCCGTCAAGAGAGCACGCGCCAGAGCGATTCGCTGCCGTTGCCCACCAGAAATTCCAGCCCCATCCGAAGTTAATTCTGTCTGATAATTCAGGGGCATACGCTCGATATCCTCCCGAATCTCGGCCAACTCAACCGCCCGTAAGATATCTTCCTGAGTCGTCCCCTCCTTGGCACCAAGGAGAAGATTCTCCAAAATCGTTCCGTTAAAGACATAGGGCTGTTGAGGCAGGTAGTTGATATACTGACGCAAAGCCTTTTTGTCAATCTGATTGAGATTGACACCACCCAGACTAATCTCTCCCTGACTAGGGTCATAGAAATTAACCATCATCTTGGCCAAGGTCGTCTTCCCTGATCCTGAAATCCCTACAAAAGCCACCTTAGAACCTTGCGGAATGGTCAAATTGATGTCCGACAAGACGTCACGACCATAGCCATACTTATAGTGAACCTGCTTAAAGGTCATATCTCCCTTCATCATACTCAGATCTTCTACCGTTTTCTTCTCCTCAAACTCCGAAGCTACCAGATAAACCTCATTTAAGCGATTATTGGCAACCTGCGCTGTTTGAAGTTTGGTTTGCAGGTTGATGATATTTTCTAAAGGATTGGTAAAGTAAATAAGCAAAGTATTATAGGTAATCAATTGCCCCAAACTCATCTTGCCATCCATGACCAGAACAGCTCCCATCCAGAGAACGGCAACATTGAGCAAAAGCTGAGCAACTTTTTTCAGAGCCTTTTGCTGGCTTTCTGCCCGACTATAGGCAAAGGATTTTTTCAGATAAGCTACAAATTCCTTGTCAATCTTTTGGTAACGCTGACTTTCACTGGTCAAAGATTTAATAGTCTCAATACCGTTGATGTCCTCGATAATAGAAGAAGACAGAACCGCATTGGCTTCCATAGTGTCCCGATTCATCTTTTCAAAAGGCTTCATAAAGGCAAAGATAATCACTGTATAGATGGGAAGCGCAAGTAGACTAATGAAAAAGAGCGTCATATTTTGTGAAAACAAGACCAGCGAGATAATCAAAATCGTCGACACATCTAGGAAAATCGACAGAATAGTCGACGCCAGTGCATCGATGATACTATTGGCATCTGTAAAACGAGAAACGATTTCTCCTGTCCTGCGTGTCGCAAAAAAGGACATCGGCAGGTGAAAAACATGCTTGATATAGGACAAAATCACGTCAATCGACAAGCGTTGCCCAAGGATTAGTAGGAGATATTCCTGCGCGTAGGACAAAATCTGCTGGAGGATATAGACGATGACCAGCCCAATAGAGATAATACCCAGCGTCGAGCGCATCTGATCTGGCACGTAACTATCAATGATGGACTGAAGATAGTAGGAGCCCACGATATTGATCAAGGTTACCAAGAGTGTCGCTAGGACGATATTGGTAACTAAGCCACGCTGTTTGAATAAAATCGGCAAGAAGGATAGGAGACCCTGTTTCTTCTCCTTATGAGGTTTATAGCCCGGAGATGGCGCCATAAAAATACTGACCCCTGTCCACTCTTGCGCAAAACGCTCACGGGAAATCTTGGTCAGCTTGACACCAGGATCCGGATCAGCGATATGAATGTGCTTTTTATCCTGACCTATCACCACATAGTAGTGGAGCAACTTTCCTTCCTTGAGCACATGAGCCACAAAAGGAAAGGTCAAATCTGGCAGATCAAAGAGCGTCATATCCGCCTTGATAGCCCGCGTCTCAAACCCAATCTCCTCTGCCACCTTTACAAGTCCCAAAGCGGTCGTCCCATCCATGGTCGTCTTGGCTAACTCTCGTAGATGAGCCAAGGAGTAATAACTACCGTAGTAGCCAAATACCATAGCCAAGGAAGCCACGCCACAATCCATCTGATCCACCTGGGGACGATAGTGCCTTTTCCCAAATTTCATATCCATCTCCTTTTTTCTAACAATCTCTTAAAAACTTTGTAATATTATTTTAACCAAATAAGGATAAAAACAGGAAAATATTCCTAAATAAACTATTTTTACGCCTAAAACGCACTTTAAAAAGCATAAACTATCATTTAAATGTAAAAAGCAGAACAAAAGTTCTGCCTAGGTCATTCAATTACACGGATTTCTTGCCTTCCCCACTTCATTTGTGAATAGTGTATAAAACGATAAACGCAAACACAGGTGGCACCATATAACTACTTTCACTCATTGTTAGCTGAAATCCAAGAGTTGCTAGAATCCCAAAGATGAAAACATTCATCAAAAACAGGAAAGTGAATAGTAGAACATATTTTACAATCCTATCCATTCTATTCTCCTTTTCTTTCTCCTTGGCCCCGATACAGTAAAATAAAAACCACTAAGAACAAGGAAATCGTAGGCACATCAAAATATTCAAACCATGTAGGTAGATGTATCTTGTTTACATCAGCCACGATTCTAATAATTAGATAAGCTATCGAGCTAAATAATACAGTGGTCTCTGGCCAAGTTTTTCGTAATAATTGAACAACTTTCATCTCAAACTCCAATCTGATGGTCCATCAATTCCCAATCGTACTTTCTGTTGTTTTGTACTTGTACCCTACATAAAACAGACCAAGCAGAATTGGATAGGTTTCTGGATAAAACAAGGTATTGATTGTATTTTTCAATATCAAATTCGTTGCGATATAAAGAATGATCGATACGACAAAATACCCCTCAGCAAATCCTAATAAGATTTTTTTCATGGTAGACTCCTATTTACCTGATAATAAAGGCGGAGAAACTCCGCCATTTACATGCACAAAATCCTTTTCATTCAGATTGATCTTTTATAATTTTAATTATTTTTTGACAAATCTTTGCAAAAAATACCAAAATAGCCCGAAGCAAGCAAACCAAATACAGTCCATTGCCAATCAAAGGATACTAATGAACCTGTACGAATCAGATGAAGCGCGAGATGCAGGCCGATTGCCAACAAAGGAATTATAGTGGCTAGCTTAGGTAAGAGTGTATTGAGATTCAGGTTGCGATTCATGATTAATTTCCTTACATACTCTATCCCAAATTTTTAGCTTAACGTCTGCTTCCTAGATAACGCCCATACATATAAGAAGCGACTCCCAAAATACCCCAAGCTATTGCTGTTGAAGCAGTGACTACGATGCCTCCTTCAGTAACAGATAAGTCTGCTTCTGTCATGATGTCAAATTTTTCATCCAGTTTTTTCATTGTTTCATTCTCTCCTTTTTAAATAATACTGGCTAATCCAATAGCTACTCCAGCCAAAAGTCCCACTATTCCTGAAATCGCTATAACACTTGCTGCAAAATCTTGCTAAAAATTCATTTTCTCTCTTCTATCCTTTTCATTTATAATCACTTAAATATAATCTTCAAGAATGAAGTTCTCATTTATAATTAGCTAAAAATTTGTAAGAATATAAATTTCTAAAGATTTTTAAAACAATGTTTTATACTTTATTTCGGGATGTGTCCAAATAACTCATCATTAAAATAAGGATTGGAATCCATAATTCTGAGCCTACATACTGATCAACTTTAAAGGGAATTACATTTAAATCACCTAGCACACAGAGTGCTCCAAAAATGATTAAAAGCACACCTATTAAATTTTTTTGATTTTTCATACCTGATCACTTTTTATCCAAACCTACGTTTTAAATCTTGCCCGATCAATCTACCGCCAAGGAAAATAGTCACTCCTATACCAATCGTAGCTAATGTGATCACGCCTCCATCAGTATTCATCAATTCGTCTTCTGTCAACTCTGCCCAATTATTTAAATTATTCATATTCATTTTATCCTCCTATTATCACATAAAGTATCCCCAAGCAATGCCGCCAATAAGTAAGATGCCTCCTACTACCACAGCGGTAACAGAACCCCCATCCACATCCGTCAATTCTTCTTCTGTAAGAGCTACAAAGTTCTGTTCCATGTTGTCAAAATTTGTCATCTTTTTTCTCCTTATTTTTTCTATATATTTAATCTTTAACCTCTAAGCCACTTAAATAGCCAGATTGGGTAAATTACTGAAATCATTTTCTTCTCTCCTTCCTTTTCTTCTCACTTATCTATTCGAGAAGTAATTTAAAATGAACAGGTAAATTTCATTTATTTTAAATACCATTTGATCAACCATGGCAATAAGATTGGTAAATACATCGCGTAATCTCCTTCCCTTTTTCCTTACCTATCTATTCGAAAAACAATTCGAAAATGAACAATTCATTCATTTTTATTTTAAAAACCAATTAATAAACCACGGATAAAAATCGGTCACATACATAAACGTTCCTCCTTTTTCTTTCTCATCTCTTTATTCGCAATTTCTACTAAAAGTTTCTCTTTTTTCCGCAAATAAAAAAACAACATGACTTGCATGTTGCTTTTGGCTATTTTTTATCTTTAATAATTGCTACTACATCCGCTACACTTTGAAGTTGATCGATTTCCTCATCAGTGATTTCGATACCAAATTCATCTTCTAGTGTCAAGACGAACTCCATCAAGTCCACTGAGTCTGCATCGAGATCGTCTTTCAAACTCAAGGCTTCTGTCACGACGAAGTCTGCTCCCTGTCTTTCTTGGATAATGGTCACAATACGGTCAAAAATTTCTTTTTCTGTCATCTTTTTTATTCTCCTGAAAATTCACGCGCAGTCTGAGCAACTACGTCTGTTTCTAGCATGGTACGAATCTGACGAATCGTACTGTACACAGCCTTGGCATCACTTGAGCCATGAGTTTTTACAACTGGCGCCTTAACACCAAACAAAACTGCTCCTCCAACATCTGAATAGTTAAGCTGTGTCTTCAACCCCCTAAGACTATCCTTAAGAAGTAGAGCACCTAGCTTCGCTCGAAGGCCACCACCCGTAATAGCATTTTTAAGTAAGCCCATGATTCCCAAAGCTGTACCTTCGATGGATTTGAGAACAGCGTTTCCCGTGAAACCATCTGTTACGACAACATCCGCAACGCCATTCATCAGATCACGCGCTTCCACGTTTCCGATAAAGTTCAAACTTTCATCAGCTACTAGCAAGTCATAAGTTTCCTTACGAAGCGGATCTCCCTTGCTACTTTCTGTTCCGTTGTTGAGCAAACCAACACGTGGTTTTGCAATCCCACGAACATTTTTCGCATAGAAGGAACCTAAAACAGCGTATTGGTGCAGATGATGGGCTGTATTTTCTGCATTGGCACCGAGATCTAGCATATCAAAACCTTTTCCATCGATGGTCGGCAAGGTCGACATGAGTCCTGGACGATCGATATTTTTGATACGACCCACAATAAAGAATCCTGCAGCCAACAAGGCACCTGTGTTGCCAGCTGAGAGGACAGCGTCTGCTTCTCCCTCCTTGACTGCCTTGGCTGCTAATACCATGCTGGCATTTTTCTTCTTACGGATAGCTTTTGTCGGCTCATCGTCTGAGTTGATTTTCTCATCCGTATGGATGATGCTAACGCGCTCTGTCGCTGTTAGATATTGCTTGATCTTACTTTCATCTCCGTAGAGTTGAATCTCAATATCTGAAAAGTCAGCAAGGGCTTGGTTGACACCCTCAACGATGGCTTGAGGTGCGTAATCGCCCCCCATAGCATCTACTGCGATTTTTTTCATTTGTCTTCCTCTTTTAGTAATTGTCCCCAGTCTGCTAGGGAATCAATAAATTTCTTTGATTTAAGGTGAATCCCAACGTACTCTTCGTAAAGTTGATCCATAAATTGGCGTAGCTCTTGCTTGATTTCTGCCTTAAGCGAAATGGTCTCCAAGGTTTCAAAATCAATAGCCTGAAATTGATTGAGCAGATAAGGGATGTTGGGATTCAGATGGCAACGTTTCTCGTCCTCATGATAATGATCCGGACAGAGGCAGGCTCCATATTTGAAAGAAAAATCAAAGGCCTGACCTACCCGATGGCAAAAGACACACTCATTAAAATTGAGCCCAATTCCAAATCGGGTCAAGATTTGAATTTCAAAAATATTGGTCAAAACTTGATAATCCAAGCCCTCTTCCATCAACTCTAGAGTCTTTCTCAAGAAGGCAAACAAGGAAGCATCTTGCTGATTATCCTGCAAACTAGCATCGGCCAGAGCCGCAACATAAGTCGCATAAGCCATGACAAAGAGGTCACTATTGATCTTGGGAAAGGTCATCACCTCATGATAGTCCTCAATGTAGCTAAGCCCGTCATCATTGATCCGCAGGAGAAAACGAGCTAGTACCAAGGGCTGAATAACAGGAGCTAGTTTAGATTGACCAGCGTGTTTGACGAAAAACATGCGCTTCCCAGCCTGCTCGGTGAAGATCTTGACTAGCTTATCATCCTCCCGAAAGTTACGATTGTAGAGTACGAGACCTTGACTCGTAATAGACTGGATCATGCTTCTCTCATGTACTCCTCAAGTCGTTTCATGGCCTCCTTGATTGTTTCCATGCTGGTTGCATAAGACAGACGAACATAGCCTTCTCCGTAGCGACCAAAGGCAGCACCAGGGATAAAGGCAACAGCCATCTTCTGGGCAAAATCCTTGAGAAAAGCAAAGGAGTCTTGATTGTAACCTGCTGGAATCTTAGCAAAGATATAGAAGGCACCGTCTGGTTTGATAATTTCAAAGCCAAGAGCTGTCATCTTCTCGATAATGTAATCTCGACGCTGGATGTATTCCTTCTTCATAGGCTCTGCGTCGTTTTTACCAGCGGTCAAAGCCTCCACCGCAGCATGTTGAGCCATGGTATTTGCGGCAGTAACCAAATATTGGTGACTCTTGATTAACTGAGCTGTGAAAGCCGCAGGAGCAAAGATAAAGCCTAAACGCCAACCTGTCATAGCATGCGATTTAGACAAGCCATTGATAATAATAGCCTGGTCTCTCAGCATCGTTCCCAGAGATACATGGGCTTCGCCTGTGTAGGTCAATTCTGAGTAAACCTCATCACAGACAACAAAAATCTCATACTTGCGTAAAACGTCTGCCAAGGCTTCCAACTGCTCCCGACTATAGGTAATTCCTGTCGGATTGGCTGGATAGTTGAGAATGACAGCTTTGAGCTTGTCCCCTTGCTCCAAAATGGCCTTTTCCAACATCTCAGGAGTCAAGACAAAACCATTTTCAGTTGTATCAATCTCGACAATCTCTGCCCCAACTAGATTGACAATCGGCTCATATCCTGGATAGGCAGGAGCTGGCAAGAGCACCTTGTCCCCCTCTTCCAAAATAGCTGTCAAAGTAGCAGATAAAGCCTCTGTCGCCCCAATTGTAACCAAAATTTCATTTTCAGGATTATAATCTAGCTGGTATTTTTCTTTTACAAAGTCGCTAGCAGCCTGGCGCAAGGTCAGTAAACCGCTCATCCCTGTATAGTAGGATTGGTTCTGGTCAATGGCTCGCTTGGCTGCCTCCTTGACATGATCTGGCGTTGTAAAATCAGGTTCCCCCAAGGTCAAACGCAAGACCCCAGGAATCTCCGAAATAGCCTGATCAAACTGGCGAATCAAGGAAACTTGAATCTTGTCTAACTGTTTATTAAAGCGCTTGGTTAAGTCCATAGATATCCCCCTTGCTTACAGAACATAGTACTATTATACTACAAAAGCTCCCTGACCGCAAAATCCATCTGAAACCTGCATTTTTCACTTTCTGTTTTACTTTTCTTCTCGACAGGAGTATAATAATAAATGCTTATTTTCGGAGGTTTATATGTCATTTTTATCAAAAAATGGAGCAGGCATCTTTGCGTGCCTTCTCATTTCTATCATATCTTGGTTTCTGGGAGGATTTTTTCCCGTCGTGGGTGCACCTGTCTTTGCAATTTTTGCTGGAATGCTCCTAAATCCCTTTCTCTCATCCTATAAACAACTGGATGCTGGATTGACCTTTAGTTCTAAAAAATTACTCCAATATGCCGTTGTCTTGCTAGGTTTTGGTCTCAATATCTCGCAAGTCTTCGCAGTTGGGCAATCTTCACTCCCTGTTATCCTCTCCACCATTTCAATAGCCCTGATTATTGCCTACCTCTTCCAGCGCTTCTTTGCACTGGATACAAAACTAGCTACCTTGATTGGAGTGGGATCTTCTATCTGTGGTGGCTCTGCCATTGCAGCGACAGCGCCCGTTATCCATGCCAAGGAAAAAGAAGTTGCCCAAGCCATTTCCGTTATCTTTTTCTTCAATGTCTTGGCTGCGCTCATCTTTCCAACCCTAGGAACCTGGCTTCACTTATCAAATGAAGGCTTCGCCCTCTTTGCAGGAACTGCGGTCAATGATACTTCTTCTGTGACGGCTACCGCCAGCTCCTGGGACAGTCTTTATCAGACCAATACCCTTGAGTCTGCAACCATTGTGAAACTCACGCGCACCTTAGCAATCATCCCCATCACACTCTTTCTCTCCTACTGGCAAAGTCGCCAGCAAAAAAACAGCCAAGATTTCCAACTAAAAAAGGTCTTCCCTCTTTTTATCCTTTACTTTATCCTGGCTTCTCTCTTAACAACTCTTCTCACCTCTCTCGGTGTGTCTAGTAGCTTCTTCACCCCTCTCAAACAACTCTCCAAATTCCTCATTATCATGGCCATGAGTGCTATCGGTCTCAAAACCAATCTGATTGCCATGGTCAAATCCAGCGGGAAATCCATTGTTCTCGGAGCCATCTGCTGGATTGCTATCATCCTTACCAGCCTAGGTATGCAGGCATTAATTGGTATTTTCTAACACAAAAGGTAGCCTACTGGCTACCTTTTTATTGCTCAAGAATTAAGCGTGTGTGTTCTCTCTTGATACAGCGATTCATAACGATGTCATCGCATCCTCCAGCACGCAAGATTTCTTCCGCTTCTAGGCTTTCAAGTCCCAGTTGTGCCCAAAAAATCTTGGCATCAGCCTTGAGAAAATCACGCGCCACATCTGGTAAAAATTCACTGCGACGGTATACATTGACAATATCGACAGGAAAAGGAATCTCAGCTAGACTCGCATAAGCCTTCTCTCCCAAGATTTCCCCACCTGCAGCCTTGGGATTAACTGGAATGATTTTATAGCCCCGAGCTTGCATTTCCTTGGTCACTCGATTACTAGTTGTTTCCTCACGATCGGACAAGCCCACTACTGCTAACGTTTTACTGGTTGTAAGATACTGACAAATCACACCATCACTTGGATTGATAAATTCTTGACTCATAGAAATCCTCCTTTTTTCTCAGTATAGCACATTTTGAAAAGGCTTGCAGATTTTGACTATAAAAATCTCCTAGCAAGAAAAGAAGCCTGCTAGGAGTTCTGTCTACTTCAAGTGAAAGATTAAATCTTTTTCTCAATACAAAATAGGGGAGAAAGAGGACGTTTTTCGTGGATACGAATAATAGCATCGCCCAGAAGATGAGCAATCGAAATTTGTTCAATCTT
This sequence comes from Streptococcus oralis, assembly GCF_006175905.1. Taxonomy (GTDB): domain Bacteria; phylum Bacillota; class Bacilli; order Lactobacillales; family Streptococcaceae; genus Streptococcus; species Streptococcus oralis_BG. The sequence continues at coordinate 631,223 of NZ_SSNB01000001.1, forward strand.
ATCAATCAAACGCTCTTCTGGTAGGTAGATAGTATCCAAAACAACCAATTTCTTAATAGCTGATTTTTGGATATTGTCCATAGCTGGCCCTGAAAGAACTGGGTGCGTACAGCTTGCATAAACTTCAACAGCACCTGCTTCAGCAAGAGCATCTGCCGCATGACAAATAGTTCCAGCTGTATCGATCATATCGTCAATCAAGATACAAGTCTTACCTTCTACCTTACCAATGATGTTCATCACTTCACTGGTATTCATCTTGTCTACACTACGGCGTTTGTCAATAATCGCAATCGGAGTTTTCAAAAACTCTGCCAATTTACGAGCACGAGTCACCCCACCATGGTCTGGGCTGACAACCACGTAGTCAGAGCCAACCATGCCACGACGTTCAAAATAGTCCGCAATCAATGGAGCACCCATCAAGTGATCTACAGGAATATCAAAGAATCCCTGAATCTGTGCAGCGTGCAAATCAATCGTCAACAAACGATCTACCCCAGCAACTTCTAGCATGTTTGCAACGAGTTTTGCAGTGATTGGCTCACGCGCGCGCGCTTTTCTATCCTGACGTGCATAGCCATAGTAAGGCATAACAACATTGACAGATTCTGCACTAGCACGCTTCAATGCGTCCACCATAATCAAAATTTCAAGTAAATTATCATTTACAGGTGAACTAGTTGATTGTAGGATAAAAACGTGTTTTCCACGGATTGATTCTTCGATGTTGACCTGAATCTCCCCATCTGAAAATTGGCGAACAGTCGATTTCCCCAACTCTATCCCAATTTCTTGCGCCACACGCTCTGCCAATTCTCTATTAGAAGAAAGGGCAAACAGCTTTAAATCAGAAAAAGACATGATTTCCTCCGGTATTTATGTATCACTTGTTTTTACACAACATTTTCCATCTACCATTGTAGCGCTTTTTCCTTTATTTTTCAATCAAAAATAAAACAAGAGTAAACATTTATACCCTTGTTTTATACTATTTTATATTAGCTATATTAAAACTAAAAATCCTACATTTTAACAATCGATTTTATGCTAGGATGAGATTTTTTCGAGACAAAGTTAGTATACCTCTCTCATACTTCCTGTATCCACATCATAGACAGCACCTGAAATAACCACATCATCAGGAATCAGTGGAGATTCTCGAAGCAATTGCATATCCTCTCTCACACTCTCTTCAACATCCTGGAATGGTAAAAAATCTTGATCAGATACATCAACTCCGAGCTCGTGTTTCAAATGTTCATGAAAACTTTCATTTTGAAAGGTTTGAGCTCCACAGTCGGTATGGTGAAGCACCACAATCTCTCTAGTCCCCATTTGTTGCTGGGAGATCACCAGTGAACGAATTATGTCTTCAGTCACTCGACCACCCGCATTCCGCAAGATATGAGCATCCCCAAGGGCCAAACCTAGAGCTTGCGCAACGTGTAGACGTGAGTCCATACAGGTCACGATAGCTACTCTGGTTTTGGGTTTAAGTGGCAGATTTAACTGCCCATGTAGGGCAACATAAGCCTGATTGGCTTGCATAAACTGTTCAAAATACGACACGATTCCCTCCTCAAAAATTTGACAATCAAATATTTCTCCTATCTTATCATTTTTAAGAAGATTTGTCACGGATTATGCAAAGACCTTTTTCAAAACTTCCTGAATAGTCGTCACACCAATGACTTCAATTTCCTTGGGTGGAGTGATTCCTGTCAAGGAATTCTTGGGTACATAAATCTTGGTAAAGCCCAGTTTTGCCGCTTCATTGATGCGTTGTTCGATACGATTCACGCGCCGAATTTCTCCGGTCAAGCCCAGTTCACCCACAAAACATTCCTGAGGATTGGTAGGCTTGTCCTTGTAACTAGAGGCAATAGCCACTGCAACGGCTAAGTCAATGGCAGGCTCATCCAATTTGACGCCACCAGCAGATTTGAGATAGGCATCCTGATTTTGCAAGAGAAGTCCTGCACGCTTTTCCAAAACAGCCATAATCAGACTAGCACGATTGAAATCAAGTCCTGTCGTCGTGCGTTTAGCATTTCCAAACATGGTTGGTGTTACCAAAGCCTGAACCTCCGCCAAAATCGGACGAGTCCCTTCCATGGTCACAACGATTGACGAGCCAGTAGCCCCATCCAAACGCTCCTCTAGAAAAACTTGACTCGGATTGAGCACCTCAACCAATCCGCCCGACTGCATCTCAAAGATGCCAATCTCATTAGTGGAACCAAAACGGTTTTTGACCGCTCTCAAGATACGAAAGGTATGGTGGCGCTCCCCTTCAAAGTAAAGCACCGTATCCACCATATGCTCCAACATACGCGGACCTGCCAAGGTTCCTTCCTTGGTCACATGTCCTACGATAAAGATAGCAATGTTATTAGTCTTCGCCAACTGCATGAGTTCAGCCGTTACCTCACGCACCTGAGACACAGACCCCTGCACCCCTGAAATCTCAGGAGACATAATAGTCTGGATGGAGTCAATAATGAGGAAGTCTGGCTGAATTCTTTCTACTTCTGCGCGAACACTCTGCATATTGGTCTCTGCATAGAGATAAAACTCACTATCAATATCACCCAAGCGCTCTGCACGGAGTTTAATCTGCTGGGCAGACTCCTCCCCACTGACATAGAGAACAGTCCCTACTTGGGACAGCTGAGTTGAAACTTGTAGGAGAAGGGTTGATTTCCCAATCCCAGGATCCCCACCGATGAGGACGAGACTTCCTGGTACCACTCCGCCTCCAAGCACACGGTTGAATTCCTCCATATCCGTCTTGGTTCGATTGACATTGATGGAAGTCACCTCAGCCAGTTTCATGGGCTTGGTTTTCTCACCTGTCAAGGACACACGCGCATTCTTGACCTCTGCAACCTCAACCTCTTCTACAAAAGAAGACCAAGACCCACAGTTTGGACAGCGTCCTAAATACTTAGGTGAGTTGTACTCACAATTTTGACATACAAATGTCGCTTTTTTCTTAGCTATAATAATTCTCCTTTTACGGTTACTCCGAAAGAATGCCACTTATACAATGTATTTTGAAATTTATTCTGGTTGGCAACTCCGACAGCAGACAAATCGACAGAAACCTGATAATTCTCCTTGACAGCTGCCAAGACGGAAGCCTTGACACAGAAATTGCCATCTACCCCTATAAACTCTATGCTCTTAGCACCATTTCCCTCTAAAAAATCTTTTAAATCTGGATTAGTAAAGCAAGAAGCCCGACACTTCTCAAAGATACGAGAAGATACAACTAACAAGTTGGTCGCAAATTTCTTCTTTCTATCTTTTCTCTCCCAGAAAAAACGATTGAGAATATAGATAACTCGGTCGCTGGGATAAGTAGCAATTTTGTCATTTACAGCTGCAGTCAGTTCTTCATGATATGCTTTTCCTACAGCAACATAATCTGACTGCATGTCTACAACTAATAAATAGTCTGCCATTTTATCCCTCTATTTCCCTGTCGATCCAAATCCACCAGTCCGCACGCCATCTGCCTCATCTCCATCTGCAATCAAGAAAGGAGCAAAGACAGCCTGAACCACACGTTCCCCAACTTCGAGAACCACTTCCTGATCAGTAATATTTTTCATCTGAGCAAAGATATGTCCTTCATTCCCTGGATTGCCATAATAGTCTCCGTCAATGACACCCACAGAGTTAATCAAGACCAAGCCTTTTTTACGAGGGTTTGAAGAACGGTCATAGAGATAGAGCACCTCTGTCGGTTGCATATAAGCCTTAACTCCTGTTGGGACCAATATAATCTCACCTGGCGCAATGACAGTTCGTTCGGCAACCTTTAAATCGTACCCAGCTGCATGAGCTGTCTCACGCTTAGGCAACAAATTTTCATCTGTAAAACTCGAAACCAATTCAAAACCACGAATTTTCATATTTTTCTCTTTTCTATAATCATTTATTCTAGGCTATTTTATCTTATTTATTCGAAAAAAGCACGAAAAAAGAGCACACAATTCACATCGCTTAGGGCTGCTGGATTCCTCCCCTGACCCGCTTCACGCAGAACTGTTGCTCCACTATTCATTATACCACATTCCCCTCTGTTTTTAAAGAGAAATTATTTTTTCCGTCGATTTCGGAAAAAGTCCTGCATAATCGCTGCACAGTCATCTTCCAAAATTCCCGTTTCTACCTCTACACGATGATTGAGACGCTCATCTGTCAAAATATCGTACAAGCTTCCAGCTGCACCAAATTTCTGATTCTTAGCCCCGTAGACTACCTTTGGAATACGGGCAAGCCCAATCGCCCCGCTACACATGACACAAGGCTCAATGGTCACAAAAAGCGTACAATCGAGCAGGCGCCAGCTCTCCTCACTCACATTCGCATTCTCTATAGCCATGATTTCTGCATGCATGACCGCCCGTTGCAACTCCTCGCGCGCATTATGCCCCCTACCAATGATTTCTCCATCCTTGACAATCACACAACCAATTGGAATTTCATCGTGTTCTAAGGCAATCTCAGCCTCTCTCAAAGCCTCTCTCATAAAGGCTTCTTTTTCTTCAACTGTATAATTCATCGTTCTTCTCTTTTCCTACTTGTCGATTTTATTATTATATCATGATTCTCAAGACAAAAAAAGCCACCGAATGCGGTGACTTAATAGGGAGATTATTATGAAAAAGAAAAGTTTAGGATATTTGTTACAACAAGTTAGGAGGTCTTCTTGTAACTGTCTATAGTATACCCAACCTGTCTTAAACTAATCTTAAAAATCTCCTATGACCAAACACTTTCTAAAATATTAGTTTGTTCACGACCGGGACCTACTGAGAAAGTTGAGATACGAACACCAACCAACTCGCTTACACGACGAACATAGTTACGTGCATTCTCAGGAAGGTCTTCTAAATTACGGACTCCAGTGATGTCTTCTGACCAACCTGGCAATTCCTCGTAGATTGGCTTGCAACGTTTCAACTGCTCAAGACTAGCAGGATAGTAATCAATACGTTGACCATCAAGATCATAGGCCACACAGATTTTCACAGTATCCAAACCACTCAAAACATCGATAGAGTTCAATGAAAGATTGGTAATCCCAGATACACGGCGGCTGTGACGCATCACAACTGAGTCAAACCAACCTACACGACGTGGACGACCAGTTGTTGTACCGTATTCATGACCTACTTCACGGATGCGATCCCCCACTTCATCAAATAATTCAGTTGGGAAAGGTCCGTCACCTACACGACTCGTATAGGCTTTACAAACACCTACAACCTTGTCAATCTTACTTGGGCCAACACCAGACCCAATTGTCACACCACCAGCGACAGGGTTTGACGACGTAACAAATGGATACGTACCTTGGTCGATATCTAGCATAACACCTTGCGCACCTTCAAACAGCACACGTTTGCCATTATCAAGCGCATCATTCAAGATAACGGATGTATCTGTCACGTATTGCTTGATTTGTTGACCATACTCATAGTATTCTTCAAAAATATCGTCAACTGAAATAGGGGTACTATCATATAATTTTTCAAACAAACGATTCTTTTCCGCAAGATTGCGTTCCAAACGTTCACGGAAAATATCCTTATCCAAAAGATCCGCAATACGAATTCCAACACGAGCAGCCTTATCCATATATGCTGGACCGATTCCCTTGATTGTAGTACCAATCTTATTGTCACCCTTAGCTTCTTCCTGCAAGCGATCCAACTCAATGTGGTAAGGCAAAATAACATGCGCACGATCAGAAATACGCAAGTTATCAGTTGTCACACCTTCATCATGAAGATAGCTCAACTCTTTCACAAGAGATTTAGGGTTTACAACCATACCGTTTCCAATAACTGAAATTTTTTCAGGGAAGAAAATTCCAGATGGAATCAAGTGCAACTTAAACTTTTTACCATCAATAACAATGGTATGACCTGCATTATCACCACCTTGGTAACGAGCAATCACTTCCGCATTGGCTGAAAGAAAATCTGTAATTTTCCCTTTACCTTCATCGCCCCATTGGGTACCTACAACAACAACTGAAGTCATAATAAAATTCGTCTGAGCTACTAGGAGCTCGTCCTTTCTCATATACATGGCAGGAATTTCACCCGCAATTATATCTTACAATTTATTATAAGAAAAAAACACTATTTTATCAAGAAGAAACAGTAGAAAAGATTTGGAAATTCTTTCATTTCTAAATACAGAAGCCTTTGATTATAAGCTAATTCTATATTTTTTAAAAACTAGCTACAACTATCGTTCGTAATTATGATATAGATGCTTCCTATTGGATAATAGTTGTACCACCTTGCAGGAATTTATCTAGATATAGACGATAAGCTGTTTTAAAGTGATATAGTGAAAATTCCCTATCACTTTTTATTTTAAATCGGATTAAGTAATATAGTAAAAAACGAAGATGAAGTGATTCCCACTCTGAACAACTCTGGCCTAAAGAGACATATTCTTGTTCAACTAGTTTCAAAAAGACGAATGCTCGATCATAAAATTTCTGAAGCATATAAAAATTCCCTTTCTTATTAGTAACACTAGTCTAACAAAAAAAGGAACTAAAAAAGCTTCAAATCCTATAAAAGAAGAATTTAAAGCTAAACGAACTAAAAATAAAATAAAGAGGTAATTATAGATTTAAAAATTAAAATTTGAAATTTCAACAGTCCAATATATTTATAAATAAAAAAACGCTCAGTTGAACGTTTCGATTTATACTCCGCCAGTAGGACTCGAACCTACGACATCATGATTAACAGTCATGCGCTACTACCAACTGAGCTATGGCGGATAAAAGCTAAGCGACTTCCATATCTCACAGGGGGCAACCCCCAACTACTTCCGGCGTTCTAGGGCTTAACTGCTGTGTTCGGCATGGGTACAGGTGTATCTCCTAGGCTATCGTCACTTAACTCTGAGTAATACCTACTCAAAATTGAATATCTATCAAATCTCAAGAAAACCTCACACTTCGTATTCTCAGTTACTTTGGATAAGTCCTCGAGCTATTAGTATTAGTCCGCTACATGTGTCGCCACACTTCCACTTCTAACCTATCTACCTGATCATCTCTCAGGGCTCTTACTGATATAAAATCATGGGAAATCTCATCTTGAGGTGGGTTTCACACTTAGATGCTTTCAGCGTTTATCCCTTCCCTACATAGCTACCCAGCGATGCCTTTGGCAAGACAACTGGTACACCAGCGGTAAGTCCACTCTGGTCCTCTCGTACTAGGAGCAGATCCTCTCAAATTTCCTACGCCCGCGACGGATAGGGACCGAACTGTCTCACGACGTTCTGAACCCAGCTCGCGTGCCGCTTTAATGGGCGAACAGCCCAACCCTTGGGACCGACTACAGCCCCAGGATGCGACGAGCCGACATCGAGGTGCCAAACCTCCCCGTCGATGTGAACTCTTGGGGGAGATAAGCCTGTTATCCCCAGGGTAGCTTTTATCCGTTGAGCGATGGCCCTTCCATACGGAACCACCGGATCACTAAGCCCGACTTTCGTCCCTGCTCGAGTTGTAGCTCTCGCAGTCAAGCTCCCTTATACCTTTACACTCTGCGAATGATTTCCAACCATTCTGAGGGAACCTTTGGGCGCCTCCGTTACCTTTTAGGAGGCGACCGCCCCAGTCAAACTGCCCGTCAGACACTGTCTCCGATAGGGATAACCTATCCGGGTTAGAGTGGCCATAACACAAGGGTAGTATCCCAACAACGTCTCCTTCGAAACTGGCGTCCCGATCTCATAGACTCCTACCTATCCTGTACATGTGGTACAGACACTCAATATCAAACTGCAGTAAAGCTCCATGGGGTCTTTCCGTCCTGTCGCGGGTAACCTGCATCTTCACAGGTACTAAAATTTCACCGAGTCTCTCGTTGAGACAGTGCCCAAATCATTACGCCTTTCGTGCGGGTCGGAACTTACCCGACAAGGAATTTCGCTACCTTAGGACCGTTATAGTTACGGCCGCCGTTTACTGGGGCTTCAATTCATACCTTCGGATTACTCCTAAGCACTCCTCTTAACCTTCCAGCACCGGGCAGGCGTCACCCCCTATACATCATCTTACGATTTAGCAGAGAGCTGTGTTTTTGATAAACAGTTGCTTGGGCCTATTCACTGCGGCTGACCTAAAGTCAGCACCCCTTCTCCCGAAGTTACGGGGTCATTTTGCCGAGTTCCTTAACGAGAGTTCTCTCGCTCACCTGAGGCTACTCGCCTCGACTACCTGTGTCGGTTTGCGGTACGGGTAGAGTATGTTTAAACGCTAGAAGCTTTTCTTGGCAGTGTGACGTCACTAACTTCGCTACTAAACTTCGCTCCCCATCACAGCTCAATGTTATAGATATAAGCATTTGACTCATATCACACCTCACTGCTTAGACAGACACTTCCATTCGTCTGCTTTAGTTAGCCTACTGCGTCCCTCCATCACTACATACTCTAGTACAGGAATATCAACCTGTTGTCCATCGGATACACCTTTCGGTCTCTCCTTAGGTCCCGACTAACCCAGGGCGGACGAGCCTTCCCCTGGAAACCTTAGTCTTACGGTGGACAGGATTCTCACCTGTCTTTCGCTACTCATACCGGCATTCTCACTTCTATGCGTTCCAGCACTCCTCACGGTATACCTTCTTCACACATAGAACGCTCTCCTACCATACCTATAAAGGTATCCACAGCTTCGGTAAATTGTTTTAGCCCCGGTACATTTTCGGCGCAGGGTCACTCGACTAGTGAGCTATTACGCACTCTTTGAATGAATAGCTGCTTCTAAGCTAACATCCTAGTTGTCTGTGCAACCCCACATCCTTTTCCACTTAACAATTATTTTGGGACCTTAGCTGGTGGTCTGGGCTGTTTCCCTTTCGACTACGGATCTTAGCACTCGCAGTCTGACTGCCGACCATAATTCATTGGCATTCGGAGTTTATCTGAGATTGGTAATCCGGGATGGACCCCTCACCCAAACAGTGCTCTACCTCCAAGAATCTTTATGTCGACGCTAGCCCTAAAGCTATTTCGGAGAGAACCAGCTATCTCCAAGTTCGTTTGGAATTTCTCCGCTACCCACAAGTCATCCAAGCACTTTTCAACGTGCCCTGGTTCGGTCCTCCAGTGCGTCTTACCGCACCTTCAACCTGCTCATGGGTAGGTCACATGGTTTCGGGTCTACGACATGATACTAATGCGCCCTATTCAGACTCGGTTTCCCTGCGGCTCCGTCTCTTCAACTTAACCTCGCATCATATCGTAACTCGCCGGTTCATTCTACAAAAGGCACGCTCTCACCCATTAACGGGCTCGAACTTGTTGTAGGCACACGGTTTCAGGTTCTATTTCACTCCCCTCCCGGGGTGCTTTTCACCTTTCCCTCACGGTACTGGTTCACTATCGGTCACTAGGGAGTATTTAGGGTTGGGAGATGGTCCTCCCAGATTCCGACGGGATTTCTCGTGTCCCGCCGTACTCAGGATACTGCTAGGTACAAAGACTATTTTAAATACGAGGCTATTACTCTCTTTGGCTGATCTTCCCAAATCATTCTTCTATAATCTTTGAGTCCACATTGCAGTCCTACAACCCCGAAGAGTAAACTCTTCGGTTTGCCCTCCTGCCGTTTCGCTCGCCGCTACTAAGGCAATCGCTTTTGCTTTCTCTTCCTGCAGCTACTTAGATGTTTCAGTTCACTGCGTCTTCCTCCTCATATCCTTAACAGATATGGGTAACAGGTAGTACCTGTTGGGTTCCCCCATTCGGAAATCCCTGGATCATCGCTTACTTACAGCTACCCAAGGCATATCGTCGTTTGTCACGTCCTTCTTCGGCTCCTAGTGCCAAGGCATCCACCGTGCGCCCTTATTAACTTAACCTTATTTTTTGACCTTTCAGTCATAAACTCTTTTAATACTACAGCGTTTCGGTTTATTTTCTTGTTACTATTTGATATAGATATTCAATTTTCAATGTGCATTACTTGGTGATCTCTCACCAATGGAGCCTAGCGGGATCGAACCGCTGACCTCCTGCGTGCAAAGCAGGCGCTCTCCCAGCTGAGCTAAGGCCCCACAAGACCTCTCAAGACTAAACAAGACCAATGTGCAGTTCCTTATCCTTAGAAAGGAGGTGATCCAGCCGCACCTTCCGATACGGCTACCTTGTTACGACTTCACCCCAATCATCTATCCCACCTTAGGCGGCTGGCTCCTAAAAGGTTACCTCACCGACTTCGGGTGTTACAAACTCTCGTGGTGTGACGGGCGGTGTGTACAAGGCCCGGGAACGTATTCACCGCGGCGTGCTGATCCGCGATTACTAGCGATTCCGACTTCATGTAGGCGAGTTGCAGCCTACAATCCGAACTGAGACTGGCTTTAAGAGATTAGCTTGCCGTCACCGGCTTGCGACTCGTTGTACCAGCCATTGTAGCACGTGTGTAGCCCAGGTCATAAGGGGCATGATGATTTGACGTCATCCCCACCTTCCTCCGGTTTATTACCGGCAGTCTCGCTAGAGTGCCCAACTGAATGATGGCAACTAACAATAGGGGTTGCGCTCGTTGCGGGACTTAACCCAACATCTCACGACACGAGCTGACGACAACCATGCACCACCTGTCACCTCTGTCCCGAAGGAAAACTCTATCTCTAGAGCGGTCAGAGGGATGTCAAGACCTGGTAAGGTTCTTCGCGTTGCTTCGAATTAAACCACATGCTCCACCGCTTGTGCGGGCCCCCGTCAATTCCTTTGAGTTTCAACCTTGCGGTCGTACTCCCCAGGCGGAGTGCTTAATGCGTTAGCTGCGGCACTAAACCCCGGAAAGGGTCTAACACCTAGCACTCATCGTTTACGGCGTGGACTACCAGGGTATCTAATCCTGTTTGCTCCCCACGCTTTCGAGCCTCAGCGTCAGTTACAAGCCAGAGAGCCGCTTTCGCCACCGGTGTTCCTCCATATATCTACGCATTTCACCGCTACACATGGAATTCCACTCTCCCCTCTTGCACTCAAGTTAAACAGTTTCCAAAGCGTACTATGGTTAAGCCACAGCCTTTAACTTCAGACTTATCTAACCGCCTGCGCTCGCTTTACGCCCAATAAATCCGGACAACGCTCGGGACCTACGTATTACCGCGGCTGCTGGCACGTAGTTAGCCGTCCCTTTCTGGTAAGATACCGTCACAGTGTGAACTTTCCACTCTCACACTCGTTCTTCTCTTACAACAGAGCTTTACGATCCGAAAACCTTCTTCACTCACGCGGCGTTGCTCGGTCAGACTTCCGTCCATTGCCGAAGATTCCCTACTGCTGCCTCCCGTAGGAGTCTGGGCCGTGTCTCAGTCCCAGTGTGGCCGATCACCCTCTCAGGTCGGCTATGTATCGTTGCCTTGGTGAGCCGTTACCTCACCAACTAGCTAATACAACGCAGGTCCATCTGGTAGTGATGCAATTGCACCTTTTAAGCAAATGTCATGCAACATCTACTCTTATGCGGTATTAGCTATCGTTTCCAATAGTTATCCCCCGCTACCAGGCAGGTTACCTACGCGTTACTCACCCGTTCGCAACTCATCCAGAAGAGCAAGCTCCTCCTTCAGCGTTCTACTTGCATGTATTAGGCACGCCGCCAGCGTTCGTCCTGAGCCAGGATCAAACTCTCATTAAAAGTTTGAGTTCTCACTCATTTCTGTCACTGACAGATTTATTGTTTTTTCATTGTTCAGTACTATAACCTCAGTTATAGTGCCCTGCACATTGGTTCGTCTTGTTCAGTTTTCAAAGGTCTTTGTCACTCAATTGCTCTCGAGCGACAACTATATTAGTATATCACAGCTACCTGCCTCTGTCAACAGATTTTTTAAACTTTTTTCAAGTTTTTTTAACCGCAATACACCATAGTCCGTACGGGATTCGAACCCGTGTTACCGCCGTGAAAAGGCGGTGTCTTAACCCCTTGACCAACGGACCTTGAGCTTTTCAACTCTTTCTATTATACCTACTTTTTTACCTTTGTCAAGGACTTTTTTCAGTGAAGTTGATTTTTTCTTTTCTTCACTAACTTAACCACTGCTTCTGTCCGTGCAGTGTGGGGAAACATATCGACCGACTGGATATACTGGAGGTCATAGACTTTTACTAATTTAACTAAATCTCGCGCCAAGGTCGAAACATTGCAGGATACATAGACCATTTTTTCTGGAACATAGGTCAGAATAGTATCCAACAGCTTATCATCTAAGCCTGTACGAGGAGGGTCGACTATCAGGGCATCCGCTCGGTAGCCATCACATTAGAACATAAAAAGAGAGGTTGAACCTCTCTAAATTTATTTTTCTTCACTCATTTTTGATTTTACTTCATCATAAGATAGTGCATGGGATTCCTCTTCTACTGTCTCAGGCATTTTTCCTGTTTCGTAAAGAGATTTAATCTGTGTACTATCTAATGTTTCGTATTTCAACAATGCTTCTGCAATCAACTTATGAGTTTCACGATTTGACTGAATGATTTCAGCTGCTTTGTTTCGTGCCTCATTTAATAATGAACGAACTTCCTCATCAATCTCATAGGCTGTTTGTTCTGAAATTGATTTTTGAGGACTTTGTGCACCAAACATAGCATGATTACCCTCATACTGAACTGGGCCTAGTTTTTCACTCATACCGTATTCAGTGACCATTGCACGCGCCATCTGAGTAGCCTGTTCAAAGTCATTTGAAGCTCCTGTCGTTTGGACATTAAAGATAATTTCCTCAGCAACACGACCACCCATCAATCCTGCTAATTGCTCTTTCATATCTTCTTTAGATAGAAGCATTTGATCTTCCTTAGGAAGTGCAATCATGTAACCACCTGCACGGCCACGTGGTACGATAGTCACTTTATGAACAACACGGGCATTCGATAAAACTAGACCAACAATGGTATGTCCAGCCTCATGGTAGGCAACCAATTCACGTTCTTTTTGTGAAACTGTCTTATCTTTCTTAGAAGGTCCAGCAATAACCCTATCTTCTGCTTCATCAATATCTGAAGCATCAATAACTGACTTGTTGCGACGGGCTGCAACCAAGGCTGCCTCGTTTAGAACGTTTTCCAAGTCAGCACCAACAAAACCTGGAGTTTGTTGGGCAACTAATTTCAAATCAACATCTTCTGCTAGAGGTTTGTTTTTAGCGTGAACTTTCAAGATTGCTTCACGACCTTTAACATCAGGGCGACCAACCAAGACTTTTCTATCAAAACGTCCTGGGCGGAGAAGAGCTGGATCAAGAACATCTGAACGGTTTGTCGCAGCGATAACGATAATTCCTTCATTACCCTCAAAACCATCCATTTCAATTAAGAGCTGGTTCAAGGTTTGCTCACGTTCATCATTTCCTCCACCGAGACCAACTCCACGTTGGCGACCAACAGCATCAATTTCATCGATAAAGATAATTGCTGGTGCTGCTTTTTTAGCATCCTCAAAAAGAGAACGAACACGACTTGCACCAACTCCGACAAACATTTCTACAAAGTCAGATCCTGAAATGCTAAAGAATGGAACGCCTGCTTCTCCGGCAACCGCCTTAGCAAGCAAAGTCTTACCTGTTCCCGGAGGTCCCTCTAAAAGAACACCCGCAGGAATACGCGCACCAAGTTTTGTAAATCTTTTTGGGTCTTTTAGGAATTCAACAACTTCGACTAATTCTTGTTTTTCTTCCTCAGCACCTGCAACATCTGAGAAACGTACCTTGATATCTTCTTTATTAGCAGCTTTAGCCTTGCTACGTCCAAAACTCATTGGATTTCTACTATTATTTCCTCCCATATTTCCCATCATAGAGAATAGGAAGAAGAAAAGAATAGCAAATGGAACAACGGACACAAGGATATTGATCCACATACCACTTGAACTCTCATGTTTGACTGTAACCTCAGCCTGATGTTCAGAAGCAAGTTTTTGCAATTCTGAAACTGTTGAATCAGACGGAAGAATAGTACTTGAGAATCTTTCTACTGTTGTAGCTGTAGGAGTAAAAAATTGAATTCCTGTTTCCTCTTTACTAGTCTTAGGATTTTTATAAACACCAGACACTTCAACGATGCTACCATTTGGCTGATAGGTTAATTCTTTTACATTGTCTGCTGTAATTTCTTTTACCAATTCTGTATAGTTAATTTTTTCGCTTCGCCCAGCAGTATTTCCAGAGTAAAAATACTGGAATCCTGTCACTAGGAAGAAGATAATTAACAAGTAGAGAAATGGATTTCTAACTAAACCATTATTTTGTTTTTTCATTAAAGATAGATCTTTCTAATTTGAATAAACTTCTTCTTTCAATACTCCGACATAAGGAAGGTTACGATAATTTTCTTTATAATCCAGACCATAACCTACCACAAACTCATTTGGAATAGTAAAACAAGTATAATCCGCTTCAATTTCAACAACACGTCCCTCTGGTTTGTCCAACAAAGTCGCGATTTTAACAGAAGCTGCTTCTCTTGCAATAAACATATCTCGCAAATTTTTCAAAGTTTGACCTGTATCGATGATATCCTCTACAAATAAAACATGTCTTCCTTTGATATCTTGAGTCACGTCTTGCTTGATATTGATGACACCAGTACTTGCTGTTCCACCATGGTAACTAGATACCATCATGAAGTCCATCTCAATATGCGTATCAATATGTTTGACCAATTCAGCCATAAAAGGAATCGATCCTTTTAGAATTCCAATAAGAATTGGATTTTTCCCCTCATATTCTTTTGTTAATTGTGCACCTAGCTTTTTAGCTGCTTCTGTAATTTCATCATGTGAAACGAGAATTTTTTTTATATCGTATTCTAACATCTTTTTACCTATCTATTTTTTCTATATAAATTACAGTGTTCATTATATCATTTTTCGTGTTTTTACTCAAATCACTGGTCGCAATTCCTAAAATTGAGACAATTTCTCCAAATTGCTCAATAATAGGGGTTGTTTTTCGTTTTTCAATAGGGATTTTCAAATCTATAAATAAGCGTCTCAGTTTCTTTCGATGCCCATTCAGGATAAGAACATCGCCAGGTTTTCGATACCTAATATGTACAGGTGTTTCTCGTGAAACCATTACTTTTTGAACAAAATCCCCTTCAATAGGGATGCCAAAGGAAAATAAATAGCCCATATATCGAACTTGATTTTGATAGTGTAACACAAGTTCATCTTCCTTTTCATCGGCCTGAGGACTGATTTTACAAACTCGAAAATTCTGATACTCTTTTATCAATTCATAGCCATTTTTAAGAGAATGACGATACTGGCTTTTCCTTGCTAAAATCTCTCGAACTTCGGCAAACTGAGCCTTTGTCAGATTTAAGTCTGGAAATTGATTAAGATAATTCTGGAGCAAGATTCCTTGAGTTTGTTGTGAGTATGAAAATAGCTCATTCAAATCTTCTACATCAATTTGTTTCGAAAGCTCCGTTATTGTTACTTGGTAATCTGAAATTTCCCTTCCTAAATCTAAAAGAGCGGATTTAAGACGAGGATTTTCTTTTTCAAGTTCTGGTAAATACCTATTTCGAATGCGATTGCGAAAATAGGTATTTTCCTGATTTGTTTGATCTTCGAAATGATAAATTGGTGGGAAGTCTGTTTTATGAAAATGCAACAAGGGGCGGATGATTTCAATTTCATCAACCACTTGACTTTCTTTTATTCCTATTAAGTGACGTAACCGACTTCCACGAATAAACCGCATCAAAATCGTTTCAACCTGATCATCTGCATGGTGGGCAGTGACCAAGGCAGTCGCTCCAACCTCTTTCATAATTTTCCTAAAAAAATCATAACGAAACTCTCGAGCACGCGCTTCTGAAAAGTCTCCTGAAAAGCTTGTGATATAAATAGGAAGTTCAGCTGCATCAGCTAACTTCCTTAGTTCATTTTCCTCCCAGTCAGACTCACTTCTCTGCTTGTGATTGACATGTGCTAAAATCAACTCAATTCCCAACTCATTTTGATAAGTAGACAATAGATGAAATAAAAACATTGAATCCAGTCCGCCAGACAAAGCTAACACGACTTTCGAATGTTTTTTAAAATACTCTTTTCGAAGAAAATGATTTAAAAAATCCTGGTCCCTCATTTTAGAACCTCATAGACATCCTTAGCTATCTTAGCAATAGTATCATAATCAGAATTTTTGGTGAAAATGGAAAGAACGAAAGGAGAATCCGTATAAACAATGGCAGTGTCATGTTTAAACTCATCGGCATCTCCAATTTTATGAGCTACCTTAACCGAAACACCCTTTGCGATTCTTTGGTTGTCAAAATCAGTCTTACCTAGAGACTCTAAGACAAAACCATTCTGATTATAAATAGCTTCCATGACCTTTCCAGCCATTTTTGAAGAAGTCAATTTATCATTTACATCCCAATCTTCACCCATAATAGTGGACATTTTTTCTTTGAAAGCCCCATCAGATTGATTGGTCACATAATAACCTAAAATATTATGAGCAACATTGTCTGACTCTTTTGTTACCTTGGTAATTAACTGTTGAAGACTGTATTCTTTGTTATCTTCTTTTTTAGGCAAACTACCACTACCCTCTGGTTTATAGGACCCAGGGAAACTATTTACTTCCGGGACATACTTGAAGCTACTGTCCAGCGTATAGTCGCCTTGATTTATCTTATCTTGAGCGTAATAAAGGTAGGCCAATTTCAAGATGCTAGCTGCATAGAGTTTGCTGTCTTCATTCACCCCAGCCTCTTTACCTGTACTCAGTTGTTTAACATAAATAGAATAGTTTTCATTCTGATAGTTGTTTGATAAAACTTCTTGAACCTTCTGGATGCGATTGTCTTCTTCTGAGGTGAACTCTTTTGATACCCACCCAACTTGATCAATATGAAGAAATTCTTGTCCCTCAGCAAAGAGAGCTCTATCCACCGTTACAAGTTGATAGGGAGAGAGAGAGGAAGAAATTTCTTTCGCATCATAGGGGGTGTTATAGATAACAAACCCTGGCTCCAACCATACTTGCCTATTTTGAGTTTGAACTTGACTTTGATCATAGACCAAACGCTTATCTGCAAGGATAAACTGGTGATTATCTAATTTAAAAACAGGAACACCTTGTCTATTCAAACGCCACTCTACGATTTTAAAGGCGTTTCCAGGAGTCAATTTACCAGACTCCTTGACAAGATCCTCATTAGCGTAGACAGCTGTTTCTCCGTATACCATTGGGGATTCCAGAGTTTCCTTATAGTAGAATCCATAATCCGACTCGGTTAGATAATAAATTTCTTGTGAAGAGTAAGGAAGCTGTTTTTCTGTGCTAACTACTCTTGAGGTTATGATAAAAGCAGGTAGCAATAAAACTACTAAGAACTTACGCATTCTTCTCTTCCCTTTCTTCTTGTAATCGTAATAAATGGTTTTTAGCTGCCAATTCCTCTAATTTTTCATCTGATAAACTTAAAAATTGTTCAACAACTTCCAATAAATTTTCCATGACATTACCTCGGAAGCAAATCAGGAATTGTGTAAATTGCTTCTCGTTTCTTTGAGTAATAGTACTTGGCGCGTGCATATTTTGCTACATAGTCTTCATCTTTCAACTTTGCAGCAAAAGCAGATTCCTTGTCCTTTTCATCACTGAGAGTTTGATACTGCTCTTTCAACTCTGTCAATTGCTGACGACGTTGCAGTAACTGATTATAGCTTTGGGCCAGATTATAGGTCGGTAAAATAAACAATAAAATCATCAAAATCAGAACCCAACCCATAAAGCGATTCCTCTTTTGTCTCTCCTTCATCAAGTAACGACGACGTTGGTGTTCATTTTGAATAAAAGAATTATTCATCTGTACAATATTTTTAGACATTTCCTTCTACCCGTGTTTCACTGAGAATTTCATACATGCCTGCTGCATCTTCTTTTTTTGTACTATCTTTCATCTCTAGTACTTTAACAAGCAACAACTTATTTCCAAAGCGAATTTCAACTTGGTCATCAACTTTCAAATCCGTTGAACTTTTGGCCAAGATTCCATTCACCTTGATTCTACCTTTATCTGCTACTTCTTTTGCGACTGTGCGACGCTTAATAATTCGTGATACTTTTAAATACTTGTCTAATCTCATTTTTATTACCTCAAATTATTATTGTACCATTTTTATCCTTTTTATAGAAGAAAAATGTTAAATGGGATTTGCTTCCTTTGATTCTTTTATCTCTAATAAACTTTCTCCAAAAATCAGCAAACCTTCTAAAATTTCATAATCCTTCTTGTTTCGGACATCGAATACAACTTCCATTAATCCCTTATTCTCAGCTATGGCTGCTTTTAAGTTCGTTGCGGATAAGGCTTTAAAATAATCTTGAGCCAAGAATAGTCGTTGAGTGACTTTTTCAAATTGAACTGCAATCTTGTTATCTTTTCTTTCCACACGTTCTACAAAGACCTTGTCCAAATATGACTTAACCAAACCAATCTCTAAAAGGTAGGCTACTACATCTGGGTATTCTCCAAAGCGATCCATCAATTCTTCTTGTAGTTCTTCATAGTTGACACGATTGTCAATTTGACGAATTTTCTTGTAAATTTCAATCTTATGTCGTTGGTCAGAAATATAAGTGTCAGGAAGATAGGCGTCGATTTGTAAAATCAACTCAGCATTTCCTTTGATTCTTTTATTCCCATTACCGTTCCGTTTAGCGATAGCTTCCTCTAGTAACTGCGAATACAATTCAAAACCAACAGAATCAATGAAACCTGATTGGGATTTTCCTAGGAGATTTCCTGCTCCACGTATCGAAAGATCTCGCATCGCAATCTTAAATCCAGAGCCTAATTCCGTAAATCCCTTAATCGCTTCTAATCTCTTCTCAGAAACTTCACTGATTGATTTTTCTGGACGATACATAAGATAGGCATAAGCAATACGATTACTACGACCGACTCTTCCTCTTAATTGATACAAGGTTGACAAACCCATATGGTCTGCATTTTCAATAAATAAGGTATTGGCATTTGGAATATCTACCCCTGTCTCAATAATAGTAGTTGTCACCAAAATATCATACTGACCTTCAATAAAGTCCAATAAAGTATTTTCCAACTGAATTTCACTCATTTGTCCATGAACATACCCAATCGAAGCATCTGGAATCAACTCCTGTAATTCTGAAACCTTCTGGTCAATCGTGTCAACTTTATTGTAAAGATAGTAAACTTGACCTCCACGCTCCATTTCACGCAATACAGCATCACGAATCACACTATCATTCTTTTCCAAAACATAGGTTTGTACTGGATAACGATTGGTCGGAGGTGTTTCAATAACAGACAAATCTCGGATTCCCAACATAGACATATGAAGAGTACGAGGTATTGGAGTAGCTGTCAAGGTTAGGACATCCACTTGTTTCTTCAGTTCTTTCAATGTTTCCTTATGCTTGACACCAAATCGTTGCTCTTCATCAATAATCATCAAGCCTAAATCTGAAAATACAACATCTTTTGACAAAACACGATGCGTTCCAATCAAAATATCGACTTGACCATTCTTTAATTTTTCAAGTGTCTCCGCCTGCTCTTTTTTACTTCTAAAGCGACTCAATACATCAATATTAACAGCAAAATTTTGGAATCTTTCCTTAAAATTCGTATAGTGTTGTTGCGCTAAAACCGTCGTCGGAACTAGAACGACAACTTGTTTATGATCATTGACCGCCTTAAAGGCTGCACGCATTGCAACTTCAGTCTTCCCAAAACCAACATCTCCAACCAAAAGTCGATCCATGGGGTGAGAATCCTGCATATCTTTCTTGATTTCCTCAATACTGCGAAGTTGATCATCCGTTTCAACATAAGGAAAAGCATCATCAAAAGCATGTTGCTCATCATCATCAGCTGAGAAAGCAAATCCCTTCAACTGACTACGCTCAGAATAAAGCTTGATTAAATCGTCAGCTATATCCTCTACCTGGTTCTTAACTTTTTGCTTGGCCTTTTTGAAATGACCATCATTTAATTTATTAAGTTTTGGCGCTTTCCCATCACTTGAAACATATTTAGACAGTAACTGAATCTGCTCAACTGGGATGGAGATTTGGTCCCCATTTTGATATTGAACACTGACATAATCTCGGTGAATCCCTTTAATTTCAATTGTTTCAATGCCTAGATATTGACCAATTCCATGGATATGGTGAACAACGTAGTCCCCTTTTTCAAGTTCATTATAATCTTTTAATCGCTCTGCATTTGAAGCATGTTGTCTTCTAAACCGACGTTTTAATTTCTTTTGAAAAATCTCATGTTCAGTAATCAAAAGAATTTTTTCATCTACAAAATGAAAACCATGTCTTAGATTACCCTCAATCAAGTTTACAGATTCTTTACAGATACTTGACTTATCTCTGGAATCCAGTTTAATCTGGTATTCCTCTAAAACATCCTCCAATGTTTTGCTTCCCATTGAATTGCTAGACTGCAGAACAATGGTGTAGTCCATTTTTTTATATCGCTCAATTTCTTCTTTAAGAAAAGAAAATTGATTGAAAAACTCTTGCATAGGATATTGATTAAATTGATATATGTGATCAAACTTGAGATTTCCTAATCCTTTTTGGAGATTTGAGAAAAAAGTAACTGGACTTTGTTTTTTATAGGTTTGCTCTGTATCTGCAAAATACTGCATCCCAGAAAATGATTTACCATTCTGTAAATCTTCTGTAAAGTATTGTGCTAATTCTCTTTCAAAGGATTCATACTGATTCATCAATTTTTGATAGTCATCAAAGAATACTGGTGTATCTTTTTCAATATAATCAAATACAGTCCATGTTTTATCATAACATAAGGACAAAAACTTTCGACTATCTGAATGTACTTGTTTTTGATGAAAACTTGACAAAATCTCTTCCAAATATGATTTTAAAATTGGTGATAGAGTCTTTGAAATTTGCTTTTCTAAAGCTGACTGTCCTCGTTGATAATCTTTTTCTCTCAAAAGTATGTCGCTAGCTGGAAAGATAGTGAGGTTTGTCTGATTTTCTTTCGATAATTGTGTTTCGACTTCAAAAGTACGAATACCATCTACTTCATCGCCAAAAAACTCGATTCGGAAAGGTTCTAACTGAGACATCTCAAAAATATCTAAAATGTCTCCTCGAATACTAAACTCACCTTGTATCTGTACTTGAGTAACTTTTCGATATCCAATTTCCTTTAACCGGTGAAGTAGCTCGCGTTGGTCATATTCTTCGCCAACTGCAATTTTTATAGTACTTTCTTTAAATCTAGTCGGAGAGGGTAAAATTAACCGACTCGCTGCGATATTACAAACTAAAATCCCTTTCTTAGACGGATCACTCAAAAAACGCAAGGCCTCAACCCGCGAAATGATTTTTTCTTGCGAAGACATCAAAAACTCTACCATAGGAGAGTCATCAACCAAAAATGGATAGACAAGTTCCTCTCCTAAGAGAGAAAGAAGATCACTGATAATTCGTTCTGCTTCTCCATAAGTTGAAGTCAGTAACATAATCTTATTTTCTTTTTCTAGACTGCTTGCAATTGCAAGAGCCTTGGTAGAAGTTGATAAACCAAGTATTAGTTGTCTTTTCTTATCTATCAGATTTTGATGCCATTTTTTAATCTGATCATTTTCTGAGAATAAATCTAATAAAGTCACCATTTAACCATTATACCTCTGCATTGTTTTCTCAAAGTTTTTCTCTTGTAAATAGCAGTTTACAGCATCGTCAACCTTGTCAATAGACTGTAAAATACCCACATAGTCATCCTGATCAAACTTACTTAAAACATGATGAACAACTGACATGCCTTTTTTAGGTCTTCCAATACCTATTTTAACACGGTTAAATACTTGGGTTCCAATATGTTGAATAATAGACTTGATACCATTATGACCACCTGCTGAACCCTTTGCTCTTAAACGAATTTTCCCAACTTCCATGTCAAGATCGTCGTAAATAACGAGTAAATCTTCAATATCCAAATCATAGTAAGTCAATAAAGCATGAACTGCTTTTCCACTTTCATTCATAAAAGTCGTTGGTTTAACAAGATAAATTTTTTCGCCATTAAGAAAAAAAGATGCTAGGTCAGCTTGAAATATCTTATCGTGTGTAAAAGTGACATTTTGTTTTTTAGCTAATTGATCAATCAACATAAAGCCAACATTGTGCTTGGTTTCAAAATATTTATCTCCTGGATTTCCTAATCCAACAAGTAATTTAGTCATTTATTTTCCTTTCAAAAGCCAAAAGGGTTGGAATTTTTTTCCAACCTAGTTGACACTATTTGTTAAATGTTATTAGACATTAAAGCGGAATTCCATGATATCGCCATCTTGAACGATATATTCTTTTCCTTCTTCACGTAAGCGCCCAGCTTCTTTTACAGCCTTTTCAGACCCGTATTTTACTAGATCCTCATATGACATGGTTACTGCACGAATAAAACCTTTTTCAAAATCTGAGTGGATAATACCAGCTGCTTGAGGAGCTTTCATACCACGCTTAAAGGTCCAAGCACGGACTTCTTTTTCACCAGCTGTAAAGTAAGTTCCAAGTCCAAGCAAGTGGTAAGCAGCTCGAGTCAATTTATCAACACCTGATTCTGTCAAGCCAAGTGCTTCAAGAAACTCTTGCTTATCTTCATCATCTAACTCAGAGATTTCTTCCTCAGCACGCGCGGAAATAACGACTACTTCAGCATTTTCTGTCGCTGCGAACTCACGAATTTGTTTGACATAGTCGATAGAGTCTGGATCTGAAACGACATCTTCATCCACATTAGCAACATAAAGAACTGGTTTAGTGGTCAATAGGAAGAGACCTTTGACTACTTTTTGTTCCTCATCTGTGAATTCAATGGTACGTGCTGATTTTCCATCTTCAAGGACTGGTTTAATCTTTTGAAGAACATTAAATTCTGCTACTGATTCTTTATCTTTTTGCGTACGTGCCATCTTTTCTACACGCGCATAGCGTTTATTAACTGATTCTAAGTCGGCAAGAATCAATTCTAGGTTAATGGTATCAATATCTGCAAGTGGATCCACAAAGGCGTCTTCACGTCCTTGCTCGCGCATCACATTTTCATCATCAAAAGCACGAACTACGTGAACAATCGCGTCTACTTCACGGATATTGGCCAAGAATTTATTACCTAGACCTTCTCCTTTTGAAGCTCCTTTTACAATCCCTGCAATATCTGTAAACTCAAAGGTTGTTGGAACTGTCTTTTTAGGAGTAATCATTTCTGTTAGTTTTTGTAGGCGTTCATCTGGAACTTCCACCATCCCAACGTTTGGATCAATAGTCGCAAATGGGTAGTTTGCCGCCTCTGCTCCTGCTTTTGTAATTGCATTAAAAAGGGTTGATTTACCAACGTTTGGCAAACCAACGATACCTGCTGTTAAAGCCATAGTTTCTCATTCTCCGTTCTCATTTC
Organism: Streptococcus oralis; assembly: GCF_006175905.1. Taxonomy (GTDB): domain Bacteria; phylum Bacillota; class Bacilli; order Lactobacillales; family Streptococcaceae; genus Streptococcus; species Streptococcus oralis_BG. Next base: position 654,755 of record NZ_SSNB01000001.1, read on the forward strand.
AATCCCTAACATTATAACACAAAAAGGGAAAACTTGCTAACCCTCTAACTAAGGGTTCTTAGTCAATAATCTTATTCATTTTTCGTTCAAAATCATAGCGACTCATCATAACAACGTGATCACAATTGCTACATTTAATTTTGATATCTGCCCCTACACGTGTGATTTCCCAACAATTGGCTTTTTTTCCTGTTGACTTTATTGTGCAAGCATGAGGTTTTTTCATTTCAACAAAATTTCCAATTTGATACATACTACTCTCCTTTTCTTTTTTGATTATATCATAAAAGAGGCGAGCCAGGCTCAACCTCTTTCACTTAATTTGTTCGAACTGGTGTAATGAGCTGCATGAAGTCTTCGTCAGTATCTGCTGGTACAAGAGTAAATGGACGAACTGCTGAGATAAAGCTAATAGTAACCTTTTCGCTATTTAAAGCCTTGAGAGAATCAATCAAGTAAGTTGGGTTGAAACTAATAGTCAAATCATCCCCGGTCACCTGATCCGTATCGATTTCTTCGTTTACTTTACCAACTTCAGGAGAGTGAACATGAGCACTAACAACCCCACCTTTAATTTCAAGCTTCACAGTACCATTTTGAGTCGCACTTGATAAGAGGCGAGCACGCTCCATAGATTGACGCAAATTAACCACATCAAAAGTAATTGTAGTGTTAAAGTCTGTTGGAATCAAGCGATCTGTATCAGGATAATTACCTTCTAGGAGACGAGTGTAAAAGCTAATATTTTCGCTTCTAAAGAGGATTTGATTATTTGCAAAGAAAATCTCTACAGTTTCAATATCATCTGTAAATACCGCTGAAAATTCGCGTAGAGAACGACTAGGAATTACTACATCGAAATCATCACCATTTTTTTCAAGAGTCAATTTCTTTTGGCTAAGGCGGTGTGAGTCTGTCGCAACTGTTTTTAGTTCTTTGTGTTTGCTCAATACAAAATGAACACCTGTTAAGATTGGACGACTTTCTTGTGTACTTGCAGCAAAGGCTGTTTCATTGATAATTTTCTTGAGTAGTTTGGTTTCAAGAACCAAAGGTGTACTTGCTGAAATTTCTTGGATTCGTGGGTACTGTTCGCTATCTTTTCCTTTTAGAGTAATTTCTGATTTGCCACTGGTTAAGACAATTTGTTTTTGTTCAATCTCTTTGAAATCAAGGGTTACATCTGGAAGACTGGATACAACATTGATAAAGAAAGAGGCTTCAAGAAGAATCGAACCTAAGGAAGTAATCAAAAGACCAGCATCTTCATTTTTTTGAGAAATGAAATTTTCAATAGAAATTTGACCGTTTGATCCAATTAAAGTAATTCCTTCATTGGTAACATCAATTTTGATTGTTGATAAAATTGGAATAGCATTTTTAGAGCTTATTGCTCGTTTTGTAGTATTTAAGGCTTGTAGAAATAAATTTTTATTGATTGAAAAATGAATCATGGATTCTCCTTTATTTATTTTTAGTATTAGAAAGTTAATAGTAATAATAGAGTCTGTGTATTCTGTGGAAAACTGAGTGCTATTTAGTAAACTTAAGCTTCTAATCTTGTTTAAAAAATGTGGATAAAAAAGATAAGAAAGGAAAACTTATCCACAAGCTACTTAATTTTCTTTTTGATTGCTTCTATTTCTAAACGTAAATTATCGTCTTCGTCAATCAATGATTTGATTTTAGCATGGGCATGAATCACGGTGGTGTGATCCTTTCCGCCAAATTCTTTTCCGATTTTTGGAAGACTGTTATCTGTCAGTTCTCTAGCTAGATACATAGCAACTTGACGCGCTAAAACGATATTTTGAACTCGTCTCGTACCCTTCATTTCTTTGACACTCACTCCATAAAAATTACCAACTTCAGTTTGGATTTTCTCAATTGGAATAACAAGTATCTGGCGGGCGTCTTGCTTACGTGCTCTAATAGCTTCCGCAGCAATATCAATAGTGATATCCTTAATCTTCTTCACTCTGGCAATTAAAGTGATATCGTTGATTGCTCCTTCCAGTTCTCGAACATTTGAATCAAATTGGCCAGCCAAGTATTCCAGAGTATCACTTTGGAAATGGTAATCCAAATGCTCTGTTTTACTTTGAAGAATGGCGATACGTGTCTCAAAGTCAGGAGGTGTGATATTTTGCGTTAATCCCCAGCTAAAGCGCGTGACAAGTCTTTCCTCAAGGCCTTCTAGGTGTTTAGGACTTCGATCACTGGTTAGGACAATCTGTTTCTGTTTATCATGAAGAGCATTGAAGGTATTGAAAAATTCTTCCTGGGTCGCGACTTTTTTGCCACTGAGAGATTGGATATCATCGATCAATAAGAGATCAAGGCTACGGTAAGTCTTTTTGAACTTTTCCATTTCCCCAAGTCGCAAGTGTTCAAGAAAGTCATTGATAAAGCTTTCGGCAGGAATGTACTTGACACGCGCATCAGGAATATTTTTCAAAATCTCATTTCCAATCGCATTGAGCAAGTGAGTCTTTCCAAGACCAGGTCCTCCATAGATGAAAAGAGGATTATAGGTCAGAGCTAAATCTTCAGATACTGCTAGTGCAGCAGACACCGCCCAAACATTCCCATCACCTTGAATAAAGTTATCAAAGGTATATTTTTCTTTTAACCCTGTTTCGGAATAGGGAATCGTTGGTAGTGTAGGTGTGTAATCGTAAGTAGAGACACTATTCGTATCATTTACTTGAGGAGATTCTGTACTCTGAGGTTTAGTGAAAATATAGTGAGGTTTGATTTCAGAATCATAAATTTCAAAACCAGCAGCAATGATAATATCTTTTAATTGCTTTTCCCACACCATTTCCATCTCTGATCTCGGTAGAAATATAGTAGCTGTATTTTCTTCTACTTTGATGAGTTCAGCAGGTGTAGCATAGAAATCATACATAGATCGAGTCAATCTTTCTTGAGCAAATTCTAAAATACGATTCCAAAATTGCTTTTCTTTCAACTAATTTTCCTCCTTTACTATGATTTTAGTAGTTTAGTGCTAGACTTATTTTACCATAGATAGTAAGATTTTTCCACAGATTGGGGAAAAGAATCCACAATGTTAGCAGCATTTATCCACAGGTTGGGGATAAAAAAGAAAATCCTTGATTTAGTAGGCTTTTTGATAAAAAAATTGGTGGATAAATTTGTGGGTTGAGAAAATAAAAGAACAGCCTTATTTCAGGCTGTTAATAATTCTATCGTATTCTTCTTGACTTGAAAAGGAGATAATAATCTTTCCAGTATCTTTTTTTGAAAGTTTAATTTCTACACTTAAACCGAGTAGTTTTTTTAATTTATCTTCTTCGTCTTTGATGAAAGAATCACTTTTTTTTTGCTTCTTGTGTTTTTTATCTGTAAGAAGTGCTTCTAACTTTCTCACAGAAATATCTTCATTTTTGATTAGTTGGAAGAAATAGTCTTGCTGCTCTTTGTCTAAACCAACTAGAGAACGTGCATGCGCTTGAGAAATTTTTCCATTTTCTACTTCAGTTAAGATATATTCTGGTAGGGAAAGCAAACGAATAAAATTAGTGATATAAGGACGAGATTTCCCCATTTTATCCGCTATCTCAGTGTGAGTAAATCCTTTTTCTACTAAAGATTCGTAGGCGCGTGCTTCTTCAACAGGATTTAAATTTTCTCTCTGCAAATTCTCAATGATTGACTGGATCATCATTTCCTGATCTGAGAGGTGCTTTACAACGGCTGGAATAGAAGTCAGACCAGCCAAGAGAGAAGCCCGATATCGTCTCTCTCCTGCAAGGATTTCATAACCAATTACAGGAGATTGACGAACGATGATTGGTTGGATGAGCCCATTTTCTTTGATTGACTGAGCCAATTCCTTTAATTTTTCTACATCAAATTCTTTCCGAGGTTGGTAAGGATTCTTTTGTATTTCAGAGATAGAAATCATTTCAAATTTTTCCATGATTCTACACTAACATATCTTTTACTTTCTGTAAAGTTTTCTTTACACTGATGTCAATTAAGACTCTAAATCACCAGAATTCTTATCTAGTTTAATTGAGGTAGTTTCCTCCTTACCGTTACGGTAGTAGGTTACTTTGATAGTATCTCCGATAGCATGATTGTAAAGAGCGTGTTGTAGGTCTGTTGATGAAGCAATCTCTTTGTCGTCAACTTTGGTAATGACATCGTATTTTTGAAGATGTCCATTTGCTGGCATATTGTTTTGAACAGATCGAACAACTACACCTGAAGTGAGGCCACTTGGAATGTTAAGTTTTCTAAGATCACTAGCTCCAACATTTGATAGATTGACCATTTGAATTCCAAGAGCAGGACGAGTCACTTTACCATCACTTTCAAGCTGTTTAATGATATTTTGAGCATCGTTTGAAGGAATTGCAAAACCAAGACCTTCTACAGATGTTCCACCATTACTTGCAATTTTACTTGATGTTATACCAATTACTTGTCCTTGAATGTTTACAAGTGGACCACCAGAGTTACCAGGGTTAATGGCCGTATCTGTTTGAATGGCTTTTGTTGAAATAGCTTGACCATCTTCAGATTTTAGAGAAACATTTCGATTAAGACTCGAGATGATTCCCTGTGTAACTGTATTAGCATATTCTGAACCTAGAGGACTACCGATAGCAATCGCTGTTTCTCCAACACTAAGTTGACTTGAATCCCCAAATTCTGCTACAGTTGTAACTTTTTCTGAAGAAATTTTAACGACAGCAATATCAGAGAAGGTATCAGATCCGACAATTTCACCAGGAACCTTGGTACCATCTGCTAAGCGGATATCAACTTTTGAAGCTCCATTGATAACGTGAGTATTAGTTACAAGATAGGCATCTTTATCATCCTTTTTATAGATAACACCTGATCCCTCACTTGCGATTTGTTGATTGTCTGAATCAGAATTAGTTTCATCACCATTAAATACACTACTTTGTCTACTGCTAGAAGAAGAATAAGTAATGATTGAGACAACAGCATCCTTAACTTTATTTACTGCTTGAGTGGTTGAGTTTTCATTTTTATAGGATGTTTGAGTGACAGTGCCAGAATTATTATTCGTAGCTTGATTTCCTTGTTTTTGATAAAGTTGTAATGTTACGAAACTTCCTAAGGCACCACTTAAAAATCCTATTAGAATGATTACAAGAACTTTAACTCCCTTTTTGTAAAATTTTTGTAAGTGTTTCATAAACGCCTCCGTTTGTTATTTATTTACTCAGATTATAAACCTATTAACTTAATCCAAACTTAAAAGCTTAAAGTTTTACACAAGTTGTGGATAACTCACTTTATTCTGTGAATTCACTAGTAATTTTGAATGATTTTTTTGTGTATAAGATGTGAAATGAAGTGTGGATGTGATAGAATAGAAGAATGAAAATAAAAATTGTAACAGTAGGAAAATTAAAAGAAAAATACCTTAAAGATGGAATTGCTGAATATACCAAACGAATTTCACGTTTCGCCAAATTAGAAATGATTGAGCTCACTGATGAGAAGACACCTGACAAAGCCAGTGAATTAGAAAACCAAAAAATCTTGGAAACAGAAGGTGAAAGAATTCTTTCTAAGGTTGGAGAAAGAGACTTTGTCGTTGTACTAGCCATTGAAGGAAAAACACTCTCCTCAGAGGAATTTAGTAAGCAACTAGAGCAAGCTTCTATCAAAGGATATTCAACGCTTATTTTTATCATTGGAGGAAGTTTGGGTCTAGCTCCTGTTGTAAAAAATAGGGCCAATCTTTCTGTCAGTTTTGGACGTCTGACATTACCACATCAGTTAATGAGATTGGTTTTAGTTGAACAAATTTACCGTGCTTTTACAATTCAACAGGGTTCTCCTTACCACAAATAGAAGATTGACTTAGCTCTTGTTTTTTGATAGAATGGTCATGTTAGGTCTCATAGCTCAGCTGGATAGAGCATTCGCCTTCTAAGCGAACGGTCGCAGGTTCGAATCCTGCTGGGATCAATTTTAGATGTGAAGCTGGGGTAAATCCCAGCTTTTTTCTTAAAAAAGTGCGTTTCAGGTGCAAAAATGTACAGTTGGGAAGAATTTTTTCTTACATGGTCTTCATTTTGTATAATAGATGTGTAAGTTAACTTACAAGAAAAAATAATACAGGAGATTTCATTATGAAAAATACAGTAAAGTTGAAACAATTTAAAGAAGTAACAGAGGCAGAATTGCAGGAGATTCGGGGTGGAGATTGGAGAATTTCAGAAACAATTCGTAATCTTATTTTTCCAAGAAGAAAGTAATGAAGTAAAGGTAGAGAGTAATGGATTTATTTGGATTAGGGATAGCTATTTTTTATTTTCTCATCATTAGCAAAAGTTATGAATGGATTTGTAAAATAAATAGAAAAGAACAAATTGTTTTTTTCTGTTACACATGTATCTCAGTTTTTATACTTGAAGAAATTATTACACTAGTATTTTCTAATAGTTTTGCTTTGTCTAAATTTTTATTTCCTTTGGTTGTGTACCTTTATTTAAGAAAGTTAAAGAAGTCTGAAAAATACAAAGCTATTTTTATCAGTTTACTATTGTCTTTATTATATCACAGTACTCATACTTTTATATCCGTAACTTTATCTTCTATAACAGGAGATGAAGTAGTATTACACTATAAAAGTACATTCCTTTTAGTAGTATTGTTGATGACTTATTTTTCTATTCTAATAATAATTCGTTATTTTCATCTGGAAATTAAATATTTTGATAAAAATTATCTGTATCCTTTTTTAAAAAAAGTAATAGTTGCTTTCTTTGGTTTACATATCTTATTGTTTATTTCAGATATAGTAAGTACAACTCATCATTTAAATAGCTTCGGAAGTATTTTATCAACCATTGTTTTTATTTGCTTGTTATTGATTTTCTTTGCAATGAATTCTCACAAGGTTCAAATTGAAAAAGAGATTGCTCTAAAACAAAAGAAATTTGAACAAAAACATTTACAGACTTATACTGACGAAATTGTGGAGTTGTATAATGAAATTCGAGGTTTTCGTCATGACTATGCAGGGATGCTTGTCAGCATGCAAATAGCGATTGACAGTGGAGATTTACAAGAAATTAACAGGGTTTACAATGAAGTTCTAGTAAAAGCAAATCAGAAATTGAGGTCAGAAAAATATACTTACTTTGATTTAAATAATATAGAAGATTCTGCTTTACGAAGTTTAATTGCTCAATCGATTGTCTATGCACGAAAAAATGATGTAGAGTTTACATTGGAAGTAAAGGATATCATTACTAGACTGTCAATAGATTTACTTGATCTTGTTCGTATCATGAGCATTTTATTAAACAATGCTGTTGAAGGTGCTGCAGATAGTTATTTGAAACAAATGGAAGTTGCAGTCATTAAAATGGATTTTGAAACAGTTATAGTTATCCAGAATTCATGCAAAATCACTATGACGCCTTCAGAGGACCTATTTGCCTTAGGTTTCTCTACTAAGGGAAGAAATAGAGGTCTAGGACTTAATAATGTCAAAGAGATTTTAGATAAGTATGACAACATTATTTTAGAAACAGAGATGGAAGACAACACATTTAGACAAATTATTAGATTTAAGAGGGAATTCGAATGAAAGTATTAATTTTAGAAGATGTTATTGAACATCAAGTGAGACTAGAGAGAATATTAAATGAAATCTCGGAAGAATCGAATATTCCTATTTCATATAAGACAACAGGAAAAGTTCGTGAATTTAAGGAATATATCGAAAATGATGAAGTAAACCAGCTTTATTTCCTAGATATTGATATTCATGGAATCGAGAAAAAAGGCTTTGAAGTGGCTCAATTTATCCGTCATCACAATCCTTATGCTATTATTGTCTTTATTACTAGTCGATCTGAATTTGCTACCTTAACGTACAAATACCAGGTATCAGCCCTAGATTTTGTTGATAAAGATATCAATGATGAATTGTTCAAAAAACGCATCGAGCAGAGTATTTTTTACACTAAGAGCATGCTGCTTGAAAACGAAGATGTTGTAGACTATTTTGATTACAACTATAAAGGAAATGATTTGAAAATTCCTTACCATGACATTTTGTATATCGAAACCACAGGAGTTTCTCATAAACTTCGGATTATTGGTAAGAATTTTGCTAAAGAATTCTATGGAACTATGACAGATATTCAGGAAAAGGACAAACATACCCAGCGATTTTATTGCTCCCATAAATCTTTCCTTGTCAATGTGGGAAATGTGAGAGAAATTGATCGAAAGAATTTAGAAGTTGTCTTTTATGAAGATCATCGTTGTCCGATTACTCGTTTAAAAGTCCGCAAACTAAAAGATATTCTAGAGAAAAAATCTAAAAAGTGATTGACAATTAGTAAGAAATTGATATAATGGTTATATCTGCTACAGATAGATGGTCCGTTGGTCAAGGGGTTAAGACACCGCCTTTTCACGGCGGTAACACGGGTTCGAATCCCGTACGGACTATTTTATCCGCCATAGCTCAGTTGGTAGTAGCGCATGACTGTTAATCATGATGTCGTAGGTTCGAGTCCTACTGGCGGAGTCAGATAAAAAAAGAACACCATTGGTGTTCTTTTTTAGTTAACATCACCTAACATTTTCATAAGGAAGTCTGTCATTTCTTGCGGACTTTCTTTTTTTCCGTGAGCAATCCAAGTCTGGCAAACACCAAATAGGGCATTTGTTAGATAAATACTGCTGTATTCTAATTCTATTGGAGTGAGTTGTAATTTCATAAAGCGTTTCTGAAGGTCGGTGCTAAGCATAATGTGAAGCTTATTTCTCAAGAAATTTTGGATTTCTTTTGTCCCATTTTCAGATAAGAGTGCAGCCAAGAGCGGCTCAGACTCTAAATATTCAAATACTTCTAAAATAGCATCTCTTTTGTGATGAGCATGTTTTTGGAAAATATACTCAAAGGTATGAAATAGCTTACTTTGGTAGAGTTCAATCATATCATACTTATCCTTGTAGTGAGTGTAAAAGCTGGAACGACTAATTCCGGCTTTTTTAGCTAACTTGACCGTACTAATTTGATCAAAGGGGTAGTCCATCAATAATTGAACCATGGCATTCTCGATAATACGTTTTGTTTTTAAGCGTTTGTTACTTTCTTTCATAATTTCTCCTTTTATACAAATTGGACAATATGTCTAAAAAAGTTATTTTTCATCTTGTAATTTTGATTTTTTTATGTATAATCTATTATATCAAAAATTTAGACAATATGTTTAAAAAAGGAGGAAATATGTTTAAAGAATGGAAAGCAATATTTAAAAAACCGACCTTTATCATTGTAATGATAGGGATTTCTCTCATTCCAGCTTTATACAACATTATATTTTTATCATCCATGTGGGATCCTTATGGGAAATTATCAGAGCTACCTGTTGCAGTTGTCAATAAAGATAAGGAAGCATCTTATAATGGACAGACAATGACAATAGGTGAAGACATGGTGTCTAATTTAAAAGAAAATAAGGCTTTAGATTTTCACTTTGTTAATGAAGAGGAAGGGGAAAAAGGACTAGAAGATGGTGACTACTATATGGTGGTAACATTACCAAGTGACCTATCTGAAAAAGCGACCTCTATCCTAACGAATCATCCTGAACAGATGCAGATTGATTATAAGACGTCAAGTGGGCATAGCTTTATTGCAAGTAAGATGAGCGATTCTGCAATGACACAATTAAAACAAACTGTCTCTACTAATATTACTGAAACATACACTAAGGCTTTATTTCAAAAAATGAATGATTTGAAGTCTGGAATAAATAAGGCAGCTGAAGGAAGTGAACAATTAGCTAATGGAGCCGATCAGTTGGTGACGGGAAGTCAAACGTTGACAACAAATCTTAATACTCTAGCTAATTCAACTGTAACTTTTTCAAATGGAGCGGATCAATTTACAAAAGGCTTATCTAGCTATGTGTCTGCTATAGAGCAATTACATATTGGTTTAGGAACTTTTAATAGTGGTTTACAAAGTTATACAAATGCTGTCTCACAGGTTGACACTGGACTTGATCAATTAGTTTCAAAAACTCCTGAGTTGGTGACAGGTGTAAATCAGCTAAATACAGGTATAAAGTCCTACACAAGTGGGGTTTCACAATTGGATACAGGTCTCAATCAATTTTCAGTTGGTGTAAATGCTTATACAAGTAGTGTGAAAGAACTTTCTAACGGAACAAGTCAATTATCCAATCAATCAGATACACTAAGAGATGGAATGGAACAATTAAATACTGGTATTAAAGAAATTTCAAGTCAATTAGAGTCCTCATCTCAACAAAATAAAGAAATAGCGCAATTGGCAACAAGCTTAGGAGAACTAAATAAAACACTACAAGCTCTTACAATATCAGATGACACTCAACTGAAAAGTAAATTTTCAGAAGCTTTGCCAAATCTAACAACTCTTGCACAGGATATTGTGACTAAAAGTCAGACAGAACAAGAGAAAACTATTGCTAACCTTCAATCAACAGCTACTTATCAATCTCTTACAGAGGAACAAAAGAAAGAACTGACAGAAGCTATTTCTAAAAATTCTAATTCTACTATTGAGTCAGCAAAAACAATTTTAACGACAGTAGGGGGATTAAAAGAAAGTATAGAGAATTCAGAACAACAAGTATCTAATCTATCTGATGTGCAGACGAAAGCAAATCAACTCTTACCTGCAGCATCTAGCTCCTTGACAACCTTGTCAAATGGATTTACAACATTACAAACTTCTGTAAATAATCAGTTAGTTCCTGGAAGTCAGTCAATTGAAAAAGGAGTTGTAAACTATACTAAAGGATTGGATACTATTTCTATAGGTGCTAATCAACTAAGTGAAAAGAATGTAAGTTTAACAACTAGTCTAGATCAATTAGTTTCTGGATTAAGTAAGTTGACAGAAAATACATCAACCTTGACAGCTAGAGTAGATGCGTTAGCTGGAAAAGCTCCAGAATTAGTATCAGGTATAGAAAGTTTGTCATCTGGTTCTGCTCAATTGAATAATAAGAGTCCAGAGCTGATAGCAGGTATTACTACATTACAATTTGGCTCTGGTCAATTAACAGATAAATCAACACAGTTACTTTCTGCAGCATCTCAACTAGGAAGTGGCGCTATGAAGATTGCAGATGGTGCTGGAAAACTAGCAGATGGTGGAACAACTTTAACCTCTAGTCTTGAAGATTTACAAACAGGAGTTGATTCATTAGGACAAGGATTAGGCAATGCTAATAATCAACTCAAATCAGCTTCGACAGAATCTAAAAATGCAGAAACATTATCTGAACCTCTAGTTCTCTCAAAAACAGACAATGACCAAGTTCCTGTGAATGGGATTGCCATGGCTCCTTATATGATATCAGTTGCTCTTTTTGTTGCTGCTATATCTACCAATATGATTTTTGCTAAGTTGCCTTCTGGACGTCATCCAGAGAGCCGTTGGGCTTGGTTGAAGTCTCGCTCTGAAATAAATGGGATTATAGCTGTCTTAGCAGGTGTTTTAGTTTATGGAGGTGTCCATCTTATTGGATTGACTGCGAACCATGAGATGAGGACCTTGATTCTAATTATAATCACAAGTTTAGCTTTCATGTCTATGGTGACAGCTTTAACAACTTGGAATAGTCGTATAGGAGCTTTCTTCTCTCTTATTTTACTTTTATTACAGTTAGCATCAAGTGCAGGGACCTATCCACTTGCTTTGACAAATGATTTCTTTAAGGGTGTCAATCCTTGGTTACCAATGAGTTACTCTGTATCAGGTTTACGACAAACAATCTCTATGGCAGGAAATATTCATCACCAAGTGATTTTCCTTATTATAACACTAGCTTTCTTTACTGCTTTAGGTATGCTAGCTTATCAACCTAAGAAAATGGAAGAAGATTAAAAAGATTGACCAAGGAATTGGTCAATCTTTTTCTGTCTTAGATAAATTTCGTCTGTGATTATAGATCCCAAAAAGAAGAAGGGCAGTTAGTGAGCAGGCTGCTCCAATAACAAAACCATTGGGGATAAAGGAAAGTGTAATGGTGCCTTTTCCTTTTGGAACATCAACTTTCATAAAACCAGTTTGAGCCTGCTTGATTTCAAGTTTTTTCCCATCCTGGTATGCAGACCAACCTTTGTCATAAGGAATAGTGAAGAAAATAGAGGTATCTTGTTTTACTTCATATGTAGCAAAGACTTTATTTTTAGAGGTGTATACTTCTACAGGTTGTTCTTTAATCTTTTGAATTGCCTCAGTAAGAGCCTGAGTATCTAAACGATAGAAGGTTGGAGATTCAAATGACACCTGAGAATTTCCAGGGAAACTAACACTGATATTGAAAGTTTTTTGTTCTTCTGTATAGCCTAAATTAAAGAAATTGAAAGCATTGTCAGTTGTAAAAATCTTTTTTTCACCATTGACAAGGATGTCAACCTTCTTTTGTTTATCATTAGTAAAATGAAGGTTTGAAAAAGATAGATAGACTTGACTATTTTGAGGAACTTCAATCTGATAATCAATCCTTGCATCCTCATTCGTAGAACTTGTGATGCTTGTTAAACCATCAGAATTATCTGTTTTATCATAAGCTATTGGATAGAAGTAATCTAAGTTGAGATTAGCAAGCTGGTTTATAAATAAAGCCTGATTATCCAGAGTATGATTATTAAAGTTTACATCTGTGTAAATAGATTGAGTAGCAAAAGCAATGGGGAGGGAAAGTTGATTTTTATATAAGGTTAAATGATCCTTTTGATAAATCTCTTGAAATCCATATTTATCAAAGGGAGTATCTGAAATATTATACTGGATACCAAATAAACTGTCCGCCAAAATGCTGTTATTTGCATAACGGAGATTGAGATTAGTTCCAGAGGATTTGAATCCCAGTTTATCTAAACTAGTGCTAGCTGAACGATTTCGTACAGACGAGAATTGAGAGATTCCATTGTAATTAAATTTCATACTGTCATTTCCTGTCTGAATTTGCAGTTTTTCAGTACGTGTAAATGGATCGTCAATTTGGTTTATAATGGATTCCATAGCAGTGACATCTCTATTATAGACACTGCGAGAAGCAAAAGCCCATTCTTTAGCTATTCCTTCCATTTGAGCTGAAGCATTTAGGCTTATCTCAACTGTTATAAATAAAGATAAAAGAATTGCAAATAGATTTACAGAGATAAATTTTCTAATGACTGCAAGAAGTAAAAGAGCATAAACTAGTAGAAATTCAAGAGTGAGTAGGATATTCAAATCAGTTAGAAAAGAATAGTGCGATTTAAAATAGACAGTAGCCAAAAATCCTGTTAGTACAAGAAAAAGTGAGACAAATAGATTCCAGAGCTTCAGTTCTTTCAGACGATTTAAGACTTCTGCTGCAGTATAAATTAACAGAGTGGAAAAAATCCAAGCATAGCGATGCAAAAACATATTTGGGGTGTGCATCCCTTGCCAAAATAAATCAAGTGCTTCTATGTAAAAGCTTGTTATTAAAAAAGTAAAGAAAATTGCATAGGTAAGTTTCACGTGAAACTTTATGGATTTTATTGTGAAAAATAGAATGGTTAAAATAAAGGGAAGCAATCCAACGAAAATCATTGGTATAGATCCATACTTAGTTGTATCAAAAGATCCAATGAATTGTTTTGCGAAAATATCCAGATACCAGCTACTATCTGTTTTCAATTTTGTGATGACAGTTAACTTCTCCCCATGAGTTTGTAAATCAAACAGTGTAGGAAGAGTCATAATCAAACTAGCCATTCCTGCTAAAAAGGAGGTAACAACAAAATCAAGAAAAGATGATTTTCGAGTTTTAAAGTCCCAAGAAATTTGGCAGAGATACCAGAAAATAAGAAACAATGCTGTCATATACCCAAAATAATAATTTTGAATAAATAAGATTGACAAACTTGTAAAGTATAGTAGGCGCTTCTTTTGTGTTATAAGTAGGTATAAACCAGTTATAATTAAAGGAATCAAGATAAAAACATCTAGCCAGGTTTTTATCTCTAACTGACTAACGGTAAAGCTCATTAGAGCATAGGAAGTAGATAAGGTAAGTTTTAAAAATTTTGGGATATCTTTAAATAATCTAGTCAAACTAAAGAAGGTTGATAGACCAATAAATCCAAATTTTAATAGAGTGGTCAGATAAACAGCATCTGGCATATTCGACAGATTAAAAAAGTAAACCATAGGTGAGAGAAAACTACCCAAGTAATAACTAGATAGAGCATAGAAATTAAGTCCGAGGCCACTTGTAAAGGTGTAAAACAAACTACCATTTCCATGTAAAATATTTCGTAAAGCTACATCAAAAATAACGTATTGATGGAAACCGTCTCCTAATAGTGGAGATGTATCGCTATTCCAGTAGATACCTTGAGTTAGGTATACTCCAGTCATAATTACTAAAGGAATGATGAAAGAAACAAAATAGGTCCAATATGTTTTAAAAAATGATTTCATGTTACCTCGTAGAATGATAGAAAACTCAGTTGGTTACCCCAACTGAGTTTTGAAGTCTTATTTAATCTTTCCAAAGTTCTTTAACTTTTGCTTGTACTTCTGCATTTTCTAGGAATTCATCATAGGTTTCATCGATACGATCAATGACGCCATTCTTAGACAAAACAATAATATGGTTTGCTAAAGTTTGAATGAACTCGTGATCATGACTAGCAAAGATGATTGATTCTTTAAAGTTTTTCAATCCATCGTTCAAGCTTGAGATAGATTCCAAGTCCAAGTGATTTGTTGGATCATCAAGTACAAGGACATTTGATTTCAAGAGCATGAGTTTTGAAAGCATGACACGTACTTTTTCTCCCCCTGACAAGACGTTTACAGGTTTGTTAACCTCATCTCCAGAAAAGAGCATACGACCAAGGAAACCACGTAGGAAGGTATTGTCATCTTCTTCTTTGCTTGCAAATTGACGCAACCAGTCAAGGATTGACTCTCCTCCTGCAAAATCAGCCGAGTTGTCTTTTGGCAAGTAAGAACGACTAGTAGTAACTCCCCACTTAACAGTTCCTTCATAGTCAATGTCACCCATGATTGCACGAATTAATGCAGTCGTTTGGATGTCATTTTGTCCAATAAGAGCTGTCTTATCACCTGGACGCAAGATGAAGCTGATATTATCTAAAATAGTCTCACCATCGATCTTGACAGTTAGATTTTCTACTGTCAAGAGATCATTACCAATCTCACGCTCTGCTTTAAAGTTGATAAATGGGTATTTACGACTGGATGGAACAATTTCTTCTAGTTCAATCTTGTCAAGCATTTTTTTACGAGACGTTGCCTGTCTTGACTTAGAAGCGTTGGCGGAGAATCGAGCAACGAATTCTTGCAATTGCTTAATCTTTTCTTCCGCTTTGGCATTACGGTCTGCTAACAATTTAGCAGCAAGCTCAGAAGATTCCTTCCAGAAGTCGTAGTTTCCGACATAGAGTTTGATTTTTCCAAAGTCAAGGTCGGCCATGTGAGTACATACTTTATTGAGGAAGTGACGGTCATGGGATACAACGATGACAGTGTTATCAAAGTCAATCAAGAAATCTTCTAACCAAGTAATAGATTGGATATCCAAACCGTTGGTTGGCTCGTCCAAGAGAAGAACATCAGGTTTACCAAAAAGTGCTTTAGCAAGGAGAACCTTCACTTTTTCACCATTGGCTAATTCGCTCATGTTTTGGTAGTGCAATTCTTCTGGAATATTTAGGTTTTGAAGCAGTTGAGATGCTTCACTTTCTGCTTCCCAACCTCCAAGTTCAGCAAATTCACCTTCAAGTTCAGCTGCACGAACACCATCTTCATCGGAAAAATCTTCCTTCATGTAAATAGCATCTTTTTCCTTCATGATGCTATAGAGTTTTTCATTTCCCATGATAACGACATCAATTGCACGTTCATCTTCATAGTCAAAGTGATTTTGACGAAGAACAGAGAGACGTTCATCTGGACCAAGAGAGATATTACCAGTTGTAGGTTCGATATCACCAGCTAAGATTTTTAAGAATGTAGACTTCCCAGCACCATTAGCACCAATTAATCCGTATGTATTTCCTTCTGTAAATTTGATATTGACATCATCAAAAAGTTTGCGATCACTAAAACGTAGTGAAACATCAGATACTGTAAGCAATGTTTTTCTCCTATAATATGTAATACATTTATTCTACTAGAAAAGAGAGAAATATTCAAATTTTTCTTTGTCAATTTTATGTCAACTAAGTTTACAGTTTTATTTACAGCGAATTGGCTCTTTGATTTAAATAATTTTCTGTTATTTTAACAAAAAAATGCTATAATTGAAGAGACCATTTCGAAGGAGAAAAAAATGACGAAACCCATTATTTTAACAGGAGACCGCCCAACAGGTAAACTGCATATTGGACATTATGTTGGGAGTCTTAAAAACAGAGTATTACTGCAGGAAGAAGACAAGTATGACATGTTTGTTTTTTTGGCGGACCAACAAGCATTGACAGATCACGCCAAAGACCCTCAAACGATTGTAGAATCGATTGGGAATGTTGCCTTAGATTACCTAGCAGTTGGATTAGATCCAAGTAAATCAACTATCTTTATTCAAAGCCAAATTCCAGAGTTGGCTGAATTATCTATGTACTATATGAATTTGGTGTCACTAGCTCGTTTGGAACGGAATCCGACAGTAAAAACAGAGATTGCTCAGAAAGGGTTTGGAGAAAGTATTCCGACAGGATTTTTGGTTTATCCGATTGCGCAAGCAGCAGATATTACTGCTTTCAAGGCTAATTATGTTCCTGTTGGGACAGATCAGAAACCAATGATTGAGCAAACTCGTGAGATTGTTCGTTCCTTTAATCATGCTTATAATTGTGAGGTCTTGGTGGAGCCGGAAGGTATTTATCCAGAAAATGAGAGAGCAGGGCGTTTGCCAGGTTTAGATGGAAATGCTAAAATGTCTAAATCCCTTAATAATGGTATTTATCTAGCAGATGATGCGGATACTTTGCGTAAAAAAGTCATGAGCATGTATACTGATCCGGATCATATTCGAGTGGAGGATCCAGGTAAGATTGAAGGAAATATGGTTTTCCATTATCTAGATGTGTTTGGTCGTCCAGAAGATGCTCAAGGCATTGCGGATATGAAAGAACATTATCAACGTGGTGGTCTTGGTGATGTGAAGACGAAACGTTATCTACTTGAAATATTAGAACGCGAACTTGGCCCTATTCGTGAGCGCCGTATCGAATTTGCTAAGGATATGGGAGAAGTTTACAATATGCTTCAAAAAGGTAGTGAGAAAGCGCGTGAGGTTGCGGGGCAAACTTTATCTGAAGTTAAGAAAGCAATGGGACTAAATTATTTTAAATAATAGATAAATATGAATCGTAAAACTATCTCTTCCATAGGTTCACAGGGATAGTTTTTTTATGATTTCTACCATAAATATAATTGACAAATTTTCATAGAATGGTATGATAGATACAATACAAAAAGAGTCAAGCTCAAAAAGAAAGAAAAGAGGAAACTTCAATGTCTAATTGGGATACTAAATTTTTAAAAAAAGGTTTTACCTTTGATGATGTATTGCTCATTCCAGCAGAAAGTCATGTGTTGCCTAATGATGCAGATTTAACAACAAAATTGGCAGATAATCTGACTTTAAATATCCCAATTATAACAGCCGCAATGGATACAGTCACAGAAAGTCAAATGGCTATTGCTATTGCTCGTGCGGGTGGTCTTGGAGTAATCCATAAAAATATGTCTATTGCGCAACAGGCGGATGAAGTTCGCAAGGTAAAACGTTCTGAAAATGGTGTTATTATTGATCCATTCTTCTTGACTCCAGAACACACTATTGCTGAAGCAGACGAACTGATGGGACGTTACCGTATCAGTGGTGTTCCAGTTGTAGAAACACTTGAAAATCGTAAATTGGTTGGTATTCTAACAAATCGAGATCTTCGCTTTATTTCAGATTACAATCAGCCAATCTCAAATCACATGACCAGTGAAAATCTTGTTACTGCTCCAGTTGGCACAGATCTTACAACAGCTGAACATATTCTTCAAGAACACCGTATTGAAAAACTTCCTTTGGTTGACGAAGAAGGCCGTCTTTCTGGCTTGATTACTATTAAGGATATTGAAAAAGTTATTGAGTTTCCAAATGCTGCCAAAGATGAATTTGGTCGTCTTCTAGTTGCTGGTGCGGTGGGTGTCACTTCAGATACATTTGAACGTGCAGAGGCTCTCTTTGAAGCAGGGGCTGACGCAATTGTTATTGATACTGCACATGGTCACTCTGCTGGGGTTCTACGTAAAATTGCTGAAATTCGTGCTCACTTCCCAGATCGCACTTTGATTGCTGGTAATATTGCAACTGCAGAAGGTGCGCGTGCTCTTTATGATGCAGGTGTAGATGTTGTCAAAGTCGGTATCGGACCAGGTTCTATCTGTACCACTCGTGTGATTGCAGGGGTTGGTGTCCCACAAGTGACAG
The DNA here is from genome assembly GCF_006175905.1 of Streptococcus oralis. Lineage (GTDB taxonomy): Bacteria > Bacillota > Bacilli > Lactobacillales > Streptococcaceae > Streptococcus > Streptococcus oralis_BG. The sequence continues at coordinate 673,294 of NZ_SSNB01000001.1, forward strand.
CAATCTATGATGCAGCAGCAGTTGCGCGTGAATATGGTAAAACAATCATTGCTGATGGTGGAATCAAGTACTCTGGAGATATTGTAAAAGCCCTTGCTGCAGGTGGAAATGCGGTTATGCTTGGATCAATGTTTGCTGGAACAGACGAAGCACCAGGTGAAACGGAAATCTTCCAAGGACGTAAGTTTAAGACTTACCGTGGTATGGGATCAATCGCTGCAATGAAGAAAGGTTCAAGCGATCGTTACTTCCAAGGTTCTGTCAATGAAGCAAACAAACTCGTTCCAGAAGGAATTGAAGGGCGTGTTGCCTATAAAGGCGCAGCAGCTGATATTGTCTTCCAAATGATTGGTGGTATTCGCTCTGGTATGGGTTACTGTGGTGCAGCTAACCTTAAAGAACTACATGATAATGCACAATTTATTGAAATGTCTGGGGCTGGTCTAAAAGAAAGCCATCCTCATGATGTACAAATCACTAATGAGGCACCAAACTACTCTATGTAACTAGTAAAAAAGAACTCCTGAATCTCAGGAGTTCTTTTTGTTTACAGTATTGTCAATTTTTGTTTACAGAAATTTTACCATTTTGAATGTTGAAAATACTAAGGTTTTCTGGTAAATTTTGTAAGTGGTCTAAACTTGTTGTTGTGATAAAGGTTTGGATAGATTGAGAAATGGTTTCTAGTAATTTTAGTTGCCGTGTATTGTCAAGTTCGCTCATAACATCATCAAGCAGTAGTATTGGAGACTCGTTGGTAATACTTTCCATTAGCTCAATCTCTGCTAGTTTGATAGAAAGTACAAGACTACGATGTTGACCTTGGCTTCCAAAACTAGCGTCCATACCATTGATATAGAAAGTAATGTCATCTCGATGAGGGCCGACACCAGTATTCTTTTTGAACAAATCTCTTGATCTGCTTTTCTCCAAAGCCATTTTAAAAGAACTTGTTAGCTGTTCTTCATTAGTGAAGTTGACAGATGATTGATAAGATATTGACAGCTCTTCTAATTCATTTGAAATTTCTAAGTGTTTTTTTTGACCAAATTTCTCTAAGTTTTTAATGAATTTTATCCGATGCTTTATAACACGACACCCATACTCTACTAGCTGATCGTCTAAGACTGACAGAAATGTATCGTCAATCTTCTGGCTGGATTTTAGATAAGTATTTCTCTGTTTGAGTATATGATTGTAGTTTGACAAGTCTGACAAGTAGATTGGTTTAATTTGTCCCAGTTCGATGTCTATAAACTTTCGACGGACAGAAGGTGCTCCCTTAATTAGCTGGAGATCTTCAGGTGCGAAGAGGACAACATTCATATGACCGATGTAGTCTGATAGGCGAGCTTGTTTTAAGTGATTGACCTTAGTCACACGCCCTTTTGGCGTTAAATCAATTTCTAGAGGGATAGAGCTTGTTTTTTTCTGTAGCAAGCCAGAAAGATGGAGTTGCTCGTTATCAAAATGAATGAGATTTTTATCTGTACGAGTCCGATGACTACGTGTCAAGGCTAAGAAATAGATTGCTTCTAGAATATTGGTTTTTCCTTGTGCATTTTGACCTAGAAAGACATTTAATTTTGGATTGAAATCAATTTTTGCCTCTTTGTAGTTTCGAAAGGTTTTAATTGTTAAATGTTGGAGCCACATGGTTATCTTCCTGGAAAACGTGGAACTTGTTTGGTTTTAGGCGATGAAGAAGTTTTTTGTTTTTCTTTCTTGACACCTTTATTCATCTCTTTGACAAGTTTAGCAATTCGCTCTTTCTCAATCTTATCTGCTTGATACTCTTCTTGCTCTTTTAAACTTGGTTGTGTCAAGGTGATGTCAATCTTTAAATCAGGAATGTCAATCGTATCTCCAATACGGATTTTTTTCCCACGTCTACTTTCTAACTCACCATTAAAGTAAACTTGATGATCCATTAAAAAGGATTTGATTGCACCACCGCTTTGTATAATTCCAAGTTCTTTTAGGAGGGCTTGGAGCGTAATAAATTCTTCAAATAATTTGTATTCCATAATTCACCTCAATCTTTGGTATTATACCATATTTTCCTTGAAATAGCTGAAGGAAAGTTAGCTGAAATGAAAACGGTTTTACTCTTTAAAGCTATAAAGAGAACAAGAAAAATTTTGATTTTCGTGGTATAATAGAACTCTATATGTAAGGAGGTAAGGTATGGAATTAGTGCCTGGAATTTCAGCACATTTTGTTCAATCCAAAAAGTTTAAAACAAATAAAATCACCATTCGTTTTACTGCTCCCTTATCTCTTGAGACAATAGCAGGACGTATGTTGAGCGCGAGTATGTTGGAGACGGCAAATCAAGTTTACCCAACATCTCAAGTATTTCGCAGGTACTTGGCAAGTTTATATGGAACAGATATTTCCACAAGTGCTTATCGTAGGGGACGGGCACATATTCTTGACTTAACGTTTACTTATGTGAGGGATGATTTTTTAAGTAAAAAGAATGTCTTGACTTCTCGAATTTTGGAATTGGTGAAACAGACTTTATTTGCTCCCTTAGCTCAAGATGGTGCTTTTGAGCCAGCCCTATTTGAAATTGAAAGAAAACAGTTATTGGCTAGTTTAGCTACTGATATGGATGATTCATTTTATTTTGCTCATAAGGAGTTGGATAGCTTGTTCTTCCATGATGAGCGTCTTCAATTGAGATACAGTGATTTACGAAATAGCATTTTAAGTGAGTCTCCAGAAAGTAGCTACACTTGCTTTCAAGATGCTCTGAAAAATGATTGTATTGATTTCTTTTTCTTAGGTGATTTTAATGAAGTAGAAATTGCAGAATCGCTGAAGTCATTACCCTTTACAGCTAGAGAGAACGGCATCACTATCCAGTACCATCAATCTTATTCGAATGTCCTACGAGAGGGAATGATTCAGAGGAATGTTGGGCAATCCATTTTGGAATTGGGTTATCATTCTCCTGTAAAATATGGTGATGATGAGCATTTGCCCATGCTTGTGATGAATGGTTTGTTGGGTGAATTTGCACATTCGAAACTTTTTACAAACGTTCGTGAAAATGCTGGAATAGCCTATACAGTCTCGAGTCAATTGGATTTGTTTAGTGGTCTGTTAAGGATGTATGCGGGTATTGATAGAGAAAATCGAAATCAGGCTAGAAAAATGATGAATCATCAATTGCTAGATCTGAAAAAGGGTAACTTTACAGATTTTGAACTTGAACAAACCAAGGAGATGATTCGACGATCTTTGTTGATGGCTCAAGATAATCAACAGACCCTAGTTGAAAGAGTCTATTTGAATGCTCTATTGGGGAAATCAAGCTTTGACATTGATCGATTGGTGGCAAAATTAGAGAGTGTTGATAAAGAAGCTGTCTGTAAAGTTGCCAACAGTTTGAAGTTACAAGCGATTTACTTTATGGAAGGAGTAGAATGACAAAGGTTACTTTTGAAGAAAAATACTATCCTGCTGTAAAGGAAACAGTCTACAAAACACAATTGTCAAATGGGTTGACAGTTTCTTTACTTCCTAAACAAGATTTCAATGAGGTTTATGGGATTGTAACGGTTCAATTTGGTTCTGTAGATGCAACTTATACAAGCTTGGAAAAAGGTTTACGTCATCATCCAGCAGGAATTGCACATTTTCTTGAACATAAATTGTTTGAAAGAGAAAATTCTGAGGATATAATGGCTGCGTTTACTCGATTAGGTGCGGACAGTAATGCCTTTACAAGCTTTATTAAGACCAGCTATCTTTTTTCAACAATTGACCATCTATTAGAGAATTTAGATTTACTAGATGAGTTAGTCGGAGATGTTCATTTTACTGAAGAGTCTGTTTTGAGGGAACAGGATATTATCCAGCAAGAACGAGAAATGTACCAAGATGATCTAGACTCACGTTTGTTTTTTGCAACATTAGCCAACCTTTATCCTGATACTCCTTTAGCGACAGATATAGTTGGAAGTGAAAAATCAATTTCTGAGATTCAAGTTTCAAATTTAAAAGAGAATTTTACAGACTTTTACAAACCTGTCAACATGTCACTGTTTTTGGTTGGAAATATTGATGTAAAAGTTGTTGAGGAATACTTTTCGAAAAAGGAAAAGAAGACTCTAGAACAGTTTACAGTTACAAAAGAGAAACTACCCTTACAGCCTGTGAAGCAAACAGATAGTCTTCGGATGGAAGTTTCTTCACCCAAACTTGCTGTTGCAATTAGAGGTAATGGGCAAATAACAGAAGCTGAGTCTTATCGTTACAATATTTTATTGAAATTACTATTTACGATGATGTTTGGTTGGACTTCTGATCGTTTTCAAAGGTTATATGAGACTGGGAAGTTAGATGCGTCATTGTCACTTGAGGTTGAAGTCAACAGTCGCTTTCATTTTGTGATATTGACAATGGACACCAAAGAGCCTGTTTCTCTGTCGAATCAATTTCGTAAAGCGATTCGTCAGTTTAGTAGTGATGCGGATATTACAGAGGAACATTTAGATCTTGTTAAGAGTGAGATGTTTGGGGAATTTTTCAGTAGCATGAACTCTTTGGAATTTATTGCAACTCAATACGATCCGATGGATCGCGGAGAAACAATTTTTGATTTTCCGAAAATTTTACAGGAAATTACTTTGGAGGATGTTCTAGAAGCTGGACATCGTTTGATTGATAATGGTGATCTAGTTGATTTTACAATCTTTCCAGCTTAAAAGATGACTAATACTAGAAAGAAGGAATGGTACGTATGAGAAAAAAAACAATTGGCGAGGTTCTACGTTTAGCTAGAATTAATCAGGGATTGAGTTTAGAAGAATTGCAGGAAAAAACTGAAATTCAGTTGCATTTTCTAGAAGCTATGGAGGCAGATGATTTTGATCAACTTCCTAGTACCTTCTATGCTCGTTCTTTTTTAAGAAAATATGCCTGGGCAGTAGAGTTAGATGAAAGAATTGTTTTGGATGCATATGATTCAGGTAGTATGATTACTTATGAAGAGGTAGATGTCGATGAAGAAGACTTGTCTGGTCGCAGACGATCAAATAAGAAAAAAACGTCTTATCTCCCCTTGTTTTATTTCGTTCTATTTGCTTTGTCAATTTTAATTTTTGTCACTTACTATGTTTGGAACTACATCCAAACTCAGCCAAGTCCTTCTTCAGCTAATTATAGTGTTGTGAGTTCAACTAGTTCCACAACCTCATCTAGTTCATCTTCTAGTAGTCAGACGTCTAGCTCGTCTTCTACTACGGAATCAACTATTACAGTGTCAGGCGAAGGAAACCGCATTGAAGCTCGGTATAAAACGAGTAAGGAAATCGCTACTGTTCAACTGGCAGTATCAGATGCAACTAGTTGGGTAAGTGTTTCAGGAAGTGAGCTGGAGGGTGGTGTGACACTATCCGCAGACAATAAGAATGCAAAAACAACAGTTTCAACTAAGAACCCCGTTACCATTACTTTAGGTGTAGTGAAGGGAGTTACTGTGACTGTGGACAATCAAACGATTGACACCTCGAAGCTGACAACTCAGACTGGAACTGTGACACTGACATTTACTACAGATTAAGGAAAAATCAATGAAAAAAGAACAAATTCCTAATGTATTAACTATTGGTAGAATTCTCTTTATACCTCTCTTTATTCTTATTTTGACTTTGGGCCATTCACAAGGCAGTCATTTGCTGGCAGCGATCATCTTTGCAGTTGCTAGTATAACGGATTATCTTGATGGTTACCTTGCTCGTAAATGGAATGTAGTCAGCAACTTTGGAAAGTTTGCTGATCCGATGGCCGATAAGCTGTTGGTTATGTCAGCTTTTATCATGTTGATTGAGTTAGGTATGGCTCCAGCTTGGGTTGTTGCTATTATCATCTGTCGTGAACTTGCGGTGACAGGCTTGCGTTTGTTGCTTGTTGAGACGGGAGGGACAGTTCTAGCAGCAGCGATGCCAGGGAAAATCAAGACCTTTAGTCAGATGTTTGCCATTATCTTTTTGCTCTTACATTGGAATTTAATTGGTCAGCTGTTGCTTTATATCGCTTTGTTTTTCACTATCTACTCTGGTTATGATTATTTCAAGGGTAGCGCTCATGTATTCAAAGGGACATTTGGTTCGAAATGAAATCGATTATTGAAGTAAAAGATCTGTCTTTTCGTTACAAGGAAGACCAGGATCATTATGATGTTAATAATGTCTCGTTTCACGTGAAACGGGGAGAATGGCTTTCGATTGTAGGTCATAATGGGAGTGGAAAATCGACAACTATCCGTTTGATTGATGGCTTGCTTGAAGCAGAGTCTGGAGAAATCTGGATAGATGGCCAATTGCTGTCCTCTGAAAATGTTTGGGACTTGCGACGTCAAATTGGTATGGTTTTTCAAAATCCAGACAATCAATTTGTAGGGGCAACTGTTGAAGATGATGTTGCCTTTGGCCTAGAAAATCAGGGACTTCCTCGTGAAGAAATGAAGAAGAGAGTGGCTGAATCTTTGGAGTTAGTAGGTATGCTGGACTTTAAGAAGAGAGAACCAGCTCGTTTATCTGGTGGACAAAAACAACGGGTGGCTATTGCAGGAGTCGTTGCCTTGAGACCTGCTATTTTGATTCTGGATGAGGCTACAAGTATGTTGGATCCTGAGGGGCGCAGAGAACTGATTCAGACAGTTCAAGAGATTCGAAAAGACTATCAGATGACAGTTATCTCCATTACGCATGACTTGGAAGAAGTTGCGATGAGCGACCGTGTCTTGGTCATGAAAAAAGGCCAAGTGGAGTCAACCAGTAGCCCCAGAGAACTTTTTTCTCGGGATGACCTTGACCAGATAGGCTTAGATGATCCCTTTACGAATCAATTGAGGGAATCTTTGAGGGAGACAGGCTATCAGTTGCTGGATGGCTATTTGACGGAAGGAGAGCTAGAGGACAAGTTATGGGAATTACTCTAGAAAATGTGAGCTTTACCTATCAAGAGGGGACTCCCCTATCTTCGTCAGCCTTGACTGATGTTTCCTTGACGATTGAGGACGGCTCCTATACAGCTTTGGTAGGACATACAGGTAGTGGGAAATCGACGATCTTACAGCTTTTAAATGGCCTATTGGTTCCAAGTAAGGGTTCTGTTCGAGTTTTCGATACCGTCATTACCCCTACATCAACAAATAAAGAAATTCGACAGATTCGAAAGCAAGTCGGTCTAGTTTTTCAATTTGCTGAAAATCAGATTTTCGAAGAGACTGTTTTGAAAGATGTTGCATTTGGACCGCAAAATTTTGGAGTTTCTGAGGAAGAGACCAAGAAAATTGCGCGTGAAAAGTTAGCATTGGTAGGCATCGATGAGTCACTCTTTGAGCGCAGTCCCTTTGAACTTTCGGGAGGTCAGATGAGACGTGTAGCTATAGCAGGTATGCTAGCCATGGAGCCAACTGTCTTAGTTTTGGATGAGCCGACAGCAGGGCTAGATCCTCTGGGCAGAAAAGAATTGATGACCTTGTTTAAAAAACTCCACCTTTCTGGAATGACAATCGTTCTGGTAACGCATTTGATGGATGATGTAGCTGCATATGCTGATCAGGTTTATGTTATGGAAAAGGGGCGTTTGGTCAAAAGTGGCAAACCAAGTGATGTCTTTCAAGATGTAGCCTCTATGGAAAAGGTACAGTTAGGTGTGCCTAAAATCACAGCCTTTTGTAAACGTTTGGCAGATAGAGGTGTAGCTTTTAAAAAACTGCCAATCAAGATAGAGGAGTTTAAGGAGTCGCTAAATGGATAGTATGATTTTAGGGCGTTATATACCGGGGGATTCCATCATTCATCGCTTGGATCCACGTAGTAAATTGCTTGCCATGATCCTGCTGATTTTGATTGTATTTTGGGCCAATAATCCTCTCACCAATCTCATTCTGTTTGTAGCGACAGGTATATTTATCGCTTTGTCAGGCGTTTCCCTCTCATTTTTCGTTCAGGGATTAAAATCCATGTTCTTCCTGATTGCTTTTACGACTCTTTTTCAGCTCTTTTTCATTTCAAGTGGAAATGTCCTATTTGAGTTTTCTTTTATAAAAATAACGGATTATGCTTTGCAACAAGCAGGAATCATTTTCTGTCGTTTTGTGTTGATTATTTTCTTTTCAACCTTGCTAACCTTAACGACCATGCCTTTGAGTCTGGCAGCTGCAGTTGAAGCTCTTTTAGCACCGCTGAAACGCGTGAAAGTTCCCGTTCATGAAATTGGTCTCATGTTATCAATGAGTTTGCGTTTTGTTCCAACCTTGATGGATGATACGACGAGAATTATGAATGCTCAAAAAGCTCGTGGAGTTGACTTTGGCGAAGGTAGCATCGTTCAAAAAGTAAAGGCTATGATTCCAATTTTAATTCCTCTTTTTGCGACGAGCTTAAAGCGTGCAGATTCATTGGCAATAGCCATGGAAGCGCGTGGTTATCAGGGAGGAAAGGGTAGAAGTCAGTATAGACAGTTGAGATGGAGTCAAAAGGATACACTGGCAATTCTTGTGATTTTGGTACTGGGATGTTTCTTATTTTTCTTAAAATCTTAGCAGGTTTGTAGGATTGATAAGAAGCTCACAGTAGCAGGTTTTTAGTATAAAGGTAGGAATATGAACCGTTTTAAAAAATCAAAATATCTAATCATCGTTTTTGTCACAGTTCTGGCAGTTTCTGTACTATTAGTGACAACCTATTCAAGCGCTATTGTGACGAAACTAGGAGATGGGATTTCCTTGGTAGATAGAATTGTTCAAAAACCCTTTCAGTGGTTTGATACTTTCAAATCAGATTTGGGACATTTGACGCAGACTTACAATGAAAACGAAAGTCTAAAAAAACAGCTTTATCAACTAGAGGTGGAGTCTAATCAATCAGAAAGTTTAAAAAATGAAAATGAACAATTACGTCAGTTGCTGGATATGAAGTCAAAATTGCAGGCTACAAAAACCATTGCAGCAGATGTGATTATGCGAGCTCCAGTATCTTGGAAACAAGAGTTAACAATTGATGCGGGAAGTTCAAAAGGAGCTTCTGAAAATATGTTGGCCATTGCAAATGGGGGTTTGATTGGTAGTGTTTCAAAGGTGGAGGATCATTCAACAACGATCAACCTATTGACAAACACCGAAAATTCAGACAAAATTTCTGTTAAAATCCTGCATGGTTCTACTGAAATTTACGGGATTATCGTTGGTTATGATAAGGAGTCAGAACTGCTTAAAATTAGCCAATTAAATAGTAACAGTGACATTAGCGCAGGAGACAAGGTGACTACAGGGGGGCTCGGAAACTTTAATGTTAAGGATATTCCTGTTGGAGAGGTTGTTGCTACAACACACAGCAGTGATTATCTAACAAAGGAAGTAACAGTAAAGTTAAGTGCTGACACCAAAAATCTTCATGTGGTTGAGTTAGTGGGGAATTAGCAATGAGACTGTTAAAACAAATTGGTATTTTCTTTTTACTCCCTTTTGTTGTACTAATTGATGCACATATTGGACAATTAGCGGGATCCTTCTTCCCTCACTTTCATTTAGCAAGTCATTTTCTGTTTTTATTTCTCTTGTTTGAGACAATTGAGGTTTCAGAATATCTCTATCTAGCTTATTGCGGTATAGTGGGTTTAGTGTACGATATCTATTTTTTCCACTTGATAGGAATTGCAACACTTCTATTTATCTTGATAGGAGCTTCGCTCCACAAGTTTAATAGTGTAATTTTGATGAACCGTTGGACAAGAATGTTAACAATAGTTGTGATGAGTTTCCTATTTGATATGGGGAGCTACCTCCTTGCTCTTGCTATGGGATTGACAGTAGAATCGATGCCAGTTTTCATCGTCTACAGCCTTGTCCCATCAATGATTTTAAACTTTTTATGGATGCTTATTTTCCAATATATTTTTGAAAAATGTTATCTATAAGAAAGAAATAAAAATGTAACAAAGGCGTAATATTTATTATGTCTTTTTTTGGTATACTAGTAATGTCTTAAATAGAAGGAGTATCTACACAATATGAAGAAAAAAATCTTAGCGTCACTTTTGTTAAGTACAGTATTGGTTTCACAAGCGGCGGTATTGACAACTGTCCACGCTGAAACAACTGATGAAAAGATTGCTGCTCAAGATAGTAAGATTAGTAATTTGACATCTCAACAAAAAGAAGCTCAAAAACAAGTAGATGAAATCCAAACGCAAGTTACAGCTATCCAAACTCAACAAACGAACTTGGAAGCTGAGAATGAAACTCTACAAGCTGAATCTAAAAAACTTGAAGGAGAAATTACAGAGCTCTCTAAGAACATTGTTGCTCGTAATGAATCTTTGGAAAAACAAGCACGTAGCGCACAAACAAACGGTGCTGCAACTAGCTATATCAATACAATTGTAAACTCAAAATCAATTACGGAAGCTATTTCACGTGTGGCAGCAATGAGCGAGATTGTATCAGCTAACAACAAAATGTTGGAACAACAGAAAGCTGATAAGAAATCTATCGCTGAAAAACAGGTTGCAAATAATGAAGCAATCAACACTGTAATTGCGAACCAACAAACGCTTGCTGACGATGCACAAGCATTGACAACAAAACAAGCAGAGTTGAAAGTTGCTGAGTTAAACCTTGCTGCAGAGAAAGCTACTGCAGAAAGCGATAAAGCTACTTTGTTGGAACAAAAAGCTGCAGCAGAGGCAGAAGCGAAAGCGGCAGCTGAAGCAGAAGCGGCATATAAAGCACGTCAAACAAGCCAACAACAATCGGTTGTTGCTTCTGGGAATACAACACTTTCAGATCAAGTGCAAGCAACTTCAAGCTCTTCATCAGATGATGATTCAAGCTACACTCCGGCACCTGCACCAACTCCAACAAGACAGCGTCCAACATACAGTACAAATGCTTCAAGTTATCCAACTGGTGAATGTACTTGGGGAGCTAAAACATTAGCACCTTGGGCTGGAGATTACTGGGGTAATGGAGCGCAGTGGGCTACAAGTGCAGCAGCTGCAGGATTCCGTACTGGATCAACTCCACAAGTTGGTGCGATTGCATGTTGGAATGACGGTGGATATGGACACGTAGCGGTTGTTACAGCAGTTTCATCATCAACTAGCATTCAAGTATCAGAATCAAACTATGGTGGAGATCGTACAATCGGTAACAAACGTGGATGGTTCAACCCAACTACAACTTCTGAAGGTTACGTTACATACATCTATCCAAACTAATGAATGAAACGAAGAGGCTCGATGTGAGTCTCTTTTATTATTTTTTATCGAAAGCAAGGCCGAAATCTATCAAAACCACTTGAAAATATCGCTAAAATGTGGTAGAATGAAACTTGTCGTGTAAACGATAATACTCATTCTTGATGAATTGTGAAACTGTTGCCCTCGGGTCGTTTTGCAAGTTGAAGTCGAGGAGAGGAAAAAAACAAAAAGGAGAAATACTCATGGCAGTAATTTCAATGAAACAACTTCTTGAGGCTGGTGTACACTTTGGTCACCAAACTCGTCGCTGGAACCCTAAGATGGCTAAGTACATCTTCACTGAGCGTAACGGAATCCACGTTATCGACTTGCAACAAACTGTAAAATACGCTGACCAAGCATACGACTTTATGCGTGATGCGGCAGCTAACGATGCAGTTGTATTGTTTGTTGGTACTAAAAAACAAGCTGCTGACGCTGTTAAAGAAGAAGCAGAACGTTCAGGTCAATACTACATCAACCACCGTTGGTTGGGTGGAACTCTTACTAACTGGGGAACTATCCAAAAACGTATTGCTCGTTTGAAAGAAATCAAACGTATGGAAGAAGAAGGGATCTTCGACGTTCTTCCTAAGAAAGAAGTTGCACTTCTTAACAAACAACGTGCACGTCTTGAAAAATTCTTGGGTGGTATCGAAGACATGCCTCGTATCCCTGATGTAATGTACGTAGTTGACCCACATAAAGAACAAATCGCTGTTAAAGAAGCTAAAAAATTGGGTATCCCAGTTGTAGCGATGGTTGACACAAACACTGATCCAGACGATATCGATGTAATCATCCCAGCTAACGATGACGCTATCCGCGCTGTTAAATTGATCACAGCTAAATTGGCTGACGCTATCATCGAAGGACGTCAAGGTGAAGATGCAGCAGCAGTTGAAGAAGAATTTGCAGCTTCAGAAGCTCAAGCTGACTCAATCGAAGAAATCGTTGAAGTTGTAGAAGGCGACAACGCTTAATTCATATAAATAGTAATTACCTAGGAGGGCGGGGCCTAGCCCAGCTCTCCTATTTTTAAAAAATATAGGAGAATCAAAATGGCAGAAATTACAGCTAAACTTGTAAAAGAGTTGCGTGAAAAATCTGGTGCCGGTGTTATGGACGCTAAAAAAGCGCTTGTAGAAACAGACGGTGATATCGAAAAAGCGATCGAATTGCTTCGCGAAAAAGGTATGGCGAAGGCAGCTAAGAAAGCTGACCGTGTTGCAGCTGAAGGTTTGACTGGTGTATTTGTTAACGGTAACGTTGCAGCAGTAGTTGAAGTAAATGCCGAAACTGACTTCGTTGCGAAAAACGCTCAATTCGTTGACTTGGTAAACGCAACAGCTAAAGTAATTGCTGAAGGAAAACCAGCGAACAACGAAGAAGCTCTTGCTTTGACAATGCCTTCAGGTGAAACTCTTGAAGCTGCATATGTATCTGCAACAGCTACAATCGGTGAAAAAATCTCATTCCGTCGTTTTGCTTTGCTTGAAAAAACAGATGCACAACACTTCGGAGCATACCAACACAATGGTGGACGTATCGGTGTTATCTCTGTTATTGAAGGTGGAGACGAAGCGCTTGCTAAACAAATCTCAATGCACATTGCTGCGATGAAACCAACAGTTCTTTCTTACAAAGAATTGGATGAGCAATTCGTTAAAGATGAGTTGGCACAATTGAACCACGTAATCGACCAAGATAACGAAAGCCGTGCAATGGTTGGTAAACCAGCTCTTCCACACTTGAAGTATGGATCGAAAGCACAATTGACTGATGAAGTGATTGCTCAAGCTGAAGCTGATATCAAAGCTGAGTTGGCTGCAGAAGGCAAACCAGAAAAAATCTGGGACAAAATCATCCCAGGTAAAATGGACCGCTTCATGCTTGACAACACTAAAGTTGACCAAGCATACACACTTCTTGCACAAGTATACATCATGGATGACAGCAAGACAGTTGAAGCTTACCTTGAATCAGTAAATGCTTCAGTAGTTGAGTTCGCTCGCTTTGAAGTTGGTGAAGGTATCGAGAAAGCTGCAAACGACTTTGAAGCAGAAGTTGCAGCTACAATGGCAGCAGCCTTGAATAACTAATAGAAAAGGAAGCAAATTGCTTCCTTTTTCTTTTGGTCTAGAGAGTAGATTCTGTATGAGTAAACAAAAAGCCCTTTAATAAGGGCTAAGTGCATTTAGGAGGCTACACTTCAAATTCATAGAGTGCTGTAGACAAATAACGTTCGCCGTTATCTGGTGCTAAAGCAAGGACTTTCTTACCTGTACCTAATTTCTTGGCAACCTCAATTGCCCCGTAAATCGCTGCAGCTGAAGAAATCCCAACAAGGAAGCCTTCTTTTCCACCAATTTCACGGCCAAGCGCTAGAGCATCATCTGACGTTACGCGGACGATACCATCATAGGCTTTTGTATCAAGTGTTTCAGGAATAAATCCAGCTGAGATACCTTGAATTTTGTGAGGTCCTGGTTTTTCACCTGAGAGGATAGCAGATTCATCTGCTTCAACAGCATATACTTTGATATCTGGATTAGCAGCTTTAAGAGCATGAGAAACACCTGAAATCGTTCCACCAGTACCAACACCACCCACAAAGGCATCTAGTCCATCAGAACCGAAAGCAGCTAGTATTTCAGCTCCTGTTGTTCTTTCGTGTACTTCAGGATTAGCGGGATTATTAAATTGGAGTGGAAGGAAGCCGTCACGTTCAGTGGCGATTTCCTGAGCTTTGGCAATAGCCCCTTTCATTCCTTCGCTACCAGGAGTAAGGACGAGTTCAGCACCATAGGCTTGGATAATCTTGCGTCGTTCCACACTCATCGTTTCAGGCATGACGATAACAACTTTATATCCTTTAGCGGCACCAACCCATGAAAGACCGATACCAGTGTTTCCACTCGTTGCTTCAACAATGGTAGCACTCGGTTTTAGAATACCATCTTGTTCCGCTTTTTCAATCATGCTAAGGGCAATGCGGTCTTTTACTGACGATCCAGGGTTAAAAGCTTCTAGTTTAACATAGACGTCTGCAGCACCCTCTGGAACAATGTTGTTAAGTCTAACAATTGGTGTTTGTCCAATAAGTTCAGTGATATTGTTATAAATAGCCATAGATATACCTCTTTGTATAAGATGATACTAGTATAACGCGCTATAGGCTATTTGTAAAATATAGAAATCCTATCAAAGTGATAGGATTTTTTTATATCAAAGGTCTAAGCCATTAATTTTTAATCGATTGTGATAAGCCAATTCTAATAAATAGGTGTAAAGTGGAAGGATGTCCGTTTTTTTAGGGAATTCAAATTTATGGAAACTCAGGTGCTCATTGTGTGCTTTTAAAAAGATATTTTCTAAATAAGTGATTGTAATCTCACTATCGTCTATACCTGCTCCCGCAGTTTCCATTTCAACGTTGACAATGTTCATCAAAAAGAGTGACTTAACAGACATCTTGCGACCAGTAGCGCCTTGGTTATCTGTAAAGATGATACGAATATTTGTAAAGATGATTGCGTCACGAATGAGCTTATATCCACTTTGGATTTCTTCATTCTCTAGTAGGTATTGACCATATTCTTTGATAAGAGCTTCTTTGCTTTGCTCGCTGAAGTTACCAGCCAGTCCTTGAATAAATTTCCCAAACGCCATGTATTTCTCCTTTGTTTACACTAAGTTTACAGGAACTTCAATTTCTCGTAAACCTTGATCTGTTAAAGTAACCTTTCCATTGAAAAACTCTACAAGAGCAGACTTGATATTTTCTTTCTCTTCCTTATCAACATAAATTATGGTATCGATTTGATCTGTAAAGTTTGTCTTGAGTTCCATGAGATTATGTTCTTTAAGGAAATTACCATACTCTTGGTATTGAGCGTAAGACATCTGAATGGCTATGCCAGCTTGCTCTTTGATTTCAATAATGCCTATTTCTTTGACAGCCAAGGCCACACTACCTGCATAAGCACGAATCAAACCACCAGCACCTAACTTAATTCCACCAAAGTAGCGGGTCACTACCACACAGAGATTGGTTAGATTATGATTTTCTAAGACGCTCAGCATAGGAACTCCAGCAGTACCACTAGGTTCACCATCATCACTCGTACGTTTGATTTCACTGCGTTCCCCTACAATAAAAGCAGAGCAGTTATGGGTGGCTTTATAGTGTTCTTTTTTGATGGTAGTAATGAAGTCACGAGCCTCTTCTTCGCTATAAACACGCTTGACATGACAGATAAATCGGGATTTTTTGATTTCTTCTTGGACCTGCCCATCCTCTTTAATTGTTCTAAATTCCATGATTTAATTGTACTAAAAAAATATCTAAAGTGCTAGATTTTTACGAATATTAAAGTATGAAAGTAAATCCAAATTACCTCAGTCGCTTGTTTACTGAGAAAGAATTAACTGAAGAAGAACGACAGGAAGCAGTGAAACTGCCAGCAATGAGAAAAGAGAAGGGGAAACTGTTTTGTCAACGTTGTAATAGTTTGATTCTAGAAGAATGGTATTTGCCTATTGGCGCCTACTATTGTCGGGAATGCTTATTGATGAAGCGAGTCAGGAGTGATCAAGCTTTATACTATTTTCCGCAGGAGGATTTTCCTAAGCAAGATGTTCTCAAATGGCGTGGTCAGTTAACCCCTTTTCAGGAAAAGGTATCAGAGGGGTTGATTCGAGCAGTCGAAAAGAAAGAACCGACTTTAGTTCATGCTGTGACAGGAGCTGGAAAGACAGAGATGATTTATCAAGTTGTGGCCAAAGTGATTGATGATGGTGGTGCAGTTTGTTTGGCCAGTCCTCGAATTGATGTATGTTTAGAACTGTATAAGCGACTGCAGAATGACTTTGCTTGCGATATAGCGCTACTCCATGGCGAATCAGAGCCCTATTTTCGAACTCCCTTAGTAATTGCAACAACTCATCAGTTATTAAAATTTTATCATGCTTTTGATTTGTTGATAGTGGATGAGGTAGATGCCTTTCCTTATGTTGACAACACTATGCTTTACTATGCTGTAAAGAATAGTGTAAAGGAGGATGGATTGAGGATATTCCTTACAGCAACCTCTACAGATGAGTTAGATAGAAAGGTTCGCACAGGAGAATTAAAACGATTAAGCTTGCCGAGACGGTTTCATGGAAATCCTTTGATTATTCCTAAACCAGTCTGGTTATCGGATTTTAATCGCTGTTTAGAGAAAAGTCAGTTGTCATCCAAGTTAAAGACCTACATTGAGAAACAGAGAAGAACAGGTTATCCATTGCTAATTTTTACATCAGAGATTAAGAAAGGCGAAAAACTAAAAGAAACACTACAGGTGTATTTCCCAGATGAGAAAATTGGTTTTGTGTCTTCTGTCACAGAAAATCGATTAGAGCAAGTACAAGCTTTTCGAGATGGAGAGTTGACGATACTGATTAGTACGACAATATTGGAACGCGGAGTTACCTTCCCTTGTGTAGATGTTTTCGTAGTAGAAGCTAATCATCGTCTCTTTACCAAGTCTAGCTTGATTCAGATTGGTGGTCGAGTTGGGCGTAGTATGGACAGACCGACTGGTGAGTTGCTCTTCTTTCATGATGGATTAAATGCTTCCATCAAGAAGGCAATCAATGAAATCAAGCAGATGAACAAGGAGGCGGGATTATGAACTGTTTACTATGTGGCCAGACTACAAAGGGGGAGTTAACTTTTAGTAGGCTCTTCCTTTTGAAGCACGACTGCAGTTATCTATGCTCAGCTTGTGCTACGAGTTTTGAGAATATTGGTGAGAATTATTGCCCAAACTGTATGAAAACAGGCATGTCAACTCAGTGTCAAGATTGTAAATCTTGGTGTAAAGATGGGATTGAAGTTGATCATAAAGCAATCTTTACCTATAATCAAGCTATGAAAGACTTTTTCAGTCAATATAAGTTTGATGGTGATTTTTTGCTTAGAAAAGTTTTTGCTTCCGTTCTTGCTGAAGAACTGAAAAAGTATAGAGGTTATCAATTTGTTGTAATTCCCCTAAGTCCTGAAAGATTGCTTGAGAGGGGTTTTAACCAAGTTGAGGGTTTGGTCGAAGTAGCAGGCTTTTCTTTTAAAGATATATTAGGAAAAAGAGAAGAGAGCGCTAGTTCTTCTAAAAGCCGTTTGGAAAGGTTAGCTACTGAAATTCCATTTTTTATTAAAGATGGAATCTCACTTCCCAACAAGATTTTGCTGATTGATGACATCTATACAACAGGGGCAACTGTGAATCGTGTGAAACGACTTTTGGAAGAAGCAGGTGCTTTGGAAGTTAAAACTTTTTCCCTTGTAAGATGAGGAAAAAATTTGCAAAATGAAAATGAAAGCGTTATAATATAGTTAGAAAAACAAAAATGTTTAGAAAGAAGGTACTTATATGATTAAATATAGTATCCGTGGTGAAAACCTAGAAGTAACAGAAGCAATTCGTGATTATGTAGTTTCTAAACTCGAAAAGATTGAAAAGTATTTTCAACCTGAGCAGGAGTTGGATGCACGTGTGAACTTGAAAGTTTACCGTGAAAAAACAGCAAAGGTTGAAGTAACAATTCCGCTTGGATCTATCACTCTTCGTGCTGAAGATATTTCTCAAGATATGTATGGTTCTATCGATCTTGTAACAGATAAAATTGAACGTCAGATTCGTAAAAATAAAACTAAAATCGAACGTAAGAATAAAAATAAAGTTGCGACAAGTCAACTCTTTACAGATGCTCTAGTTGAAGATGCAAATGTTGTGCAACCAAAAGTCGTTCGTTCAAAACAAATTGATTTGAAGCCAATGGATTTAGAAGAAGCCCTTCTTCAAATGGATTTGTTGGGACATGATTTCTTTATCTATGTAGATGTAGAAGATCAAACAACAAATGTTTTGTATCGCCGTGAAGATGGTGAAGTTGGTTTGTTAGAAGTGAAAGAAGCATAAAATAGAATTTTCAAAGTGGTTTACACTGGTGTAAACCACTTTTGTATTGCATCATTATAAAAGGTATAAATGGGGACAGTTATGAAAGACGTGGTGATTGTTTCGGCAGTGCGAACTCCAATAGGCTCCTTTGGAGGAAGTTTGAAGAATGTTTCAGCTGTTGATTTGGGAGCTTTGGTTATTAAGAGTGCTTTGGAAAAAGCCAATGTCAAACCAGAGCTAGTAGATGAAGTGATTATGGGGAATGTACTAGGCGCAGGTTTAGGTCAAAACGTAGCTCGTCAAATGAGTATTCACGCAGGAATTTCTGAATTTACACCAGCCTTTACTATCAACAAAGTTTGTGGTTCCGGTTTGAAGGCAGTGCAGTTGGCTGCTCAAGCGATTCGATGTGGCGATGCAGATATTATCGTAGCTGGTGGTGCAGAAAATATGAGTCAGGCTCCATACGTTTTGCCAAGTTTCCGTTGGGGTGGTCGTATGGGCGATTCGAAAGTTGTTGATACCATGCTTAAGGACGGTTTGTCTGATGCCTTTAACGAATACCATATGGGGATTACAGCTGAGAATGTGGCAGAAGAATATGGTATTAGCCGGGATGATCAAGATGCGCTTGCTTTGGAATCACAAAAACGAGCAGTTGCAGCTATAGAATCTGGTCGCTTTAAAGAAGAGATTGTGCCAGTTGTCATTCCTCAACGCAAAGGCGATCCTATCATTTTTGATACAGATGAATATCCTAGAAAAGATGCTAGCTTAGAGAGTTTGTCTAAGCTAGGTTCTGTTTTCAAAAAAGACGGTTCGGTCACAGCGGGAAATGCTTCAGGAATCAATGACGGGGCAGCAGCTGTCTTAATCATGAGTTCTGAAAAAGCTGAAGAATTAGGACTTTCAGTGATTGCCCGCATTCGTTCGTATGGAAGTGCAGGTTTGGATCCTAAGATGATGGGATGTGGACCGATATATGCGACTCGCAAGGCTCTTGAAAAAGGCAATTTGACAGTTGAAGATCTCGACTTGATTGAGTCAAATGAAGCCTTTGCTGCCCAGGCTTGTGCAGTTGGTAAAACACTTGGTTTCAACACAGATATTGTCAACGTCAATGGTGGCGCCATTGCTCTTGGTCACCCAATTGGGGCTTCCGGTTGCCGTATCCTAGTAACGCTGCTACATGAGATGATGAAACGTGATGCTAAAACTGGGTTAGCAACTCTCTGTATTGGAGGAGGGATGGGGACTGCCCTTATCGTGGAACGTTAGGTGTTAGTGATCTGAATACGTGGGTAGGAGGGTGATGATTCCCTCCTCTTTTTGTGTCCGAGGTTAGAAGAAATCAATCATGAAAGAAGGGCTTGCATCTTTTAAAAGGTCGCTTTTTAAGGGTTTTTGTGATATAATAATGCGCAAGAGGTTTAGAATGAAAAAAAATAATTTAATCCCGTTTTCTGCGGTCTTGCTAGGACTTGCAACTTTCGGAATCTTAACTTTGCTGATTATTTTTTCACATAATCTTGCTGTAACAATCACTGTTTTGTTTTTATTTGTACTGCTTTATTTGCTTTTATTCGTTTGGCAAAAAAAACAGTATGAAAAGAGCGAAATTGAACAAATCCAATATGTAAATCACCAAGCCGAAAATAGCTTGAGTGCTTTGCTTGATCAAATGCCGGTGGGAGTCCTGAAATTAGACTTATCAAGCGGAGAAGTGGAATGGTTCAATCCCTATGCTGAGCTGATTTTAACTACTGAAGAAGGCGAAATTGATGTTGAATTAATTCAAACCATCATCAAGGCTTCTGTTGGGAATCCTGGTTCGTATGCTACCTTGGGCGAAACACGATATGCTGTTCATATGGACAAGGCTTCGGGTGTCTTGTATTTCTTTGATGTTTCTGGGGAGTACGAAGCAACTGTCGAATTGGTAACTAGCCGTCCAGTCATTGGAGTCATCTCGGTAGATAACTATGATGATTTGGAGGATGCGACATCTGACTCTGATATCAGTCATATCAATAGTTTTGTAGCCAATTTTGTTTCAGAATTTGCTAGTAAGTATGCTATGTTTTCTCGCCGTGTGGGGATGGATCGTTTTTATGTATTCACAGATTACACGGTACTAGAGGAATTGATGAATGATAAATTCTCTGTTATTGATAGTTTCCGAGAAGAGTCAAAACAGAGGCAACTGGCCCTAACTTTAAGTATGGGATTTTCTTATGGTGATGGAAACCATGAAGAGATAGGGAAAATTGCCTTGCTCAACTTGAACTTAGCAGAAGTTCGCGGTGGTGACCAGGTGGTGGTCAAGGAAAATAACGAAACCAAGAGTCCAGTCTACTTTGGTGGAGGAACTGCTGCATCTATCAAACGTACTCGTACACGTACGAGAGCCATGATGACAGCCATTTCTGATAAGATTCGAAGTGTTGACCAAGTTTTTGTAGTCGGTCATAAAAATCTAGATATGGATGCTTTGGGCTCTGCTGTTGGTATGCAGTTGTTTGCAAGTAATATTATTGAGAACAGTTATGCTGTCTATGATGCAGACCATATGCCAGCAGATATCAAACGTGCTATTCAGTTCTTGAAGAAGGAAGATGTCACGAAACTTTTATCTCTTACAGATGCGATGAAGTTAGTTACAAACCGTTCATTATTGATTCTGGTGGATCATTCCAAGACGGCTTTGACCTTGTCAAAAGATTTTTATAATTTGTTCACTCAAACCATTGTTATTGACCATCATAGACGTGATCAGGATTTCCCTGAGAATGCAGTCATCACCTATATTGAAAGTGGAGCAAGTAGTGCCAGTGAGTTGGTCACAGAATTGATTCAGTTCCAAAATTCTAAGAAGAATCGTTTGAGTCGTATGCAGGCCAGTGTTTTGATGGCTGGTATGATGCTGGATACCAAGAATTTCACATCTCGCGTGACGAGCCGAACCTTTGATGTGGCTAGCTATCTGAGAACACGGGGAAGTGACAGTATTGCTATCCAGGAGATTGCTGCGACAGATTTTGAAGAGTACCGTGAGGTAAATGAACTCATTTTACAAGGTCGTAAGTTGGGTTCAGATATCTTGATTGCCCAAGCTAAGGACTCAATGTCTTATGACACAGTTGTTATCAGTAAGGCTGCTGATGCTATGTTGGCTATGTCTGGTATTGAGGCTAGTTTCGTTCTGGCAAAAAATACACAAGGATTTATCTCCATCTCGGCTCGAAGTCGTAGTAAAATCAATGTGCAACGCATTATGGAAGAGCTGGGTGGTGGAGGTCACTTTAATCTAGCTGCCGCGCAAATCGAGGATATGAGTTTGTCGGAAGCAGGAGAAAAATTGACTCAACTAATCTTGGAAGAACTAAAGGAAAAGGAGAAAGAAGAATGAAAGTAATCTTTTTAGCAGATGTTAAAGGAAAAGGGAAGAAAGGCGAAATTAAGGAAGTACCAACTGGCTACGCTCAAAACTTCCTGATTAAAAAGAATTTGGCCAAGGAAGCGACTGCTCAAGCAGTGGGTGAGTTGCGTGGAAAACAAAAATCAGAAGAAAAGGCTCATGCTGAAATGATTGCTGAAGCAAAAGCCATCAAAGCTAAGCTTGAAGCAGAAGAAACGGTTGTAGAGTTTGTTGAAAAGGTTGGACCAGATGGCCGTACATTTGGTTCCATCACTAACAAGAAAATTGCAGAAGAATTGCAAAAGCAATTTGGTATCAAGATTGACAAACGCAATATTCAAGTGCAAGCACCAATTCGAGCAGTAGGTTTGATTGATGTACCAGTGAAGATCTATCAAGATGTTACAAGTGTCATCAATCTTCGTGTAAAAGAAGGTTAAGTTTACAACTTCTTGACAAGATTGTAAAAGGAAGGAAAGTCGGATGGCAGAAGTAGAGGAACTGCGAGTTCAACCTCAGGATGTTTTGGCAGAACAATCTGTTTTGGGGGCTATTTTTATAGATGAGAGTAAGCTCGTTTTTGTCCGAGAATACATTGATTCTCGTGACTTCTTTAAGTATGCTCATCGGTTGATTTTCCAAGCGATGGTAGATTTGTCGGATCGTGGGGAAGCGATTGATGCGACGACAGTTCGGACGATTTTGGATAGTCAAGGGGATCTCCAAAATATTGGTGGCTTGTCTTACCTTGTTGAAATTGTCAACTCTGTACCAACTTCAGCTAATGCAGAATATTATGCTAAAATCGTAGCTGAAAAGGCTATGCTACGTCGCTTGATTTCCAAGTTGACAGAGTCTGTCAACCAAGCTTATGAGGCTTCTAAGCCTGCAGATGAAATCATTGCTCAGGTTGAAAAGGGGCTCATTGATGTTAGCGAAAATGCCAATCGTAGTGGGTTCAAGAACATCCGTGATATTCTAAATATCAACTTTGGGAACCTAGAAGTTCGGTCACAACAAACAACGGATATCACAGGTATTGCAACGGGCTACCGTGATTTGGACCATATGACGACAGGTCTTCATGAGGAGGAGTTAATTATCCTAGCGGCGCGACCAGCGGTTGGTAAGACGGCCTTTGCCTTGAACATTGCTCAGAACATCGGGACTAAGTTGGACAAGACGGTTGCTATCTTTTCGCTAGAAATGGGTGCAGAAAGCCTAGTAGACCGTATGCTGGCAGCAGAAGGTTTGGTGGAGTCTCATTCTATCCGTACTGGTCAATTGACTGATGAGGAGTGGCAAAAATATACCATTGCTCAAGGGAATCTAGCCAACGCGAGTATCTATATTGATGATACGCCAGGGATTCGGATCACGGAAATTCGCTCTCGCTCACGTAAACTGGCTCAAGAAACAGGCAATCTAGGCTTGATTTTGATCGACTACCTACAGCTTATCACAGGTACTGGTCGTGAGAACCGCCAACAAGAAGTCTCTGAAATTTCTCGTCAGTTGAAAATTCTAGCCAAGGAATTAAAGGTTCCAGTCATTGCTCTTAGTCAGCTATCTCGTGGAGTGGAACAGCGTCAGGATAAGAGGCCAGTCTTGTCTGATATTCGTGAATCGGGTTCTATCGAGCAGGATGCGGATATCGTAGCCTTTCTGTACCGTGACGACTACTATGATCGTGCAGGTGAAGAAGAGGAAGGAATTCCAAATAACAAGGTAGAGGTTATCATCGAGAAAAACCGTAGTGGAGCTCGTGGAACGGTGGAATTGATTTTCCAAAAAGAATACAATAAATTTTCAAGTATCTCAAAGAGGGAGGCATAAAATGTCAGATGCATTTACAGATGTAGCCAAGATGAAAAAAATCAAAGAAGAGATCAAGGCACATGAGGGACAAGTCGTTGAAATGACTTTGGAGAATGGTCGTAAGCGCCAAAAAAATAGATTGGGTAAGCTAATTGAGGTTTATCCATCTCTATTTATCGTTGAATTTGGGGATGTTGAAGGAGACAAACAAGCCAATGTCTACGTTGAATCCTTCACCTACTCAGATATCTTGACAGAAAAGAACTTGATTCGCTATCTAGACCAAGAATCTTAAAATGAAGTGAGCTTTGCTCACTTTTTTCTTTTTCTCCCGAATAGTATAAACGAGGGTAACCTCGGAAATTTATATCATTAAGGAGAATGAATGACGTTTTTTAAATCAAGAGTTAGGAAGAGTAGATGTACTCAGTTGAGTGTAGGGCTGGCTACTTTGTTTGTTACGAGTACCTTTTTGTTTGGTGGAGAATCGGTTAAAGCCGATAGTGTAGCGCGTGGAGATGACTATCCACTTCACTACAAAAATGGTAGTGTTGAAATCGATCAGTGGCGGATGTATTCTCGTCAGTGTACCTCTTTTGCGGCCTTTCGTTTGAGTAGTGTAAATGGCTTTGAGATTCCTCCGGCCTACGGAAATGCGAATGAATGGGGACATCGTGCAAGGCGAGAAGGCTACCGTGTGGATACTAAGCCAGAAGTTGGGGCTATTGCTTGGTCGACAGAAGGTTATTATGGGCACGTGGCCTGGGTATCAAATGTGTCGGGGGATACGATTGAGATTGAAGAGTATAATTATGGGGTTCGAGAAAAGTATAACCGTCGAAAAGTCAAGGCTAGTTCGATGACAGGTTTTATTCATTTCAGGGATTTATCTGCTAGCCATAGTGCGGGTGAGAATGCTCGTAGCTCAGAGCTTCCGTCCAGCGGGACAATAGTGTTCACGGGGAAATCACCTATTATGGACCAACCGTCAAGTACAGGACAGGTTATTGACTACTATTATGCTGGTGAGAGTGTGAGTTATGATCAAGTTCTTGAAAAGGATGGATATAAGTGGCTCGGCTATCTATCCTACAGTGGTTCTAGAAGATATGTGCAGTATGAAAAGTTAAGCAATACAGAGAATGGGTGGAAAAAAGAAGAAGGGAGTTGGTATTACCGAGAGAATGGTAAGCTGGCGACAGGATGGAAAAAAGTTAATGACAATTGGTATCATTTAAAAGAAAATGGGGCCATGTCAACTGGCTGGATTAAGGATGGCTCTCATTGGTATTACTTGAAACCAACAGGTCAAATGCAGACGGGCTGGGTAAAAGACAAGGGAACTTGGTATTACTTAGAGGAATCAGGTCGGATGAAAGCTAGCCAGTGGTTTCAGGTTGCAGGCAAGCACTATTATGTTGATTCGTCGGGGGCTTTAGCTGTGAATACCACTGTGGATAGCTATCGAGTAGATAGTAACGGAGCTAGAATTTAGAGAGAATATAAAAAAGAGGACTTCACGACCATTTGCCTATTCTTTCCGATGGTATTTTTCCCCGCTTTCCTTTATAATGGGTGTATGGACAAGAAAAAATTATTATTGATTGATGGATCTTCTGTTGCCTTTCGAGCTTTTTTTGCGCTTTATCAGCAGCTGGATCGTTTTAAAAATGCTAATGGTCTTCATACCAATGCAATCTATGGCTTTCAACTCATGTTAAATCATGTCTTGGAGCGAGTTGAACCCAGCCATGTTTTGGTAGCTTTTGATGCAGGCAAGACGACTTTCCGAACAGAGATGTATGCAGACTACAAGGGTGGCCGTGCTAAAACTCCAGATGAGTTTCGTGAGCAATTTCCCTTCATTCGTGAGTTGTTAGACCACCTTGGAATTCGACACTACGAGTTGCCCCAGTATGAGGCAGATGATATCATCGGGACTCTGGGCCGTTTGGCTGAGAAGGATTCTTTTGATGTGACAATTGTTAGCGGAGATAAGGATTTGATCCAGTTGACGGATGAGCATACGGTGGTCGAGATTTCCAAGAAAGGTGTGGCTGAGTTTGAGGCCTTTACACCAGCTTATCTTATGGAAAAGATGGGACTCACTCCAGCTCAGTTTATAGATCTCAAGGCCCTTATGGGGGATAAGTCTGATAATATCCCTGGCGTCACTAAGATTGGTGAAAAGACGGGCATCAAGCTCTTGCTAGAACACGGTTCGCTAGAGGGTATTTATGAAAATATCGATGGCATGAAGGCTTCTAAGATGAAGGAAAATCTCATCAATGACAAGGAACAAGCCTTCCTGTCTAAAACCTTGGCGACTATTGAGACTCAGGCACCGATTGAGATTGGACTAGATGATTTGGTCTATAGTGGACCCGATGTGGAAAATCTCGGAAAATTCTACGATGAGATGGGCTTCAAACAGCTCAAGCAAGCTTTGAATGTTTCGTCAACGGATGCGCCTGAAAGTTTGGATTTCACTATCGTTGACCACGTCAGCCAAGACATGCTGAGCGCAGACTCCATCTTCCACTTTGAGCTTTTTGGTGAGAACTACCATACAGATGACTTGGTTGGTTTTGCCTGGTCCTGCGGGGATAAACTTTACGCCACAGACAAACTTAAGCTCTTGCAGGAGCCAATTCTCAAGGAATTTCTAGAAAAAACACCTCTGAAAGTATATGACTTTAAGAAAGCGAAGGTTCTCTTAAATCGTTTTGGCTTGGATTTGCAGGCTCCTGCTTTTGACAGTCGCTTGGCAAAATACTTACTCTCAACAGTTGAGAACAATGAAATTTCAACAATCGCGAGTCTCTATGGTCAAACTTACATGATCGATGATGAGACCTTCTACGGTAAGGGGGTCAAGAAAGCCATCCCTGAGAGAGAGAAATTCTTGGAACACTTAGCTCGCAAGGTTGCGGTATTGGTTGAGACCGAACCTGTTTTACTTGAAAAACTCAGTGAACATGGACAGTTAGATCTTCTCTATGACATGGAGCAACCTCTAGCCTTTGTCCTTGCCAAGATGGAAATCGCTGGAATTACGGTCAAGAAAGAGACCTTGCTTGAGATGCAGGCTGAAAATGAACTTGTCATTGAAAAGCTAACTCAGGAGATTTATGAAATGGCTGGTGAGGAGTTTAATATCAACTCGCCTAAACAGCTTGGTGAACTACTTTTTGAAAAGTTAGGTCTCCCCCTCGAATACACCAAGAAAACCAAGACAGGTTACTCGACAGCCGTGGATGTGCTAGAGCGACTGGCTCCTATTGCACCGATTGTCAAGAAAATCCTCGATTACCGTCAAATTGCTAAGATTCAGTCTACCTATGTGATTGGCTTGCAGGATTGGATTTTGGATGATGGCAAGATCCACACGCGCTATGTGCAGGATTTGACTCAGACAGGGCGTCTGTCTAGTGTAGATCCAAACTTGCAAAATATCCCTGTTCGTTTGGAACAAGGCCGTCTCATTCGTAAAGCTTTCGTACCTGAGTGGGAGGATAGTGTGCTGCTCAGCTCCGACTATTCACAGATTGAATTGCGCGTCTTGGCACATATTTCTAAAGATGAGCACTTAATTAAGGCCTTTCAAGAGGGAGCAGATATCCATACCTCGACGGCCATGCGGGTTTTTGGGATTGAACGTCCTGAGGATGTGACTCCAAACGACCGTCGCAATGCCAAGGCTGTTAACTTTGGAGTGGTTTACGGGATTTCAGATTTTGGCTTGGCAAACAATCTTGGTATTAGTCGTAAGAAGGCCAAAGCCTACATTGATACCTATTTTGAACGTTTCCCTGGAATCAAAAACTATATGGAAGAAGTGGTACGTGAGGCGCGTGATAAGGGCTATGTAGAGACCCTTTTCAAGCGTCGTCGAGAGCTGCCAGATATCAATTCGCGTAACTTCAACATTCGTGGTTTTGCAGAGCGGACTGCCATCAACTCTCCTATCCAGGGTTCGGCAGCAGATATCCTCAAGATTGCTATGATCCAGCTAGACAAAGCTCTAGTTGAAGGTGGCTATCAGACCAAGATGCTCTTGCAAGTGCACGATGAAATCGTCCTTGAGGTTCCGAAATCAGAACTAGCAGCCGTCAAAACTCTAGTGAAACAAACCATGGAAGAAGCCATCCAACTCCGTGTTCCCCTTATCGCAGATGAAAACGAAGGGGCAACCTGGTACGAGGCTAAATAAGAAAGTTATGAAAGAGTTTGAAGCATTTGCCTTCAAACTCTTTTTCATGGTTTTCTGTAAGCAGTTTCCTTGACTTTTCCTTGTGTTTGCGTTACTATATGTCCATATAAGATACGGGAGTCTGTGTACAGTCTGAGAGGAAGTGTTAAGCTTCGACCGCACCTGATCTGGGTAATGCCAGCGTAGGGAAGGATACTTAGTCGAATTCTGCACCTTTTCCGTATATATGGGAAAGGTTTTTCTTTTTGTCAAAAAGAAAAACAGAGAAGAGGAGGTTTTTATGAAAGCAAGCATTGCCTTGCAGGTCTTGCCCCTATCACAGGGGGTTGATCGAATTGCTATTATCGATCAAGTGATTGCTTATCTGCAAGCTCAGTCCGTGACCATGGTGGTGACACCCTTTGAAACGGTCTTGGAAGGAGAGTTTGATGAGCTCATGCGCATTCTCAAAGAAGCGCTTGAAGTGGCTGGGCAGGAGGCAGATAATGTCTTTGCCAATGTCAAAATAAATGTAGGAGAGATTTTAAGCATAGATGAGAAACTTGAAAAGTATGATGAGACGACAGATTAGTCTTTTGGGATTTCTTGGAGTCTTGTCGGTCTGGCAGTTAGCGGGAATATTCAAACTTTTACCCAAGTTTATCCTGCCAACTCCTCTTGAGATTCTCCAGTCCTTTGTTCGTGACAGAGAATTTCTCTGGCACCATAGCTGGGCAACCTTGAGAGTGGCTTTACTCGGTCTAGTGCTGGGTGTCTTGATTGCCTGTATCATGGCTGTGCTTATGGACAGTCTAACTTGGCTCAATGATCTGATCTACCCTATGATGGTGGTTGTTCAGACCATTCCGACTATTGCCATAGCCCCTATCTTGGTCTTGTGGCTAGGTTATGGGATTTTGCCCAAGATTGTCTTGATAATCTTGACGACAACCTTCCCTATCATCGTCAGTATTTTGGACGGTTTTAGGCACTGTGACAAGGATATGCTGACCTTGTTTAGTCTGATGCGAGCAAACCCTTGGCAAATCCTGTGGCATTTTAAAATCCCAGTCAGTCTGCCTTACTTTTATGCAGGTCTGAGGGTCAGTGTCTCCTATGCCTTTATCACAACAGTGGTATCTGAGTGGTTGGGAGGCTTTGAAGGACTAGGTGTCTACATGATTCAGTCAAAGAAACTGTTTCAGTATGACACCATGTTTGCCATTATTATTCTGGTGTCGCTTATCAGCCTTCTCGGTATGAAGTTGGTCGATATCAGTGAAAAATATGTGATCAAATGGAAACGTACTTAAATAGAGCGTTTTAGAAAAAGAAAAGAGGAAATGAAAATGAAGAAAACATGGAAAGTGTTTTTAACGATTGTAACAGCTCTTGTAGCTGTCGTGCTGGTGGCTTGTGGTCAAGGGACTGCTTCTAAGGACAACAAAGAAGCAGAACTCAAGAAAATTGACTTTATCCTAGACTGGACACCAAATACCAACCACACAGGGCTTTATGTTGCCAAGGAAAAAGGTTATTTCAAAGAAGCTGGAGTGGATGTTGACTTGAAATTGCCACCAGAAGAAAGTTCTTCTGACCTAGTGATCAATGGCAAGGCACCATTTGCTATCTATTTCCAAGACTACATGGCTAAGAAATTGGAAAAAGGGGCAGGGATTACTGCCGTTGCCGCTATCGTTGAGCACAATACATCTGGAATCATCTCACGTAAATCTGACAATGTCACCAGTCCAAAAGACTTGGTTGGGAAGAAATACGGAACTTGGAATGACCCGACTGAGCTTGCTATGTTGAAAACCTTGGTGGAATCTCAAGGCGGAGACTTTGAGAAGGTCGAAAAAGTACCAAACAACGATTCAAACTCGATCACACCGATTGCCAACGGTGTCTTTGACACTGCTTGGATCTACTACGGTTGGGACGGTATTCTTGCCAAATCTCAAGGTGTAGACGCCAACTTCATGTACTTGAAAGACTACGTTAAAGAGTTTGACTACTATTCACCAGTTATCATCGCAAACAACGACTATTTGAAAGACAATAAAGAAGAAGCTCGTAAAGTCATCCAAGCCATCAAAAAAGGCTACCAATACGCTATGGAACACCCAGAAGAAGCTGCAGATATCCTCATCAAGAATGCCCCCGAACTTAAGGAAAAACGCGACTTTGTCATCGAATCTCAAAAATACTTGTCAAAAGAATACGCAAGCGACAAGGAAAAATGGGGACAATTTGACGCAGAACGCTGGAATGCTTTCTACAAGTGGGATAAAGAAAATGGTATCCTCAAAGAAGACTTGACTGACAAAGGCTTCACCAATGAATTTGTGAAATAATGACAGAGATTAAACTAGAACAGGTAAGCTATGCCTACGACAATGAAAAGATTTTAGAGGATATCAACTTGCAGGTCACTTCAGGTGAAGTGGTTTCTATCCTAGGGCCCAGTGGTGTAGGCAAGACTACCCTCTTTAACCTGATTGCAGGAATTTTAGAAGTCCAGTCGGGAAGAATTGTCCTTGATGGAGAGGAGAATCCCAAGGGGCGCGTGAGTTATATGTTACAAAAGGATCTCCTCTTGGAGCACAAGACGGTGCTCGGCAATATCATCCTGCCGCTCTTGATTCAAAAGGTGGATAAGGCA
This sequence comes from Streptococcus oralis, assembly GCF_006175905.1. Classification (GTDB taxonomy): domain Bacteria; phylum Bacillota; class Bacilli; order Lactobacillales; family Streptococcaceae; genus Streptococcus; species Streptococcus oralis_BG. The sequence continues at coordinate 703,596 of NZ_SSNB01000001.1, forward strand.
GAGGCTATTGCCCGAGCGGATGACATCCTTGCGACCTTCCAACTGACAGCTGTACGGGATAAGTATCCTCATGAACTCAGTGGAGGGATGCGTCAGCGTGTAGCCTTACTGCGCACCTACCTTTTCGGGCACAAGCTCTTTCTCTTAGACGAGGCCTTTAGCGCCTTGGATGAGATGACCAAGATGGAACTTCACGCTTGGTATCTGGAGATTCACAAACAGCTGGAGTTGACGACCTTGATTATTACCCACAGTATCGAGGAGGCCCTCAATCTTAGCGATCGCATCTACATCTTGAAAAATCGGCCGGGCCAGATTGTTTCTGAAGTTAAACTAGATTGGTCCCAGAGCGAAGACAAGGAAGTCCAAAAAATTGCCTATAAGCGTCAAATTTTGGCAGAATTAGGATTAAATACTTAGAAAAATAGGGAGTCGGTGAAGATTATTCTTTACTTGCTCCCTTTTCCTTTAAAAAAATCAAAAATTTCGGTATAATAGTCAAAGATAGTCAAGGTTCAAAGAAGGAGTTTGATTTACTATGAGATTTAAAAATACATCAGATCATATCGAAGCCTATATCAAGGCAATTTTAGACCAAGCTGGTATCGTGGAATTGCAACGGAGCCAGTTGGCAGATACCTTTCAGGTTGTGCCAAGTCAGATTAATTATGTCATCAAGACCCGTTTTACTGAAAGCAGAGGTTACTTAGTTGAGAGCAAGCGTGGTGGCGGAGGCTACATTCGCATCGGACGGATTGAGTTTTCCAATCATCATGAGATGCTCCGCGATTTGCTTTACTCGATTGGTGAGCGAGTTAGTCAGGAGATTTACGAGGATATTCTCCAGCTTTTGGTGGAGCAGGACTTGATGACCAAGCAGGAGATGACCTTGCTGACTTCAGTAGCAACAGATCGTGTTCTAGGGGAGGAATCCTCAGTTGTCCGTGCCAATATGCTCCGACAGCTATTACAAGAGGTAGATAGAAAAGAGAAGTAAGATGAATTATTCAAAAGCATTGAATGAATGTATCGAAAGTGCCTACATGGTTGCGGGCCATTTTGGAGCTCGATATCTAGAGTCTTGGCATTTATTGATTGCCATGTCCAATCACAGTTACAGTGTGGCAGGTGTGAGTCTAAATGATTATCCTTATGAAATGGACCGTTTAGAAGAGGTTGCGTTAGAACTGACTGAAACGGACTATAGCCAAGACGAAACCTTTACAGAATTGCCCTTTTCCCATCGTTTGGAGGTTCTCTTTGCAGAAGCAGAGTATGTGGCCTCAGTGGTCCATGCAAAGGTACTAGGGACAGAGCATGTCCTCTATGCGATTTTGCATGATGGCAATGCCTTGGCGACTCGTATCTTGGAGAGGGTTGGTTTTTCTTATGAAGACAAGAAAGATCAGGTCAAGATTGCTGCCCTTCGTCGCAATTTAGAGGAACGTGCAGGATGGACTCGTGAAGACCTCAAGGCTTTACGCCAACGCCATCGTACGGTTTCTGATAAGCAAAATTCCATGGCCAATATGATGGGCATGCCTCAGACTCCAAGTGGCGGTCTCGAGGATTATACGCATGATTTGACAGAGCAAGCTCGTTCAGGCAAGTTAGAACCAGTCATCGGTCGGGACAAGGAAATCTCACGTATGATTCAGATTTTGAGTCGAAAGACCAAGAACAATCCTGTCTTAGTTGGAGATGCTGGTGTCGGGAAAACAGCTCTGGCGCTTGGTCTTGCCCAGCGTATTGCTAGTGGTGATGTGCCTGCGGAAATGGCTAAGATGCGCGTACTAGAGCTTGATTTGATGAATGTTGTTGCGGGAACACGTTTCCGTGGAGATTTTGAAGAACGCATGAACAACATTATCAAGGATATCGAGGAAGATGGCAAAGTGATCCTCTTTATCGATGAACTCCACACCATCATGGGTTCTGGTAGCGGTATTGACTCGACTCTAGATGCGGCCAATATCTTGAAGCCAGCCTTGGCACGTGGAACTTTGAGAACGGTTGGGGCCACCACCCAGGAAGAATACCAAAAACACATCGAAAAGGATGCTGCCCTTTCTCGTCGTTTTGCCAAAGTGACCATTGAAGAGCCAAGTTTAGCTGACAGCATGACCATTTTACAAGGTTTGAAGGCTACCTATGAGAAACACCATCGTGTGCAAATCACAGATGAAGCTGTCGAAACAGCTGTTAAGATGGCCCATCGTTACTTGACCAGTCGTCACTTGCCAGACTCTGCTATCGACCTCTTGGATGAAGCAGCGGCAACAGTGCAAAACAAATCCAAGCATGTGAAAGCAGACGAATCCGACTTGACTCCAGCTGACAAGGCCTTGATGGATGGCAAGTGGAAACAAGCAGGCCAGCTAATCGCAAAAGAACAAGAATTGCCTGTCTATAAAGACTTGGTGACAGAATCTGATATTTTGACCACCTTGAGTCGCTTGTCAGGGATCCCAGTCCAAAAGCTGACGCAAACAGATGCTAAGAAATACCTGAACTTGGAAGCGGAGTTGCACAAACGTGTCATTGGCCAAGATCAAGCTGTTTCAAGCATTAGCCGTGCCATTCGCCGCAATCAGTCTGGTATTCGCAGTCACAAGCGTCCAATTGGTTCCTTTATGTTCCTAGGGCCAACAGGAGTTGGTAAGACCGAATTGGCCAAGGCTCTGGCAGAAGTCCTCTTTGATGACGAATCAGCCCTTATCCGCTTTGATATGAGTGAGTATATGGAGAAATTCGCAGCCAGCCGTCTCAATGGAGCTCCTCCGGGCTATGTGGGCTACGAAGAAGGTGGGGAGTTGACCGAGAAGGTCCGCAATAAACCATACTCAGTGCTTCTCTTTGACGAGGTAGAGAAGGCCCACCCAGACATCTTTAATGTCCTCTTGCAAGTCTTGGACGACGGTGTCTTGACAGATAGCAAGGGACGCAAGGTTGACTTTTCAAATACCATTATCATCATGACGTCAAACCTTGGTGCGACGGCTCTTCGTGATGACAAGACAGTCGGCTTTGGGGCCAAGGACATTCGTTTTGACCAGGAAAATATGGAAAAACGAATCTTTGAAGAGTTGAAAAAAGCTTATCGACCAGAGTTTATCAACCGTATTGATGAAAAGGTGGTCTTCCACAGCTTGGATAGTGAACACATGCAGGAAATTGTCAAGATCATGGTTAAACCATTGATTGCTAGCCTAGCAGAGAAGGGCATTGACTTGAAACTGCAAGCTTCGGCATTGAAGTTACTAGCTAGTCAAGGTTACAATCCAGAAATGGGAGCTCGTCCACTTCGCAGAACCCTGCAAACAGAAGTGGAAGACAAGCTAGCAGAACTCCTTCTCAAGGGAGAACTGGTAGCAGGCAAGACCCTCAAGATAGGTGTTAAAGCTGGTCAATTAAAATTTGATATTGCTTAAAAATAGAGAATCAGGAGGAATCCTGATTCTTTTTTGCTACTTTTTTATAAAAAGTGATAAAAAACTATTGACAAAACAAAAATATAGTATATAATAAAAACATAGAAAATAAAAATATTAAAAATTATAAAAAGGTAAAATGTTTATGAAAAAGAAAACAGCAGTAGTATTTGGGACCTTTGCCCCTCTTCATCAGGGTCACATCGATCTGATCCAGCGAGCGAAGCGGCAGTGTGACCAGGTCTGGGTAGTCGTTTCAGGCTACGAGGGAGACCGAGGGGAGCAGGTAGGTTTAAGTCTTCAAAAACGATTTCGCTATATCAGAGAGGCTTTTCGTGATGACGAGTTGACCTCTGTCTGCAAGTTAGATGAGACCATGCTTCCTCGTTACCCTATGGGCTGGCAGGAGTGGTTGGATCAGATGTTAGCGGAGATTTCCTATGATGAAACCCAGCAAGAACTGACTTTCTTTGTGGGAGAAGAAGAATACCAGCAAGAACTAGCTAAACGTGGATTTGGCACTGTCTTGCAAGAAAGAAAGTTTGGTATCTCAGCGACTATGATTCGAGAAAATCCAAGCAAATATTGGAAATATATTGCTCAGCCCTTCCGTCGTCAGTTTACTAAGAAAGTGTTGATTATGGGAAGTGCCAGCAATGGGAAGACCACTCTAGCCAAGGATTTGGCAAGGTATTACGATGCGCCTGTTAGTCTGGAATACGCACGTGAGTACCAGACCAAAAACAATGTCCGCGACGATGAATTGACTCCAAAGGATTACTACTATCTCCTGTTGGGACAGTATGACCAGACCTCCAATTTAATCGATAGCAATGCCAATCGTGGCCTAGTGATAGCTGACACAAACTCCTTGGTAACCAAGGGCTACTATGATTATTACATGGAGGCTGAGGATCAAGAGGACTTATCAGGAGAAACCTTTGACAATCTCTTTGTTTCGATCTTGGCTAAGGAAAAATGGGACTTGATTCTCTTTGTGCAACCTGTCGGCTCCTATGTCAATGACGGGTTTAGAGATATGACCATGGCGGAAGACCATATTCGTCACAGTTTTTCCCAGCATCTGGATCAGATGAGGGAGCGATATTTAACCACCATTCCTTTAGTTTATCTAGCGGAGGATTACCTAGGCAATTATGAAGCAGCAAAAGTGGCTATCGATGCCATTTACCAAGCAGATTAGGAGAAAATTATGAAAACAGTAACTAAAAAAATCACACAATTTATCGAAAATTTTAAAAATGTCCATGCGGAAGCCCGCAAGATTGGTTTTGTAGGAATCATGCACTTGCTCTGGAAAGATCTCTTTGTCGGTCGCAGTCTTTTCCAGTGGTTGTATCTCATCGCCTTGTCAAGTGTTCCCTTGATCTTGGAATTCACGCAAAATACAGAAAGCCATGACTGGCTGAGCTTGTTTGCATCTTGGACTGGGATTGTCTGTGTTATCTTGGTAGCAGAAGGGCGTGCAAGCAATTATCTCTTTGGGGCCATTAACTCGGCTATCTACTTGATCTTGGCTATGAATGCGACTTTTTATGGCGAAGTCTTGACGACCGTTTACTTCTTTGTCATGCAACCGATTGGTCTCTATGCTTGGTTGTCTAATCGTATCAATGATCAAGGAAAACCAGAAGAATCCCACTTTGAAGCTAAGAAATTATCTGTTCTTGAATGGCTCAAGTACTTAGCCTTGACTGCCATTATCTGGATTGGTATGGGCTTGGCTTACCAAAGTATCAATAGCGCTCGCCCTTTCCGTGATAGTGTTACTGATGCGACCAATGGTGTTGGTCAGCTCTTGATGACACGTCTCTACCGTGAGCAATGGATTTTCTGGATTGCAACCAATCTCTTTAGTATTTATCTCTGGTGGGGTGAAAATATCCACATTCAAGGGATGTACTGGGTTTACACACTCAATAGTCTAGTGGGTTGGTACCAATGGACTAAGGCAGTTCGAAAGGGGGCATAAGATGACAGACACAAAGATTCCAGAGGGGATGACGGAAAAAGAATATTATGAAATCCATGCCAATCAGGAGGAGTTTTTAGACTGGTACTACAAGCAGGAACTCCCTCAATACGAAAAACCAAGCGTGACGGTGGATATGGTGGCCTACTGCTTTGTCGAAGGAAAGATCAAGCTCTTACTGATCCGTCGCAAGGCTCACCCTTATCAAAACTGTTTGGCTCTGGTTGGAGGCTTTATGGATAAGGGAGAGGATGCTGCACATGCCTGTCAGCGCGAGGTGAGAGAAGAAGTCAATCTCGATCTACCTTTGGAAAAAATCGAGCAATTAATGACCGTATCGACCCCCGGTCGTGATCCACGGGGCTGGACGGTGACCATTGCCCACTTGGTGTACCTACCTAGTCGTGCCTTAGACCTCGTTCAGGCAGGAGACGATGCCAAGGATGTCGTTTTCGTAGATGTCGACTTTCGGACGGGCAAGTGCTTCCTAGAGGGAGTAGAGTTGGAGGAGAGTGCCTTCGCCTTTGACCATTATGCTATTATCCAAGAGTCCATCAAACGAATACAAGGCCGTCTCGACTGGAACCCAACCTTTCTCTATCTGCTGGAGGAGGAGTTCACTGTCTACGAAGGAACTGAATTGGTCAATCTCATCAACCCAGGTCGCCCAATCGTCAGCAATAACTTTCTCGTAAAATACGGCGAATATGTAGAAGAAGTCGGACTCAAAAGAGTGCCTAAAAAGAAACCAAGAAAAACCTATCGATTGAAATAAAAAACGAGGTCGGGAAAAGTTCCCGACCTCTTTATCTACCATCATGAGATGGCTTTCTATTGCGACTGTATTAGGGATTGCTATCTTTCTTAGGATTACTCAATATGTGAGTAAAGAAGTCTTTGTATCGATACTTGAGATAGTTCTCATGCAAAAATAACAAGGCGATGTAGACAATCATAAAGATTGCAGTCAGATAGAAGACATCAAATGCAGTTCGCGCATAGTAAGTGGCTGATTGATAAGAGCCAATAGCTCCCAAAATCAACCAAGGAAGATACTTGTAATACTTATTTAGCATAAGAGCATACCTCCTATATTCTATTTCAATGTTATTATATTCCTTTGTCTAACATAATACAAGCGATTACACAAGAGCGGTGCAAAAAATAGGACTCTAATCTAAGAAATTTTCTATTTTTTCGTTTCAATTACGAATAGAAATAGTAGAGAGAAATTTTTTTAAAATAGTTTCTCAAACTAGTTGACAGATTCAAAGCTCAATGTTACAATTATATTACAAAAAGATTTCTTAACATTTCAAAAATGTTACAAAGGAGTAGAAAAATGAAAAAGAAAACCTATATCAAATTGATGGCAGCGACTGTATTGGCTTCTACCTTGCTACTAGGAGCTTGTGGAAATAAAAACGAAACCACTCAAACCAGCAGCTCTGCCAAGACAAGTCAATCATCAAGTTCTAAAGCAGCTTCTTCTAGCAAAGAAAGCAAGACACAAAAATCTTCAAGCTCAGCTTCATCTGAAAAGGCTCAGGCATCTTCTGGTCAGTCTTCTACAACGGCAGATCAGTCACAAGCGAAACCAGCACCTGAATCAAGACAAGAACAAGCAGCTCCTAGTCAACAAGTCCCATCTCAGTCACCTTCAACTCAGCAAGGTTCTCAAGCCCAGTCTAACCAGTCAGGCTATGATCCAACAACTGACCGCCAACTTCAAGACAAGCAAGCAGAACACAACAGACGCTACAAGGGTGTTTTAACCATGGTCGATGGTGATTTCTCAGCAGCTGCAGGCAACTGGAAGGGAGCAAATGGCGAAACTATTACGGTTTCATCAGGGGGCCAATTTACAGTAGAAACTGCAGATGGAAAGAAAGAAAACTATTCTATCAGAGGCTACTCTTACACCCTTGATGATGGTAAGTATAATGCCAAAATCGGTGGAGGAAAAATCATCCAAATTACAACAGGTGCGGATGGTAAAGTTTCAAGCGTTGCCTTGATTCAATAATAGTATCTAGGTTTTCCTAGGATCTAAAAAACCGTAAACTCCAAGCGAGTTACGGTTTTTTCTATTATGCTTTGTCTAATTGCAAGAGGGCTTCAATCTCTGCTAGAGTGCTAGCTTGGGAAATGGCTCCACGAAGTTTGGCAGCACCAGATGTGCCTCGAAGGTAGTGAGGAGCCAGTCCACGGAATTCACGAACGGCAACGTTTTCTCCCTTAAGGTTAATCAAGCGTTTCAAATGTTCGTAGGCAATTTTCATCTTGTCTTCGAAGGTCAAATCAGGAAGGATTTCTCCAGTTTCAAAGTAGTGATTGATTTGATTAAAGAGGTAGGGATTTCCCATGGCTGCTCGACCAATCATAACAGCGTCAGCCCCGACTTCTTCGATACGCTGTTTGGCTTCTTGGACCGTACGGATGTCACCGTTGGCGATAAATGGAATCTTTGTCAGGGCTTGGGCTACGTCGTGCAAGGTTTCAAGGTCAGCGTGACCAGTATACATTTGTTCGCGGGTACGGCCGTGCATAGCGAGGGCAGAGACACCTGCAGCCTCAGCTGCGAGGGCATTCTCCACGGCTAAGGATGGATCAGACCAGCCTGTACGCATTTTGACGGTGAGGGGGATATCAAGGACTGATTGGACCTTGTTGATGATAGAGTAGATCTTGTCTGGATCCTTGAGCCACATAGCACCAGCTTCATTCTTCACGATTTTGTTAACTGGGCAGCCCATGTTGATATCGACGATATCGGTCTTGGTGTTTTCTTGTATGAATTCTGCTGCGCGTGCGAGGCTGTCTTCATCGCTACCAAAAAGTTGGATAGAGACTGGGTTTTCGCCTTCATCGATATGAAGCATATGAAGAGTTTTTTCATTGTTGTATTGGATTCCCTTGTCAGAGACCATTTCCATGACAACAAGTCCTGCACCGAGCTCTTTTGCGATAGTACGAAAGGCTGAGTTGGTAACTCCTGCCATGGGCGCTAAAACGGTACGATTGGGAATCTCAACATTGCCAATCATAAAAGGTGTATTAAGATTTGTCACGAATGAGTTCCTCCAGGTCGTTTTCATCAAAGTTATAAGTTGTTTGGCAGAATTGACAAGTGATTTCTGCCCCATGGTCTTCCTCTTTCATTTCCTCAAGGTCTGAAGTTGGAAGGCTGGCAAGAGCGTTCATGAAGCGATCTTTGCTACAGTCGCATTGGAAACGGATTTCTTCTTCAGATAGGCGTTTGTAGGATTCGTCACTGTAGATAGCCTTGAGGAGAGCTTCGATATGGTCGTCGCTTTCTAGAAGTGTCGAGATAGCTGGCATTTCTTGGATGCGTTTCTCAAAGCGAGCAATCTCTTCTTCTTTGGCCCCCGGCAAGACTTGGAGAAGGAAACCACCAGCAACTTCGACCTTGTCGTCTTTGTCTAAAAGGACATTGAGGCCGACTGCTGAAGGAGTTTGTTGGCTTTCTGTCAGGTAATAGGCCAAGTCTTCACCAATCTCCCCAGAGATGAGAGGAGTCATGGAGTTGTAGGGATTTCCAGTACCGTAGTCTGTGATAACGAGAAATTGACCATTTCCGACGAAAGGTCCGACAAGGACTTCACCAGTTGCAGTCTTTTTGATGTCAACACCTGGATTTTGAACGTAGCCTTTGACGTTTCCCTTGGTATCTGCAACCGTGATGATGGCACCAAGAGAGCTGGTTCCAAGAACTTTAACAGTTAGTTTGGTATTTCCTTTTTCATTGGCTGCGAGAATCTGGCTAGCGATAAGGGTGCGACCAAGTGCAACGGTTGAACTGGCTTGAGTTTGATGTTTTTCTTGAGCAGTGCGGACGGTTTCCGTGCTATCAAGGACAAAAGCACGAAAAGCTCCGCTTTCTGATATAGTTTTAATAATTTTATCCATAGCTACTATTTTAGCATAAAAATGCTCAAAGGGGGAGCCGTGTGTTTGCTGTTAATTTTTAAACTGTTTAATTTGTGATAACTAGTATAGGGGATTTATAGTAATGGGAATTTTTATTGACGTCAAACATTAATATTTTAACTTATCTTAAAATAAGCTAAAACCAATTTTTAAGTTATGGTAAACAGTTGAAAAAAAGGCTGATAAAGTGGTAAAATGTTAGGAAGATAAGATAGTAATTGCCGATTTGCATTGCTTTTCTGAAAATTTACAAAAAAGAAGTCGAATATGAAAAAAAAGAGAACATTTTATATTTTTTGTGCTCAAACATTTCTGTATTTCGTTATTTTGCTTGGTTTGCTTTATTTTTTTAGTTACCTTGGACAGGGGCAAGGTGGCTTTATCTATAACGAATTTTAACTCAAAGGAGAAAACCTATTGTGTCAAATAAATCCATAGTTGATATGATTGAAACGATTGAGCACTTTGCTCAGACACAAGCCAGTTATCCAGTTTACAATGTTTTGGGGCAAGAGCATACTTATGGTGATCTGAAGGCTGATTCGGATAGTTTGGCTGTAGCTATCGACCAACTAGGCTTGCCTGAGAAATCTCCAGTCATTGTTTTTGGTGGTCAGGAATATGAGATGTTGGCTACCTTTGTAGCGTTGACTAAGTCAGGACATGCCTACATTCCAATTGATAGCCATTCGGCCTTGGAACGAGTTTCTGCTATCGTAGAAGTTGCAGAGCCAAGCTTGATTATTGCTATCTCAGATTTTCCATTAGAGCAAACTAGCGTACCGATGCTGAATTTAGAGCAAGTCCATGAAGCTTTTGCTCAAGCTTCTAGCTACGAGATGAACCATCCAGTCAAGGGAGATGACAACTATTACATCATCTTTACTTCTGGTACGACTGGTAAGCCTAAGGGAGTGCAGATTTCCCATGACAATCTCCTCAGCTTTACCAACTGGATGATTACAGATAAGGAATTTGCGACGCCAAGTCGTCCACAAATGCTGGCTCAGCCACCTTATTCTTTTGACCTATCTGTCATGTACTGGGCGCCAACCTTAGCACTGGGTGGTACGCTTTTCGCTCTTCCATCTGCCATTACTCAGGACTTCAAAAAACTCTTTGCGACGATTTTTTCCTTGCCCATTGCTATCTGGACCTCAACACCGTCCTTTGCAGATATGGCCATGTTGTCAGAAGACTTTAACAGTGAGAAAATGCCAGGAATCACGCATTTCTACTTTGATGGTGAAGAATTGACGGTTAAAACAGCTCAAAAACTACGTGAGCGATTCCCAAATGCTCGTATTATCAATGCCTACGGTCCAACAGAAGCGACGGTAGCTTTGTCAGCAGTTGCCGTCACTGATGAGATGTTGGCGACTCTCAAACGCCTGCCAATCGGCTATACTAAGGCTGATTCTCCAACCTTTATCATTGATGAGGAAGGTAAGAAAGTTCCAAATGGTGAGCAGGGAGAAATCATCGTTTCTGGACCAGCTGTTTCAAAAGGCTATATGAATAATCCTGAAAAAACGGCAGAAGCTTTCTTTGAGTTTGAAGGTCTGCCAGCCTATCACACAGGGGATGTAGGAACCATGACAGATGAGGGCTTGCTTCTCTATGGTGGACGCATGGATTTCCAGATTAAGTTTAATGGTTATCGCATTGAGCTTGAAGATGTCTCTCAAAACCTGAACAAGTCTCGCTTTATCGAGTCGGCTGTTGCTGTCCCACGTTATAACAAGGACCACAAGGTACAAAATCTACTGGCCTATGTCATCCTAAAAGACGGTGTCCGTCAGCAGTTTGAGCGTGATATCGATATTACCAAGGCTATCAAGGAAGACTTGGCAGATATCATGATGTCTTATATGATGCCATCGAAATTCCTTTATCGGGACAGCCTACCGCTGACTCCTAATGGTAAGATTGACATCAAAGGATTGATCAATGAGGTAAACAGTCGATGATGGAATTTTTCAAACAGTTTCCTCATTTGGAACCTTATGGGAATCCACAGTATTTTCTATACATCATCGGAGCGACCTTGCCCATCTTTATCGGTCTTTTTTTCAAGAAACGTTTTGCCTTATATGAGGTGCTCGTTAGTCTTTTCTTTATCGTCACCATGTTGGTTGGTGGAAAGACGAATCAAATAAGCGCTTTGATCCTTTATGTTATCTGGCAAGTACTTCTTGTATCTTTCTACAAAAGGTACAGGAAACAACGGGATAGTAAGTGGATATTTTACCTGGTTAGCTTTCTATCCCTATTGCCTATCGTCTTTGTGAAAGTATCTCCTGCTATTCATGGACCTCAATCTTTGTTTGGCTTTTTAGGGATTTCTTACTTGACCTTTCGTGCAGTTGGGGTCATCGTTGAGTTGAGAGACGGTGTCATCAAGGATTTAAAGATTTGGCAATTCTTACGTTTTCTTCTCTTTATGCCGACTTTCTCAAGTGGTCCTATTGATCGTTTTAAACGTTTCAATGAAAATTACGAGACCATTCCTGAGCGGGATGAGCTGATGGATATGCTAGAAGAGGCTGTCAAATATATCATGCTTGGCTTCCTCTACAAGTTTATCTTGGCCCATATTCTAGGAGAGACATTATTGCCTCCGCTGAAAAATTTGGCCTTGCAGACAGGTGGTTTCTTTAACCATTATGTTCTTGCAGTTATGTATACCTTCGGTTTAGAACTGTTCTTTGACTTTGCGGGCTACTCTATGTTTGCCTTAGCCATTTCAAACTTGATGGGTATTCATAGTCCTATCAACTTTAACAAGCCCTTTTTGTCAAGGGATTTAAAAGAGTTTTGGAATCGCTGGCACATGAGTCTGTCTTTCTGGTTCCGTGACTTTGTCTTTATGCGGATGGTCATGGTGTTGACCAGAAAGAAAGTCTTTAAAAATCGCAATGTGACCTCAAGTGTGGCCTATATTCTCAATATGCTGATTATGGGATTTTGGCATGGTGTGACCTGGTATTACATCGCCTATGGACTTTTCCATGGGATTGGGCTAGTCATCAATGACGCTTGGGTTCGTAAGAAAAAAGCGCTCAATAAAGAACGAAAAAAAGCTGGAAAGGGTTCCTTACCTGAGAATCGCTGGATTCAGTTGCTTGGCATGGTTGTCACCTTCCATGTCGTCATGTTTTCATTCTTAATCTTTTCTGGATTTTTGAATGATTTATGGTTTAAAAAATAAAAGGATATAAAAAATGGATATCAAATCAGAAGTTATTGAAATTATTGATGAGTTGTTTATGGAAGATGTTTCTGACATGATGGATGAAGATCTTTTTGATGCCGGTGTCTTGGATAGCATGGGAACGGTTGAATTGATTGTTGAGATTGAAAACCGTTTTGACATTCGTGTTCCAGTGACGGAGTTCGGTCGTGAGGACTGGAATACGGCTAATAAAATCGTAGCAGGTATCACGGAGTTGAAGAATGCTTAGACGCTTGTGGCTGATCTTCGGTCCTCTGCTTCTTGCTAGTATTCTTGTTTTCTTACTAATCTTTTTCTATCCAAACAATCCAAGTCATAATTTGATGGAAGAGAAATATTCTGCAGCAGCGATTAGTTCGGAAAGTTTTAAAGAGAGAAGCCAAAAAGTGAGAGCCTTTACGGAACCCAATATGCGCTTTATTCCTTTTCTAGGGTCAAGTGAGTGGATTCGTTTTGATAGTATGCATCCAGCGGTCTTGGCAGAGAAGTATAGCCGTCCCTACCGCCCCTACTTTTTGGGACAAGCAGGAGCGGCCTCTCTCAATCAGTATTTTGGTTTGCAGCAAATCTTACCAGAAATTGAGGGAAAGCAGGCGGTGTTTGTCATCTCTCCTCAGTGGTTTACAGAGGAGGACTATGAGCCAGCATTCTTCCAAAACTACTTTAACAACGATCAGTTGACATCCTTTCTAGAAAATCAATCGGGAGATGTAGGAGCCAAACATGCGGCTAAACGTCTCTTAAAGCAAAATCCAGGAGTCTCTATGAAGGGCATCGTTGAGAAGCTGTCAAAGGGTGAGGAATTATCAGAGGTTGATCATGCTATTATCAAGGCATTTGCACGTTTTAATGAGCGTCAGGCTTCGCTATTTGGACAATTTTCCATTCGAGGAAAACTCAAGTACAAGGAACACGTGGAGAACTATTTAAAAGATCTTCCAGATCAATTTTCTTATGAGGAGTTAGAAAAAATTGCTCGAAAGGATGCAGAAGCCAATACCAATAATAACGATATGGGAATTGAAAATCAATTTTATAAGACCCAGGTGAAAGACTACCTCGAGAAGTATAAGGGTTATCAAAAAAATTACAATTTTCTCAAGTCGTCTGAATACAATGATTTGCAGTTGGTCCTCAATCAATTTGCCAAATCAAAGGTCAATGTGCTCTTTGTTATTCAGCCTGTCAATAAAAAATGGATGGCCCATACAGAGCTCAGCGAGGAAATGTACCAACATGCTGTGGAAAAAATTCGTTACCAGTTAGAAAGTCAAGGTTTCACCAACATTGCTGACTTTTCTAAAAAAGGCGGAGATCCGTACTTTGTCAAGGACACCATTCATATTGGTTGGTTGGGTTGGTTGGCTTTTGATAAGGTTGTCAATCCCTTCTTGACGGATCCGACTCCAGCTCCAGACTATAAGATGAATGACCGCTTCTTTAGCAAGGACTGGGCGACCTATGATGGGAATATCAAAGATTTCCAATAAAAAGAGTTAAAAGTTTGGGATTTGAACCCAGACTTTTTTGTTTAAATGGCGAATATTTAAGATGAAAATAGGTCAAAAGTTTCAAAATTTTTAGAAATAGCGTATAATATAAAAGAGAAAAAGAAAAGAAAGGGATTTTAAAATGAACAAACGTTCTTTGTTACCTGTCTTATCGACAGCCCTGTTAGCTCCAGCCTTCTTAGCTGGACAAGTATACGCTGAAGAAGCGACGACTCCTGCAGAAAGTTCAGCTGTCGTAGCGACTCCTGTTACGTCGGCGACTCCAGCTCCTGTTGAGAGCCCTGCGGTACCGGAAACTTCAGCAACTTCAGAAGCAGTTGCACCTGCAGAAGCTCCGTCAGCTCCTTCTGGATCTCCTAAAAGCGAAGAAAAGGACACTGTTATCTTACACACCAATGATGTCCATGGTCGTATTGTAGAGGAAAAGGGCGTTATTGGAGATGCCAAGTTAGCGACTGTCATTGAGCAGGAACGTGCGAAATCAAATCAAAATACTCTAGTTGTTGATGCGGGAGACGCTTTCCAAGGTTTACCGATTTCCAACTCTACTAAGGGTGAAGCGCGTGCTGAAATTCTCAATCAGATGCAGTATGATGCCATGGCAGTAGGAAACCATGAGTTTGACTTTGGTTTAGACGAAGCTAAGAAATATAAGGAAATCTTGAAATTCCCATTACTTAGCTCAAATACCTACGTCAATGGTGCTCGTCTCTTTGAAGCTTCTACAATTGTTGATAAAGATAAGACTGTGGAAGGTGATGAATTTGTTGTGATCGGTGTAACAACACCTGAAACTGCTACAAAAACCCACCCGAAAAACATTAAAGGGGTAACTTTTACAGATCCAATCTCTGAAGTCAATAAGGTCATCGAAGAAGTTCAAGCTAAGGCTCGTGCAGAAGGTAAGGACTACAAACACTATGTTGTGCTGGCTCACTTGGGTGTAGATACCACAACCCCAGTCGAGTGGCGTGGTTCAACCTTAGCAGAAGCACTATCTAAAAATCCTCGTCTCAAAGGCAAACGCGTAACAGTAATCGATGGTCACTCTCATACAGTAGAATCAACAACCTATGGAGATAATGTTACCTATAACCAGACAGGAAGCTACCTTCATAATGTAGGGAAAATCACCTACAAATCACGTCAGCTTTTGGGCAATCCAACTCAGATTCCGGCTGCTGATGCTAAAAAATTACCAGCCAATCCAACAGTTGAAAAACTAGTCAAAGACATTAAACAAAAATACGATGCTGAAAATGCTGTTGAAGTCGTTTCAAACAGCCCTGTAGAACTAAACGGAGATCGTGAAAATGTTCGGGTTCGTGAAACCAACCTCGGAAACGTCGTAGCAGACTCCCTCTATCAGTACGGTCAGACAGGATTTAGCCATCCGACAGACATCGCTGTGACAAATGGTGGTGGCTTGCGTGAAACTATTGCAAAAGGCAAACCAATCACTAAAGGAAATGTCATAGCTGTTCTTCCGTTTGGAAATACCATCTCACAAATCCAAGTGACGGGGCAACAAGTCTTGGATATGTTTGAAAAGTCACTCGGATCTATCTTGCAGGTCGATAAAGATGGCAAGAAGGTCTTGGATGAGAACGGACAACCATTGCTAGAACCAAGTGGTGGCTTCTTGCAAGTTTCAGGTGTGAAGGTTTACTATGATACCAACCTACCATCAGGTAAACGTGTCTTGGCCATCCAGGTCAAAAACCGCACAACTGGTCGTTATGAACTACTGGACCTTGCAAAAACCTACTATCTTGCAACCAATGATTTCCTAGCTGCGGGTGGTGATGGCTACACTATGTTGGGTGGCGCGCGTGAAGAAGGCCCGTCTATGGATGCAGCCTTTGAAGAGTATCTTAAAACCGCTGACTTGACCCAGTATGAAAAGATCAACCCGAACTCACGGACAATTTCTGTGGATTCTAAAAACTTTAGTCTACCAGTAGAAACGCCTCAAACGAATGCAGCTGCTAACGATGCGACTACGAATGTGCCACTTACTTATGAGGTGGCAGGTCAATTTAGCAAGAAGGCGGTTGTCTCAGAAAAAGCTCTCCCAAATACAGGAAGTGAACAGTCCATCTTCTTGCTCTTGATGGGAATGGTAGCTGGTTTGGCAGGTATCTTATCGAGTCGAAAACCAAAGCAAAAATAGGTTAAATTTCACATCTAGAAGAGTCTAGGGAAACGTTTTTACGCCTTTTCCCCTTGACTCTTTTTTGGTTTATGATATAATTAACCAGTAAAGAATCGGTGGCTATCTAAGTTTTTTATGGAAAAGATAGCTAGGGAAGGAGTAACACATGAGACAGCTTGCACAGGAAATCGATAACTTTTTAAACGAGGTGATCTTGAGATCTGAGAACCAGCATGAAATTCTAATCGGGCATTGCACGAGTGATGTTGCCTTGACCAATACTCAGGAACACATCCTCATGCTCTTGTCAGAAGAATCCCTAACTAACTCGGAGTTGGCCCGTCGCCTTAATGTCAGTCAGGCGGCAGTGACCAAGGCTATCAAATCTTTGGTCAAAGAGGGTATGTTAGAGACATCCAGAGATCCTAAGGATGCGCGTGTGATTTTTTACCAACTGACAGAACTAGCTCGACCAGTGGCAGAGGAACACCACCATCATCATGAACACACGCTCTTAGCCTATGAACAAGTAGCAAGTCAGTTTACTCCAAATGAACAAGAAGTTATCCAGCGGTTTTTAACTGCTTTAGTAGGAGAAATCAAATAATGCGGTATATTACAGTAGAGGACTTGTCTTTCTATTATGACAAAGAGCCTGTCCTCGAGCACATCAACTACAGTGTTGATAGCGGGGAGTTTGTCACCCTGACTGGTGAAAATGGAGCTGCCAAGACGACGCTTATCAAGGCGAGTCTGGGCATCTTGCAGCCAAGATTTGGCAAGGTAACCATCTCAAAGACAAATACTCATGGGAAAAAACTTAGGATAGCCTATCTTCCCCAGCAGATAGCTAGTTTTAATGCTGGCTTTCCAAGTACGGTTTATGAATTTGTCAAGTCGGGTCGCTATCCGCGAAAGGGCTGGTTCCGTCGCTTGAATGCTCATGATGAGGAACATATCAAGGCCAGTCTAGACTCGGTTGGTATGTGGGAACACCGTGACAAACGAATTGGTTCCCTCTCGGGAGGGCAAAAGCAACGAGCAGTGATTGCCCGGATGTTTGCTTCTGACCCAGATATTTTTGTCCTGGATGAGCCGACAACAGGGATGGACGTGGGGAGCAAAAATGAATTTTACGAACTCATGCACCATAGTGCTCATCATCATGGCAAGGCTGTTTTGATGATTACCCATGACCCTGAAGAAGTCAAGGACTATGCGGATCGCAATATTCATCTAGTCCGTAACCAAGACTCTCCGTGGCGTTGTTTCAACGTTCACGAAAGCGACCAGGAGGTGGACCATGCTTAGTTTGTTATCTTATGACTTCATGCAGCGTGCCTTCTTGGCTGTCATTGCCATGAGTCTCTTTTCTCCAGTTCTTGGAACCTTCCTTATCTTACGTCGTCAGAGTCTCATGAGCGATACCCTCAGTCACGTTTCTCTATCAGGGGTAGCCTTTGGTCTGGTTTTGGGGATTTCTCCAACTATTTCAACCATTGCTATCGTCTTGATTGCTGCTGTCTTTCTGGAGTATCTCCGGACAGTCTATAAGAACTTTATGGAAATTGGAACTGCCATCCTCATGTCAACAGGACTTGCAGTGTCTCTTATCGTGATGAGTAAGGGCAAAAGTTCGAGCTCCATGAGTTTAGACCAATATCTCTTTGGGTCTATTGTGACTATTAGCCAGGAGCAGGTGATGTTCCTCTTTGCCATTGCGGCGGTCGTTTTACTCTTGACTTTCTTGTTCTTGCGACCAATGTACATCCTGACTTTTGATGAGGATACGGCCTTTGTGGATGGCTTGCCCGTTCGTACCATGTCTATCCTCTTTAATATGGTGACAGGGGTGGCCATTGCCCTTATGATTCCAGCTGCAGGAGCCCTTTTGGTGTCGACCATTATGGTCTTGCCAGCTAGCATTGCCCTTCGTCTGGGGAAAAACTTCAAATCCGTTATGTTACTAGCCAGCGCTATTGGCTTTTTGGGAATGGTGGCAGGACTTTATATTTCCTACTATGCGGAAACACCTGCCAGCGCTAGTATCACCATTATCTTTGTAGCTGTCTTTTTGTTAGTCAGTCTACTGAAACGTTTTATCAAATAGGAGAATGAAATGAAAAAACTGAGCTTACTACTGACTAGTCTATGTGCCCTGTTTTTAGTGGCTTGTTCCAATCAAAAACAGGCAGATGGGAAACTAAATATCGTGACAACCTTTTACCCTGTCTACGAATTTACCAAGCAAGTTGCAGGAGATACTGCTAATGTAGAACTTCTAATCGGTGCTGGTACAGAACCCCATGAGTATGAACCGTCTGCCAAGGCAGTTGCCAAAATCCAAGATGCAGATACCTTTGTCTATGAAAATGAAAACATGGAAACTTGGGTTCCAAAATTGTTAGAATCCTTGGATAAGAAAAAGGTGAAAACCATTAAGGCGACAGGCGATATGCTCCTCTTGCCAGGTGGTGAGGAAGAAGAGGAAGGGCATGATCATGGTGGTGAAGGTCACCATCACGACTACGATCCCCACGTTTGGCTTTCACCAGCACGCGCCATCAAACTGGTAGAGCATATCCGTGACAGCTTGTCAGCAGATTATCCTGATAAAAAAGAGACTTTTGAGAAGAATGCAGCTGCCTATATTGAAAAATTGCAAGCATTGGATAAGGCCTACACAGATGGCTTGTCTCAAGCCAAACAAAAGAGCTTTGTGACTCAGCACGCTGCCTTTAACTATCTTGCCTTAGACTACGGTCTCAAGCAAGTATCCATCTCAGGTCTTTCACCAGATGCAGAGCCATCAGCAGCACGTTTGGCAGAATTGACCGAGTATATCAAGAAAAACAAGATTTCTTATATCTACTTTGAAGAAAATGCCTCACAAGCCCTTGCCAATACCCTTTCCAAAGAAACAGGTGTCAAACTAGACGTGCTCAATCCGCTAGAAAGTCTGACAGAAGAAGCAACCAAGGCTGGTGAGGACTATATCTCCGTGATGGAGAAAAACCTCAAGGCTTTGAAACAAACAACAGACCAAGAAGGACCAGAAATTGAGCCAGAGAAGGAAGAAAACACCAAGACAGTTCATAACGGTTACTTTGAGGATGCAGATGTCAAAGACCGCACCTTGAGTGACTATGCTGGCAACTGGCAGTCGGTCTATCCTTTCCTTGAGGATGGGACCTTCGATCAAGTCTTTGACTACAAGGCTAAGTTAACTGGCAAGATGACCAAAGATGAGTACAAGGCCTACTATCAAAAAGGTTATCAGACAGATGTGACTAAAATCAACATTACAGATAATACTATGGAATTTGTTCAAGGTGGCCAAAGCAAGAAATTCACCTACAAGTATGTCGGCAAGAAAATCTTGACATATAAGAAAGGCAATCGTGGCGTGCGCTTCCTCTTTGAAGCGACAGATGCGGACGCTGGACAGTTCAAGTATGTTCAGTTTAGTGACCACAATATCGCCCCAGTCAAGGCAGAACATTTCCATATCTTCTTTGGAGGTACTAGCCAAGAAGCCCTCTTTGAAGAGATGGATAACTGGCCAACCTATTACCCAGATAACCTATCTGGCCAAGAAATCGCCCAAGAAATGTTGGCGCATTGATGCAAGAGAAAATCCCGCAATCTGCGGGATTTTTTTCTAGAAATGATTAGGTTGTTAGGTATTATAGTACTACAGCTGTACTGTTCACAATGTGATAAAGAAGTCATTTTCTATTGGCTGATTCTCACTAGCTGACGAATGCAAAAGCTACGATTGTACAAATTATAGAATCTTTTCAGGGGTTTTAGGAAGGAATATTAGTCATATTGACGCTGCTATCGCTTTTTGGTATAGTCAAGGAGAGAGTGGCCTGGAACAATAGTTTATTCACAGTCTGTGGATAAGTCTAGGGGGAACAGGACATTTAGCTAATATCCTAGAGGGGTCTTGAGAATTGCCCCGGAAACTAGTAACGGGCTAGCTTTCTAGTAGAAATCTTAGTCTAGTAGGGATTTGAGCAGGTCTGCCTGAGGGTGACAGGTTCAAAGTCTAAGAGCTAGCTTCTGTAGAAGCTGATTTTTAGGCATGCTTTCTTATCCACAAGTTGTGGATAACTGTAGAGAGTCAGCTTGTGAATCAACTTCAAGTCCAAGTTTCATAAAAGAAGAACCTTTGCGCGATGCAAAGGTTCTTTTGGTTAGGAGTGATTTGGTAGCCAGCTGAGGGTGAAGGTCAGTTGCTCAGCTTTCAAGAGGTCTTGGTGTTGAAGGCTAGATACTATGGTCTTGTCCAATCGGCATTCTTTGACAAAGTTGAAATGGCTGTGGTTTTGCTCGGCATGGATATCCAACCATTTATTTTCTTTGGCAAGGTAGAGACGGAGATGGTCAAAGAGAGGGATTCCGAGGTCGTAGCTTGGTTTGCCTGGACAGGTCGGATAGAATCCGAGAACCGACCAGATGTACCAAGCAGAGAGACTGCCATTATCCTCATCGCCAGGATAGGCTTCCCAGCTTGGGTGAAAGGCTTTCTGACGTAGTGTCTTGATGAGAAGAGCGGTATAGTCAGGGTAGTCGCTGTAGCGGAAGAGATAAGGAATGTGGAAGCTAGGTTGATTGGAAATGGCGATTTGCCCAAAAGGAGCTGTAGCCATCTCGCTCATTTCATGAATCTCGTAACCATAGCCAGTCGTCTCAAAGAGAGGATCATCCTGACAGGCTTTCAAAAGGTAGCGGCTAAAGGTTTCTTTTCCACCCATTAGTTGACGCAAACCTGGGATGTCATGTAAGACGCCCAAAGTCGCTTGAATGGCAGAACATTCGGCGTAGTCTCGTCCCCAACTATAAGGAGAAAAATCAGGACGGAAGTTGCCTTGACGATCTCGCGCACGCATATAACCTGTCTCAGAGTCAAAGAGATGACGGAAATTTTGAGAAGAAGTGTTATAAGTGTCAGCAATCTCTGTTTTCCCTAGTTTTTTGGAACAGCTGGCGATACAAAAGTCGCTATAGGCATAGTCAAGGGTGTGACTGACACTTTCGTGGTGGTCGGTAGAGAGATAACCTAATTCTTGGTATTGTGCCAAACCGTGACGACCATTGATGCCGAGAGGGTCGGACTTGGTGGCTGTCTCCAGCATGGCTTGGAGGAGTTCTTCTTCCAAGTCGGGGGCCATTTCCTTGCGGGCGCTATCTGCGATAATGCCGTCTAAAAGAGTGCCAGGCATCATGCCGCGTTCATCTGGGGCTAGCCATTTTGGAAGAAAACCAGTATCGCGGTAGCTATTGAGGAAACCTTCTAGAAAGCGGTGATAGTGTTCCGGTATGATAAGAGCAAAGAGGGGGAAGGTAGTGCGGAAGGAATCCCAGAAACCATTGTTGCTAAAGAGGACACCAGGCTTGACAGTACTAGTAGACAAATCCATGTGGATGGCCTGCCCTGACTCGTTCACCTCATAAAATGTCTGTGGGAAGAGGAAGAGTCTGTAGAGGCAGTGATCAAAGAAGGTCCGGTCGGCTTCCCCTGTTTCCACGATATCAAAACGGTGGAGGAGATTTTCCCAGTCTGCTTGGGCATTTGCTTTGCAGCTATCAAAGTCCGTTTGAGGTAGATTAAATAGCGCTTGAGAAGGAGAAATAAAGGAAGTCGCTAGTTGAATCTCGGCATGGCTATCTGCGAAGTCAATCCGCCAGTCTCCGCTTTCTTGGTTGACAGCAAGAATATCCGTATTTATTTGTAGGGCGGTGAAGAGTATCAGTGGATTTTTATTGGTCTCTGTTTTGCCTTCTTGTCTGAGGGCTAGAGTCCGCTTATCTAATTGCTCTATGGTCAGTTCATCTGCTGCGTGAAGATAGAGGGAGAGGGCTTTGCCTTGCTTTTGCTCCAAACGAATAGAAGCACCGTAGCAAGTCGGTGTGAGCTGGGTTTCAATCTGATAGCGCAGAGAAAAGAGCTTTAAATAGTGAGGCTGGAAGCAAGCTTTATCTACATCATAGGAGGACTGGTGGTGAAAGAGACTTTCTCCATTCAGTTTACCTGTGACGGGTGTTAAGAGCAACCAAGAATAATCACCAATCCAAGGGCTGGGCTGGTGGGTTAAGCGAATCCCCTGAAAGATAGGAAGATGCGGATCGAAGAACCAAGCTCCCTCCTGGTCACTGGTCTGGGGCACAAAATAATTCATCCCAAAAGGTACACCCGTGTATGGTAGGGTATTTCCTCGAGAAAAGGCATGCTTGCTAGCAGTCCCAAAGCGGGTATCGATGGTTTCAAGTAGTGGTTTCATAGTCTTTCCTTTAGCTGTTTTTCTACATTATATCAGAAAAAAGGAGCCTTTAGAAATGGAGCTCAAAAGAAAGCAATTTTGTAGAAAAATGACTATCATTTGTGTATGTATTTTCTAGCATAAAAACTATATACTGAACATGAAACTTGTTTGAAAGAGGAAACTGCACGATGATTTATTCGAAAGAAATTGTTAGAGAATGGCTGGACGAAGTAGCAGAGCGGGCCAAGGACCATCCGGAGTGGGTGGATGTCTTCGAGCGTTGCTACACAGACACCTTGGATAATACAGTTGAAATCTTAGAAGATGGCTCAACTTTTGTACTCACTGGGGATATTCCTGCCATGTGGCTTCGGGATTCGACAGCCCAACTCAGACCCTACCTTCATGTGGCTAAAAGAGATCCTCTCCTGCGTCAGACAATCGCTGGTTTGGTTAAGCGTCAGATGACCTTGGTGCTCAAGGATCCTTATGCCAACTCCTTTAACATTGAGGAAAACTGGAAGGGTCACCATGAGACTGACCACACCGACCTTAACGGTTGGATCTGGGAGCGCAAGTATGAGGTGGACTCGCTTTGCTATCCTTTGCAGCTGGCTTATCTCCTTTGGAAAGAGACTGGCGAAACCAGTCAGTTTGATGAAACTTTTGTCGCTGCGACCAAGGAAATCCTTCATCTCTGGACGGTAGAGCAGGACCACAACAACTCTCCATATCGTTTTGTCCGCGATACAGACCGCAAGGAAGATACTCTGGTAAATGATGGCTTTGGACCTGACTTTGCCCTGACAGGTATGACCTGGTCAGCCTTCCGACCAAGTGATGACTGCTGTCAGTATAGCTATTTGATTCCATCCAATATGTTTGCAGTCGTTGTCTTGGGGTATGTCCAAGAAATCTTTGCAGAACTAGATCTAGCTGATAGCCAAAACATCATCGCAGACGCTAAACGTCTGCAAGCAGAGATCCAAGAAGGAATCGAAAACTACGCTTATACCTCCAACAGCAAGGGTGAAAAGATTTACGCCTTTGAAGTGGATGGTCTAGGAAATGCTAGCATCATGGATGATCCAAACGTACCAAGTTTGTTGGCTGCGCCTTATCTGGGCTACTGCGACATTGACGATGAGGTTTACCAAGCAACTCGTCGGACCATTCTGAGCCCTGAAAATCCATATTTCTACCAAGGTGAATATGCTAGTGGTCTCGGAAGTTCTCATACTTTCTATCGCTATATCTGGCCGATTGCCCTTTCTATCCAAGGCCTGACAACAAGTGATAAGGCAGAGAAGAAATTCTTGCTGGATCAACTGGTTGCTTGTGATGGGGGGACAGGTGTCATGCATGAAAGCTTCCACGTGGACGACCCAACGCTTTACTCACGTGAATGGTTTTCTTGGGCCAACATGATGTTCTGTGAATTAGTCTTGGATTACCTGGATATTCGTTAAGGAGCGCGCTTTAGTTTCACCGATTCGTGTCAGAATCACACCTTTACATTTAAAACGTTAAAATTTAAATTTAGAATGAGGTTTTACTTCATGGAAAATGTTGTTGTACATATTATCTCACATAGTCACTGGGACCGTGAGTGGTACTTACCTTTTGAAAGCCACCGTATGCAGTTGGTGGAGTTGTTTGACAATCTTTTTGATCTCTTTGAAAATGACCCTGAGTTTAAGAGTTTCCACTTGGATGGACAAACCATTGTCCTGGATGACTATTTGGAAATTCGCCCTGAAAATCGCGACAAAGTCCAAGGTTACATTGACGAAGGCAAACTCAAAATTGGTCCCTTTTACATCTTGCAGGATGATTACTTGATTTCAAGTGAAGCCAACGTCCGCAATACCTTGATTGGTCAAGCAGAATGTGCAAAATGGGGCAAATCCACTCAGATTGGTTACTTCCCAGATACCTTTGGAAATATGGGACAAGCTCCTCAAATCCTTCAGAAATCAGGCATTCACGTGGCAGCCTTTGGGCGTGGTGTGAAGCCGATTGGATTTGACAACCAAGTTCTCGAAGATGAGCAGTTTACTTCCCAGTTTTCAGAAATGTACTGGCAGGGTGCGGACGGAAGCCGCGTCCTCGGTATCCTCTTTGCCAACTGGTACAGTAACGGGAATGAAATCCCAGTTGATAAGGACGAGGCCCTAACTTTCTGGAAACAAAAATTGTCAGACGTGCGTGACTACGCTTCGACCAACCAATGGTTGATGATGAACGGATGTGACCACCAGCCTGTACAGCGAAATCTGAGCGAAGCCATTCGTGTGGCCAATGAACTCTTCCCAGATGTGACTTTTGTTCATAGTTCATTTGATGACTATGTCCATGCAGTAGAAAGTGCTCTACCTGAGCAACTATCTACCGTTACGGGTGAGTTGACCAGTCAAGAAACAGACGGTTGGTATACACTTGCTAACACTTCTTCATCCCGTATTTACCTCAAACAAGCTTTCCAAGAAAATAGCAACCTCCTAGAACAAGTAGTGGAGCCATTGACTGTCATCACTGGTGGGCACAACCATAAGGATCAGTTGACTTATGCTTGGAAAGTCCTTCTACAAAATGCGCCACATGACAGTATCTGTGGCTGTAGTATTGACGAAGTTCACCGTGAGATGGAAACACGTTTTGCCAAGGTCAACCAAGTCGGAAACTTCGTTAAGACCAATCTTCTCAACGAGTGGAAGGGTAAAATTGCAACCCAGGAAGCTCAAAGCGACCATCTCTTTACCGTCATTAACACAGGCTTGCATGACAAGGTTGATACAGTCAGCACCGTGATTGATGTGGCGACTTGTGATTTCAAAGAATTGCACCCAACAGAAGGCTATAAGAAGATGGCAGCCTTGACCTTGCCAAACTACCGTGTCGAAGACTTAGAAGGGCATGCTGTAGAAGCGAAAATCGAAGATCTGGGAGCTAACTTTGAGTATGATTTGCCAAAAGATAAGTTCCGTCAGGCTCGCATCGCTCGACAAGTGCGCGTGACAGTACCTGTTCATCTGGCACCACTTTCTTGGACAACCTTCCAATTGCTGGAAGGAGAACAAGAACACCGTGACGGTATTTACCAAAATGGAGTGATTGATACGCCATTTGTAACGGTAAGTGTGGATGAAAACATCACAGTCTACGACAAGACAACTCATGAAGCGTATGAGGATGTTGTTCGCTTTGAAGACCGTGGTGACATTGGAAATGAGTACATCTATTTCCAACCAAAAGGAACAGAGCCTATCTACGCAGAACTCAAAGGCTATGAAGTCTTGGAAAATACAGCACGTTTTGCTAAAATCTTGCTCAAGCATGAATTGACAATTCCAGTAAGTGCAGACGAAAAACTGGATGCGGAACAAAGAGGCATCATCGAGTTTATGACGCGTGAAGCTGGGCGCTCAGAAGAATTGACAACCCTTCCTCTGGAAACAGAGATGACCGTCTTTGTTGACAATCCACAAATTCGCTTCAAGACTCGCTTTACCAATACTGCCAAGGACCACCGTATCCGTCTCTTGGTTAAGACTCATAACACGCGTCCAAGCAATGACTCTGAAAGCATCTATGAGGTAGTAACACGACCAAACAAACCAGCTGCTTCTTGGGAAAATCCTGAAAATCCACAACACCAACAAGCCTTTGTCAGTCTTTATGATGATGAAAAAGGAGTGACGGTAGCCAATAAAGGATTGCACGAGTATGAAATCCTTGGAGATGATACCATTGCCGTGACCATTCTTCGTGCCTCAGGTGAGTTAGGTGACTGGGGTTACTTCCCAACACCAGAAGCTCAGTGTTTGCGTGAGTTTGAAGTCGAGTTTACACTTGAATGCCACCAAGCAGGGGAACGCTTCTCAGCTTTCCGTCGTGCCAAAGCCTTCCAAACACCATTCACTAGTCTTCAGGTCGCTAAACAAGAAGGAAGTGTTGCAGCAACTGGTAGCCTCTTGAGTCATGCGGCACTCAGCTTACCACAAGTTTGCCCAACAGCCTTTAAAGTGGCGGAAAATGAAGAAGGATATGTACTCCGTTACTACAATATGAGTCAAGAAAATGTGCGCATCTCAGAACACCAACAAACTATTCTTGACTTACTTGAGCGACCATACCCAGTTCATTCAGGACTATTAGCGCCACAAGAAATTCGTACAGAATTGATTAAAAAAGAAGAAATCTAACAGTTTTAAAGTGTTTTATAACTAATGCTATGAGATAGAAAGGAGGGGCGAAAGAGTAAGGATAAACTACTGATTCGCCCCTTTTTATGGGAAGAACAATGACCATTGCAACGATTGATATCGGAGGGACTGGGATTAAGTTTGCCAGTCTGACTCCTGATGGAAAGATACTAGATAAGACAAGTACACCGACACCAGAAAGTTTGGAGTCTTTACTGGCGTGGCTAGAGCAACGCTTGTCAGAGCAAGATTATAGTGGGATCGCCATGAGCGTTCCAGGCGCGGTCAATCAAGAAACAGGTGTGATTGAGGGAATCAGTGCCGTACCTTACATCCATGGCTTTTCTTGGTATGAGGCCCTTTCTCATCATCAACTCCCTGTCCATCTCGAAAATGACGCCAACTGTGTTGGACTTAGTGAACTGCTGGCTCACCCAGAGATTGAAAATGCAGCCTGTGTCGTGATTGGGACAGGAATTGGCGGAGCTATGATTATCAATGGCAAACTTCACCGTGGTCGCCACGGCTTAGGTGGTGAGTTTGGCTATATGACAACCATTGAACCAGCTGAAAAACTCAACAACTGGTCTCTACTAGCCTCTACAGGAAACATGGTTCGCTACGTAATTGAAAAATCTGGTCAGACTGACTGGGATGGTCGCAAGATTTACCAAGAAGCTGCAGCAGGCAATGCCCTTTGCCGAGAAGCTATTTTGCGCATGAACCGTAATCTGGCTCAAGGCTTGCTCAATATCCAGTATCTGATCGATCCAGATGTCATTAGTCTGGGAGGCTCTATCAGTCAAAATCCAGATTTCATCCAAGGTGTCAAGAAGGCTGTCGATAACTTTGTCAAGACCTACGAAGGATACACGGTCGCGCCAGTTATCCAGGCCTGCACCTATCATGCAGATGCCAATCTTTACGGTGCCCTTGTCAACTGGCTACAGGAGGAAAATCAATGGTAAGATTTACAGGACTTAGTCCTAAACAAACTCAGGCAATCGACTTGCTGACAAAGCATATCTCTTTACCAGATGTGGAAGTTGCAGTCGCTCAGTCTAATCAAGCCTCTATCTCTATCAAGGGTGAAAGTGGACACTATCAACTAACCTATCGCAAACCTCACCAACTCTACCGCGCCTTGTCTTTATTAGCAACAGCTCTAGTAGAAGGTGACAAGGTCGAGATTGAGGAGCATGCGGCTTATGAAGATTTGGCCTACATGGCTGACTGTTCGCGCAATGCAGTTTTGAATGTCATATCTGCCAAGCAGATGATTGAGGTCTTGGCTCTCATGGGCTACTCAATCTTTGAGCTCTATATGGAAGACACCTATCAGATTGAGGGGCAGCCTTATTTTGGTTATTTCCGTGGGGCTTATTCAGCTGAAGAGTTACAGGAAATCGAAGCCTATGCCCAGCAGTTTGATATGACCTTTGTGCCCTGTATCCAGACATTAGCCCACTTATCGGCCTTCGTCAAATGGGGTGTCAAAGAAGTCCAGCAACTTCGTGATGTGGAGGACATTCTCCTTATCGGCGAAGAAAAGGTTTATGACCTGATTGATGGGATGTTTGCAACGCTATCTAAACTACAAACACGCAAGGTCAATATTGGGATGGACGAAGCCCATTTGGTTGGTTTAGGTCGTTACTTAATTCTGAACGGTGTTGTGGACCGTAGTCTCCTCATATGTCAACACTTGGAGCGCGTGCTGGATATTGCTGACAAGTATGGTTTCCACTGCCAGATGTGGAGCGACATGTTCTTTAAACTCATGTCGGCAGATGGCCAGTACGACCGTGATGTGGAAATTCCTGAGGAAACTCGTGTCTACCTAGATCGTCTCAAAGACCGTGTGACCTTGGTTTACTGGGATTATTATCAGGACAGCGAAGAAAAGTACAATCGCAATTTCCGCAATCACCACAAGATTAGCCAAGATATCGCCTTTGCAGGTGGGGCTTGGAAATGGATTGGTTTCACACCTCACAACCATTTCAGTCGTCTAGTAGCTATTGAGGCCAATAAAGCTTGCCGTGCTAATCAAATCAAAGAAGTCATCGTGACTGGTTGGGGAGATAATGGCGGTGAGACAGCTCAGTTTTCTATCCTACCAAGTTTGCAAATCTGGGCAGAACTTAGCTACCGCAATGACCTAGACCGTTTGCCTGCACACTTCAAAACCAATACAGGTCTTTCTGTTGAGGACTTTATGCAAATTGACCTAGCCAACCTCTTGCCAGACCTACCAGACAATCTCAGTGGTATCAATCCTAACCGCTATGTCTTTTATCAGGATATTCTCTGTCCGATTCTTGACAAGCACATGACACCTGAGCAGGACAAACCTCACTTTGCGCATGCTGCGGAGACTCTTTCTGAAATCAAAGGAAAAGCTGGGAACTATGCTTATCTCTTTGAAACACAGGCTCAGTTGAACCATATTTTAAGTAGTAAAGTGGATGTGGGACGGCGCATTCGGCAGGCCTACCAAACAAACGATAAAGAAGGTCTGCAAGCAATCGCCAGACAAGAATTACCAAAACTCAGAAGTGAGATTGAAACTTTCCACAAACTCTTTAGCCACCAATGGTTGAAGGAAAACAAGGTCTTTGGTCTGGATACGGTCGATATCCGTATGGGTGGACTCTTGCAAAGGATCAAGCGAGCAGAAAGTCGCATCGAGGCTTATCTGGCAGGTCAGATTGACCGCATCGAAGAATTAGAAGTCGAAATCCTTCCATTTAATGATTTTTATGGAGACAAGGACTTTGTAGCCACAACAGCCAACCAGTGGCACACCATTGCGACAGCATCGACGATTTATACGACCTAAAAAACACCTTGCTAGTGACAAATGGTTTCTCGTGAAACCTATTTCTTATAAAAAAACTTCTCCACAAAAAATAATTTGTGGAGTTTTTTCTATAATTAGTAGTTTAACCTGACCTTTAAATAGGAGTATACTAATAATGTAATCGTTATCAAACCTAAAAATTCGATGAAATCAGTTTTTAGGAATAAAAAGGGAGGAAAGTATGAAAAAGTTTTCAAAGACCTTGAGAGATAACTGGATCTTTCTCTTGATGGTTTTACCAGGGGCACTCTGGTTGATTCTATTCTTTTACATTCCAGTATTTGGGAATGTGGTCGCCTTTAAAGACTACCATATGACCAGTAATGGTTTCATAGATAGTATTGTGAATAGTAAATGGGTCGGGTTAGATAATTTCAGATTCTTGTTTAGTTCAAAAGACGCCTTTATCATCACTCGAAATACCGTTCTCTACAATCTCGGCTTTATCTTTATCGGTTTGATTGTATCAGTAGGGATTGCCATTATCCTCAGCGAGCTTCGTTCTAAGAGAATGGTTAAGATTTTCCAAACGTCTATGTTGTTCCCTTACTTCCTGTCATGGGTTATCATTAGTTTCTTTACAGATGCTTTCCTAAACATTGACAAAGGGGTCTTCAACCATTTCCTAACATCCATTGGCATGAAGGAAGTCAACTTCTACGCTGACTTAGGCATTTGGCCATACCTTCTCCTTTTCCTAGGTATTTGGAAAGGATTTGGATATAGCAGTGTCATGTACTATGCGACAATCATGGGAATTGACCCAACCTACTACGAAGCAGCAACAGTGGACGGGGCTAGCAAGTGGCAACGCATTCGCAACGTAACCATTCCTCAGTTGACTCCGCTTGTAACAGTCTTGACCATCCTTGCAGTCGGAAATATCTTCCGTGCAGACTTTGGTCTCTTCTATCAAATTCCACACAATGCTGGTCAGCTTTACAATGTAACCAACGTTTTAGACGTATATGTCTTTAATGGTTTGACTCAGACAGCAGATATCGGTATGGCTTCAGCAGCCGGTCTTTACCAATCCGTTGTCGGTTTGATACTGGTTATCCTATCAAACTTGCTTGCAAGACGAGTTGATCCAAACTCAGCTTTGTTCTAGAAAGGAGGAGAATATGGCAGAAAAGAAAATTAAAAAAGAAAAAATCGATAATGTCGGCATTCACTCCTTCAGTAAGAAAGCAGATATCTTCTTTAGTATCATCTCTGGTTTGATCGCTCTTTCTTGTATCTTGCCCTTTATCTTCGTTATCATCATTTCGGTGACAGACGAAAAGAGCATCCTCCAGTATGGATATAGCTTTTTCCCTTCGAAATTTGGTGTAGATGGATTCCAGTTCCTAGCTCAGTTTAAAGATAAGATCCTCCAAGCGCTCTTTATCTCAGTTTTTGTAACTGTAGTCGGAACAGTGACCAACGTCTTCATCACAACCACTTATGCCTACGCCATCTCACGTACAACCTTTAAGTACCGCAGATTCTTTACAATCTTCGCTCTTCTTAGTATGTTGTTCAATGCTGGTTTGGTACCAGGCTATATCGTGGTCACTCGCCTGCTTCAACTTGGTGATACCGTTTGGGCCTTGATTGTTCCAATGCTCCTCTCACCATTCAACATCATCTTGATGCGTTCCTTCTTCAAGAAGACCATTCCAGAAGCCATTCTCGAATCTGCTCGTATCGATGGTGCCAGTGAAGCTCGGATCTTCTTCCAGATCTGTTTGCCATTGTCACTTCCAGGTATCGCAACCATCACGCTTTTGACAGCTCTTGGTTTCTGGAACGACTGGTTCAACGCCCTTCTTTACATCAAGAGTGATAACTTGTATCCATTGCAATATTTGCTTATGCAAATCCAACAAAATATGGACTACATTGCAAAAGCAGTCGGCCTATCTGGCCAACTGGGAGTTGCTCTACCGAAAGAAACAGGTCGTATGGCCATGGTTGTTGTTGCAACCCTTCCAATCGCGATTCTGTATCCATTCTTCCAACGCTACTTTGTTAAAGGTTTGACGATCGGTGGTGTGAAAGAATAGCACTTGCTGAGAAACACTGTTTCTCCCTTCCCAACTTCATCTTAGTGACTGAAGTTACAAATTATTAAATCGTTTATAAGTTTAAAAATAAAAAAAGGAGTTTTTATCATGAAAAACTGGAAAAAATATGCTTTTGCATCTGCTAGCGTAGTCGCTTTGGCTGCAAGCCTTGCTGCTTGTGGAAACCTTACAGGTAACAACAAAAAAGCTGCTGATACTGCTTCAGGTGAAAAACCTGTAATCAAAATGTACCAAATCGGTGACAAACCAGATAACTTGGATGAATTGCTAGAAAATGCAAACAAAATCATCGAAGAAAAAGTCGGTGCTAAATTGGATATCCAATACCTTGGATGGGGTGACTATGATAAGAAAATGTCTGTTATCACATCATCTGGTGAAAACTATGATATCGCATTTGCATCTAACTATGTCGTAAATGCTCAAAAAGGTGCTTACGCTGACTTGACTGATTTGTACAAGAAAGAAGGAGCAGAGCTTTACAAAGCACTTGACCCAGCTTACATCAAAGGGAACACTGTAAACGGTAAGATCTATGCAGTACCAGTTGCAGCTAACGTTGCATCATCTCAAAACTTTGCCTTCAACGGAACTCTTCTTGAAAAATATGGTATTGACATTTCAGGTGTCACTTCATACGAAACACTTGAACCAGTCTTGAAACAAATCAAAGAAAAAGCTCCGGATGTAGTACCATTTGCGGTTACGAAGAACTTTATCCCATCTGATAACTTTGACTACCCAGTACCAAATGGACTTCCATTTGTTATCGACCTTGAAGGAGACACTACTAAGATCGTAAACCGTTACGAAGTACCTCGTTTCAAAGAACACTTGAAGACTCTTCACAAATTCTATGAAGAAGGATACATTCCAAAAGACGTAGCAACCAGCGACACTTCATTTGACCTTCAACAAGATACTTGGTTCGTTCGTGAAGAAACAGTAGGACCAGCTGACTACGGTAACAGCTTGCTCTCACGTGTTGCGAACAAAGACATCCAAATCAAACCAATCACTAACTTTATCAAGAAAAACCAAACAACACAAGTTGCCAACTTTGTTATCTCAAACAACTCTAAGAACAAAGAAAAATCAATGGAAGTGTTGAACCTCTTGAACACGAACCCAGAACTCTTGAACGGTCTTGTTTACGGTCCAGAAGGCAAGAACTGGGAAAAAATTCAAGGTAAAGAAAACCGTGTACGCGTCCTTGATGGCTACAAAGGAAATACTCACATGGGTGGATGGAACACTGGTAACAACTGGATTCTTTACATCAACGAAAACGTTACAGACCAACAAATCGAAGATTCTAAGAAACAATTGGCAGAAGCTAAAGAATCTCCAGCACTTGGATTCATCTTTAACACTGACAATGTGAAATCTGAAATCTCAGCAATTTCTAACACAATGCAACAATTCGATACAG
The DNA here is from genome assembly GCF_006175905.1 of Streptococcus oralis. Classification (GTDB taxonomy): domain Bacteria; phylum Bacillota; class Bacilli; order Lactobacillales; family Streptococcaceae; genus Streptococcus; species Streptococcus oralis_BG. The sequence continues at coordinate 736,713 of NZ_SSNB01000001.1, forward strand.
CTATCAACACTGGTACTGTAGACCCAGATAAAGCTATTCCAGAATTGATGGAAAAATTGAAATCTGAAGGTGCTTACGAAAAAGTATTGAACGAAATGCAAAAACAATACGACGAATTCTTGAAAAACAAAAAATCATAAGATCGATTGATTTCGTGTATTCATTCCTAATTCCTAAAAATGTGATCACTGCCTTCCTTAGTTCTCTAGGGGAGGTAGTGATTTTTAGGATGTAAAAATGAAAACAGTGGTTCTGAGGGTTTATACGATGTGATACACATACATCTATAGAGGATTTATTATGAAAAAATATCGCCTTCTTTTCAAAATGAGTGCTGTCTTCTCTTACCTATTTTTCGTATTTGGCCTTTCTCAGCTGACGCTTATTGTCCAAAACTATTGGCAATTTTCTTCCCAGATTGGCAATTTCTTCTGGATTCAAAATATCTTGAGTTTGCTATTTAGCGGAGTCATGATTTGGATTCTGGTTAAGACAGGCCATGGTTATCTCTTTCGCATTCCAAGAGAAAAATGGCTTTGGTATTCGATTTTGACAGTATTAGTGGTAGTGCTCCAGATCTTTTTTAACGTTCAGACAGCTAAACATGTTCAGTCAACTGCTGAAGGTTGGGCTGTATTGATTGGTTATAGTGGGACTAACTTTGCAGAGCTAGGTATCTATATAGCCCTGTTCTTTCTGATTCCACTGATGGAAGAGTTAATCTATAGAGGATTACTGCAACACGCCTTTTTTAAAGATTCGAGATTTGCTCTTGATTTGCTTCTTCCGTCCATTTTATTTGCTCTCCCTCATTTTTCAAACTTTCCTAGTCTGTTAGATATCTTCGTCTTTGCAACAGTTGGAATCATCTTTGCTGGTTTGACCCGCTATACCAAGAGCATTTATCCTTCCTATGCGGTGCATGTGATCAATAATATTGTAGCGACATTACCATTTTTACTGACTTTTTTACATAGGGTGTTTGGGTAAAATACTGGCAGGCGAGTTTGGGATTATAGTGTTTCAATTTATAAGCGAATTTCAGGAGGAAAATGAGAATGACACCATTAAAATGGTTTGCTGGAGGAAGTGAAAGGCGTTGTGAAGCCATGACCATCATAGATTATCTATTGGAAGATATAAAGGCTGCGCCTCAACTTACTCCCTTGAAAAATCAGTTAGTGAGTTATAAAAGACGATTAGAGGACGATGGGACCTCTACTCCATTTATTCTGAGCCAAATGAACGTCGACATCTCACGTGTATTAATTGACAACAAGTTGTGTTTGTCAGAAAATCAATCCGAGCAGATCAAAAAGTTGAGAGAATTATCTGCTATTCGCTATGGGTACTAATGAAATGTAGGAATGAGCCTCCCTCTACAATTTCCGGTCAAATAAATTGCATTCGTTTTCCCAAGTGGGTATACTAGTATAGTTGAATGAAAAATTCTGAAAATTTAAGAATAGAAAAGAGAACAAATCTTATGGCAAAAGATATTCGTGTCTTACTTTACTACCTTTATACTCCAATTGAAAATGCAGAGCAATTTGCTGCAGACCACTTGGCTTTCTGTAAATCAATCGGCCTCAAAGGCCGTATCCTCGTCGCTGACGAGGGAATTAACGGGACTGTTTCAGGTGACTACGAAACAACTCAAAAATACATGGACTACGTTCACAGCCTCCCAGGCATGGAAGACCTCTGGTTCAAGATTGACGAAGAAAGTGAACAAGCCTTCAAGAAGATGTTTGTTCGCTACAAGAAAGAAATTGTCCACCTTGGTTTGGAAGACAATGACTTTGACAACGATATCAACCCACTTGAAACAACAGGTGCTTACTTGTCTCCAAAAGAGTTCAAAGAAGCCCTTCTTGACGAAGATACCGTTGTCCTTGATACACGTAACGATTATGAGTACGACCTAGGACATTTCCGTGGGGCTATCCGTCCAGACATCCGCAACTTCCGTGAGTTGCCACAATGGGTCCGTGATAACAAGGAAAAATTCATGGACAAGCGTGTCGTGGTTTACTGTACAGGTGGCGTTCGCTGTGAGAAATTCTCAGGCTGGATGGTGCGTGAAGGATACAAAGATGTTGGTCAATTGCACGGAGGAATCGCAACTTACGGTAAAGACCCAGAAGTCCAAGGTGAACTTTGGGATGGGAAAATGTACGTCTTTGACGAGCGTATCGCAGTGGATGTCAACCATGTCAACCCAACCATCGTAGGGAAAGACTGGTTTGATGGAACACCATGTGAACGTTATGTCAACTGTGGAAATCCCTTCTGTAACCGTCGTATCCTAACATCAGAAGAAAATGAAGACAAGTACCTTCGTGGATGCTCACACGAGTGTCGTGTTCACCCACGCAACCGCTATGTTTCAGAAAATGAATTGACACAAGCAGAAGTGGTGGAGCGCCTAGCTGCTATCGGTGAAAGCTTGGATCAAGTCGCTACAGTATAAAGTAAACAGCCTTCAGGGGCTGTTTTTCTATGCTTTTTATCTAAAAATCTAAAATTTGTTTCTGTATCTTTCAGGAAAATAGGGTATACTGTATGTAAACGATTTCAAAGGAGGCCGGCTATGGCGAAAACATTTTTTATCCCAAATAAAGAAAGCATTCTAGGACAACAGGAGGTCTTGACTGCCAAGTCCATCTTGGCCTTGGTGGAGGGCTTGGAGTCGCATAGTTATGATGCAGTCTATCTCCGTCAGCCCCTCAATCGTCTCGAATACATGGAGTGTGGGATTGTAGGTCAGTCGCAATTTCTCTTCAAAGTGAACTATGCGGATAGTCGAAAAGGCTATCAAGTGGTGATTCCAGACTTCCTTACCAGAGCGGACTGGGAGATTGTAGAGACTCTCCTCAAAGCCCTATCGAGCAAGTTGGGGCATGTGGTAGAAGGGCTAGAAGGGTTTGAATTTGAAGCTTATTTCCGAGAAACGATCCAGCATTATCTAGCTGATAAAGCGACTCGTCTAGTATACTGCCAAGGGCTCTTGTCCCCTATCTATCTCAACAAGGAATACCTCGAGAGCTTTTTGGCTGAGAATGGATTGGCACGTTTTGAAGAGCTGGTCAAGAAGGTTCAAGGCTCTGATGCCTACCTTGCCAGTGTAAAATTTTACCCGGATGCTCAAGGTAGGGTGCACGGTATCTATCACCTAGCCCAGGGAGTCAAGACGATTTTGCCAAAGGAACCCTTTGTATCAGCTCCTTATACGGAGCAGCTGGCAGGCAAGGAACTTGTTTGGGAGATTGACCTAGTGACGATTTCTGGTGATGGGTCCAAAGCAGAAGACTACGAATCCATCGCTCGCTTGGACTATGCAAGATTCCTAGAGTCACTACCAACAGAATTTTGCCAGCAACTAGATGCCAATCAACTAGAAGTACAAGTCATTTTGGGAAAAGACTTTGAAGAATTGGCAGCCGTCAAGTAGCCACGGCTCAAAAAAGAGTAAGCATAAAAATCCCTGTCATTAACAAATGGCAGGGATTTTGGTTAAAAGAATGTCAGGATGCGAAGGTAGTCAACTGTCAGCGCGAGCTCTGCAATGAAGAAGGGTAAGAGAATGGCGCCATCAAGTAAGACAGCTAGCAGGAAACGATAAAATGGGTCGAGGCTACTGGTCTTACTTGGCTTGCTAATCACAAAGAGATTGGCAAGGGCAAAGATGGCCATGCTTAGAAGAGTGAAGATGCCAGCAAATCGTAAGCCACCAAAGAGTGCAAAGAAACTTGCTAGAGCTATTAGGACAAGTGGGATAGCAAAGAGTCTGCTGTAACGATCGCAAGCTTCTTGGAATGTGAAGTCACTCTCCTGATCCAGCACACGTCGGACAGTAAAGCCTCCCAAAATGATGGAAAAGTAAAATAGAGCGCTAGCGACCAAGATAGAAAGGCCAGCAAAGAGATCCAAAGGTGGGAGCTGGTTAGGAGAACTATTAGCAATAGAAATCATATAGCCATAGTAGAGGTGCTTGATATGATAGATACTAAAGAAAAGATTAATCGAAGACAGCAAGGTGAGCAGGGCAAAGACACTATAACGATGCTTTTGGTCCGTAGTCTTGCTGGCAGTTGGTTCTTGGATAGCATCCAGCAGCCAAGCCCAAAACAGTGCGATTTCTTCTTTGAATCTGGCTGTTCTACGAGGGTCAATATCTGGGATATAGGGGCTTTCTAAAGCCTTGCTAAGGATACTTTTCTCTTTTATAGGGTTTTCTTGCTTGTGTTCCTCTTCAGCTTTCCCTTCTCCCTCTTCCTCGGTTTGGGTTTCCTCAATCATTTCGGGAGCTTCCTCCTCATGCGTTTCCGACTCTTTAGGTGAGATAGGAGTTTCTTGGCTTGCTTGTGGTTCGGTCTCCACAGTTTCCGAAGTCTCTGGTTGGTCGGGCTGAATTTCCGATTTCATCTGAGCTGATTTCTTCTCAAGATCGGCGCTTTCAAACCATTCTTGTGTCATGGTGGAACCTCCTTTTTTATGGTCGTTTTCTATCTTTAGACTAGCAGATGAAAGCGTTTTTGTCAATGATTTCTAGGTGGAGCAGAGTATTCTTCTTCCTTGGGTAGGTAGATATCCTGGTTGGCTTTTGCAATGAGCAGGTCCTTGACATCTGCTTTGTCTGTCTTGTATGGGTTGGCAAGTTCATTCTCTTTTTGTCCACGATGTTCTTCTTTGGGTTTATAATAGATACCACCATGCTGAGAAGAAAGATCTAGATTGATACGATCGAATTCTGTCTTAGAAAGAAAGAGTCTTAAGTCGTGATGAGAGTCTAGCTCTACCTTACCGCGGATCTTGATATTTTCAGCATAGATGTGCCCCTCCTCCGTCTTGACCTGGCTATCTGTCAATTCAGTATCAAAGATATTGATGATATGAGGTGTCGTTAGTGTGCTGTTTTTGATAGAACTTTCTGTTAGTCTTAAGAGATAGCCTTTTGTTTTGATTGTCGCATTTTCAAGATTGGCTTGGCGAATATTAGTTTGTCCACGATTGGCTGAGACGGTGATAGCTTGTAGTCTTCTTCCTTTAGGGAGGGAGAGTATGACTTCGTCAAAACGACTAGAATAACTGCTAGCAATACGAAGTAGGCCTTCGATTCCTGAACCGAGAAAACGATGTTGGGAGGCTTGTTTGTCAGTGACGCTCAGTGTTTTGTCACTCATGCCAGTAGTCAGATCATGACGACCAGACACGGACGGATGATAGGTGATATGGATCTTGTCATCTACAGACTCTGTGATGGTTAGGCTATGTTCCTCAAGGGCTAAATCAAGTTTTTCCACTTCATTTCCAAAGGTCACTTCTTCGATACGATTGTCATAGACGGGATCTTTTGACATGGCAAGCAAACTTTGAATACCATTGGACTGCGCACCTACAATGATCATGATAAAACCAAGGATTGTAGAAACCACACCAAAGATGAGAAATCCTTTTGTCAATTTACGCATGTCTATCACCTCTCTTTCCTTTTTTAAGAATCCATTGTGCCAAGCGGACGATTAGGAGGCCAAAGAAACGAGCTACATAGGAGATACCCAGTAGAACAAGAGAAGAAGCACCGATAGAAAGCAAACCGGCCCCAAAAATCAAGATAAAGGCAGATTTGGCTTCGACTAGGACGCTAAAGCTCTCTATGATAAAGAGTCCGCCCAGTAGGATACCCGTCACCGAAACAGTGAAAAAGGCTAGAATGACGGAGACAGCCGCGATAAAAATACCGATGATGGCCATGAGGATGCCGATCCCGACCGGAATTCCGATAGGAGCTACTAGCAGGGCCAGGAGGGCAATGTGTAGCAGTTGGCGATCATTCTTTTGAGCAGGTGCCTCATTGACTTTTTTATCGAGAAGATCAGAGAGGATATCATGAGCTGCTTCTTTTGGTGTTCCTAGACTGGCGATGAGTTCCTCTTCGCCCTCTGAACCTGCATCGTCAAATAGTTCCTTAAAGTAGTCCATGGATTCGATGCGGTCAGCTTCAGGCAGTTTATTGAGATAGGTTTCTAACTGAGTCAGATAGTCAGTTCTTGTCATGGCGGATACTCCCTTCTATAATGCCGTTGACGGTGTCGGTATAGAGCGTCCACTCTTCCTTTAGAGTAACGAGCTGCTCTACGCCCCGATTGGTCAAGGAGTAGTATTTGCGCATACGCCCCTGAAACTCTCTAGAGTAGGTGGTCAGAAAGCCACTGGCTTCCAATTTTTTGAGAATGGGATAGAGCGTAGATTCTTTGATATTGGCGATGAGTTTAATGGTTTGGCTAATCTCATAACCATAAGAATCCCCCTGCTCCAGTACAGCCAAGATGAGAAACTCAATCAAGGCAGAGGATGTTGGGAAGTACATGGGAAACCTCCTTTATATTATATAAAAATTTTATATATACTCTTTTCAAATATATTGTATCTCAAGTTGAAAGCCCTGTCAAGAAATATGTGTAAAAATTTTATATATAAAAAACTCCTAGTAAAAACTAGAAGTTTAGAGGATCTTATCCGCCCGATCCACCATAAAGAGTGAGATAGTCATGATGATATCGATGGCTAGAAGGGCAAGAACCGCTGGAATCCAAGATTGGAAAAGTTCAAAACTGTAACCAAACAAGGCGGGTCCAAAAGCAGCTAAGATGTAGCCTCCTGTTTGCGCTAGTCCTGATAGCTGAGCCGTCTTTTCAGGAGAACTGGTTTTAAGAGAAAAACAAACCATGAGGTAGGGGAAGAGGGCACTGCAGGCCGTTCCAATCAAGAGATGGACGACTAACCAGTAGAGAAAGTTGTTGGCTGGATACAAGAGCATAGCAATTCCTGTCATCCCAGCGATAGAGATAATTGCCAGCATGATTCGACGGTGACTATCTGATAGACGAGTCGTCAGACTTGGAACAGTCATCGAAAAAGGAATGCTGATCAGTGAGAAGATAGAAGCCAGAAGAGCCGCATCACTATTAGAAATACCAGCACTAACAGCCATAGTTGGCAACCAGGTCATACTTGTATAAAAGAGCAAGGACTGAAGCCCGCCAAAGATAATGATAGCCCAGACATCTTTACTTTTTAGAATATTCTCTTTGACTTGCTTTTCTTTTTGGCTTTCTAGGTGGTGGTTGTGGCGATGATTTGGTAACCAGACTAGCAGAGTGACCAGACAGAGAAAGCTGAGAACGAGGATGAGGCCCTTCCAAGAACTAGCTTGGGTGATAGGGACGGATAGATAAGAAGCGATGGCTGTCGAAATTCCCATGGCAGTGACATAGAGAGTTGTTAGGAAACTAATCTTTTGAGGCTGATTTGCCTGGATCATACTTGGGAGGAGTACATTGAAGATCGCAATGCTTGCTCCCACAATTAGGGTCCCTAGATAGAGAAGGGGAAGATTGAAAATCCGAATGACAGAGCCAACAGTTAAGAGGAGGAGGCAGTAAGTAAAGAGGTGTTCCAACCCGATTTTTTGTGCCAAGCGGCTCGCAAAAGCAGAGAAAAGAGCAAACATCAAGAGAGGGAGACTGGTTAAAATCCCAAGAGAGCTAACCTCCACTCCTAGTCCCTGAGCGATATCTCCTAAAATAGTTGGAAGAGCAGTAAAGGGAGAGCGTAAAACAGTCCCGATTAAGACAATTCCTAGAACAAAAAAGAGTGATTGTTTTTTCATAAAAACCTCGATAGGATGATTTTAATAACAGCTTATTTTAAGGTTTTTTCCTTATAATGTCAAGTAATGACAGCCAAGACAGATCAATCAATGAAAGTGAAAATAAAGTGAAAAGGGACAGATTTCTTTACTAGAATTTTCCTTGATTTGATATAAAAATAGGAAACTAGGGAATTTTGTGATAAAATAGTGGAAGGAAATCTATACATTGGAGAAAAACTGTGCCTGAAAAGCAAAAAATCAGCGTCTTGATGTCGGTCTATGTAAAGGAAAATCCGACATTTTTGAGAGATGCCATCAAAAGTGTTCAAAACCAGACCTTGAAACCGAGCGAACTTGTTCTTGTTGAGGACGGCCCGCTCACACCCGAACTCTATCAGGTGCTAGATGAAGTGGAAGCTCAGTCAGACATTCCAGTTAAACGGTGCCCCTTAGAACAAAACCAAGGTTTAGGCTTGGCTCTTCGATACGGTGTTTTACAGTGTCAGTACGATATCATCGCTCGTATGGATACAGATGATATAGCAGTACCTGACCGCTTTGAAAAGCAAGTCCAACTAATGGAACAGGAAAATCTGGATCTCTTAGGTGGACATATTGCAGAATTTATTGACAATCCTGACGAGATTGTTTCTTACCGTCGTGTCCCAACTCGGCATGCAGACATTGTGGCTTACCAAAGAATGAGAAGTGCCTTCAACCATATGACAGTGATGTTCAAAAAGGACATGGTCCTCAAGGCGGGTAACTATGAAGATGGCCTTTACATGGAGGATGATCTCCTCTGGCTCAATATGATTGCCGCAGGAGCTAAGACTGGAAACCTGGATCAGATCTTGTGTCAGGTTCGTGTCGGAGCAGGGATGTTTGAACGTCGTGGTGGTTTGCGCTACCTCAAACTCTATCGCCAGGCTCGTCAGCGCATGCTTGAGAGAGGGCAAATTTCCTACATGGAATATGCGAAAAGCATTGCCATTCAAGCAATCGTTGCACTCTGCCCAGGCTTTGTACGACAGTTTATCTTTGTCAAACTTCTAAGAAAAAGCAAATAAGCCTCAGGTTGAGTATGTTGAAACGAGGCATATTATGAAGAAAACAGCTTTATCCGACTCTTGTAAGGGGGAGTAAACTTCGATGAATAAAAAACTAGCAGATTATGTTATTGATCTGGTTGAAATTTTGAATAAACAACAAAAACAGGTGTTTTGGGGGATATTCGACATTCTGAGTATGGTGGTTTCCATCATCGTATCTTATATCTTGTTTTATGGCCTAATAAATCCTGCGCCTGTGGACTACGTGATCTATACTCTTTTAGCCTTCTTCTTCTATCAAATCATGATTGCTTTTTGGGGGCTGAATGCTAGTATTAGCCGCTACAGTAAGATTACGGATTTCATGAAAATCTTTTTTGGAGTAACATTTAGCAGTGTTCTTTCCTATGGAATCTGCTATGCCTTCCTTCCATTGTTTTCTATCCGTTTCATCGTACTCTTCATTTTGTTGAGTACCTTCCTCATCTTGCTTCCTCGTATCACTTGGCAGCTGATTTATTCTAAGCGCAAGCAAGGTAGTGGAGATGGAGAACACCGTCGGACCTTCTTGATCGGTGCTGGTGATGGTGGTGCCCTCTTTATGAACAGCTACCAACATCCAACTAGCGACCTTGAGCTAGTGGGGATATTGGATAATGATGAAAAGAAAAAGGGACAAAAACTAGGTGGAATCCCAGTATTGGGCTCTTATGATAATCTGCCTGAATTAGCTAAACGTCACCAAATCGAGCGTGTTATCGTAGCGATCCCTTCGCTTGACCCATCAGAGTACGAACGCATCTTGCAGATGTGTAATAAGCTAGGCGTTAAATGTTACAAGATGCCTAAGGTTGAGACAGTCGTTCAAGGGCTCCATCAGCCAGGTAGTGGTTTCCAAAAAATTGATATCACAGACCTTTTGGGCCGTCAGGAAATTCGTCTCGACGAATCGCGTCTGGGTACTGAGATTACAGGCAAGACCATCTTGGTGACAGGAGCTGGTGGTTCGATTGGTTCGGAGATTTGTCGTCAGGTTAGCCGCTTCAATCCCGAGCGTATCATCTTGCTTGGACATGGTGAAAACTCAATCTATCTCGTTTATCATGAATTGATCCGTACATTCCAAGGAATTGATTATGTTCCTGTTATTGCAGATATTCAGGACTATGATCGTCTCTTGCAGGTGTTTGAGCAGTACAAACCAGCCATTGTTTACCATGCTGCAGCCCACAAGCACGTTCCGATGATGGAGCGCAATCCAAAAGAAGCCTTCAAAAACAATATCCTCGGTACCTACAATGTTGCCAAGGCTGTTGATGAGGCCAAAGTACCTAAGATGGTCATGATTTCGACTGACAAGGCGGTCAATCCACCAAATGTTATGGGTGCAACTAAGCGCGTGGCAGAGTTGATTGTCACTGGCTTTAACCAACGTAGCAAATCAACCTACTGTGCAGTTCGTTTTGGGAATGTTCTCGGTAGTCGTGGTAGCGTGATTCCTGTCTTTGAACGTCAGATTGCTGAAGGCGGTCCTGTAACGGTGACAGACTTCCGTATGACACGTTACTTTATGACCATTCCAGAGGCTAGCCGTCTAGTAATCCATGCTGGCGCTTATGCCAAGGACGGAGAAGTCTTTATCCTCGATATGGGCAAACCAGTTAAGATCTATGACTTGGCTAAGAAAATGGTTCTTCTAAGTGGGCACACGGAAAGTGAAATTCCAATCGTTGAGGTCGGTATCCGCCCAGGAGAAAAACTCTATGAAGAACTCTTGGTTTCGACCGAATTGGTTGATAACCAAGTCATGGACAAGATTTTCGTTGGTAAGGTTAACGTCATGCCTCTAGAAGCCATTGATCAAAAGATTGAAGAATTCCGTTCACTCAGCGGAGATGAGCTCAAAAAAGCCATCATTTCCTTTGCAAATGAGACAACCCATGCTGAATAAGGGTGACTAATCAACTAATTATAAATAAAAGGCCAAGATTCTGTTTGTACAGGACCTTGGCCTTTTTACTCTGTAATTTCAAATCGTTGTATTATCTATAGTTGCTTAGTGATGTCGTCAATGGTATGGGCGATCCAGTCAGGTTGATAGCTGAGCAAATCAGCCTCTTCTCCAAATCCCCAAGTAACAGCAAACTTTTTAATGCCAGTTTCTTGGGCCCCGATCATATCAAACTTAGTATCCCCGATGATGAGGACTTGGTCTGCAGGGAGTTGATGTGTTTGCAAGGCGTAACGGATGACATCCGCCTTGTGTGGCGTTTCAGGACTAGAGCCGTAAATGCCATCAAAGAAATGATGGATTCCCAGATTTTTAGTCATATCATGAGCAGTAGGAGTATTCTTTGTTGTAGTGATGTAGAGAGGGTAGTTTTGTGAAAGTTCTTGAAGCAATTCCGTTATTCGGGGGAAAAGCTCTGCTTCATGAATTCCTTTTTTCTTGTAGTAAGAACGGTAGATTTGAACAGCTTCTGAGATTTGTTCTTTTGGAAGGCAGGTTGCAAAACTACTTTCAAGTGGCGGGCCCATGAAACCACGAATGGTTTTGGCATCAGGGCTTGGAACTCCTAGCTCTTTAAAGGTATGGGTAAAGGCATTGTGGATCCCGATGGAACTGTCAACCAGGGTTCCGTCTAGATCAAAAAAGATTGCTGAGATAGAGGGCATAGTTTCTCCTAATAGATATAGATAAGCTTATTCTCCGAAGATTTCTTTTTGTAGGCGACGACCAGTCGGGGTAGCTGCGAGTCCACCTTCAGCCGTTTCACGAAAGGCAGTTGGGAGGCTGGATCCGACTTGGTACATGGCATCGATGACTTCGTCAACAGGAATTTTAGACTCGATACCTGCCAAGGCCATGTCTGCTGCGATAAAGGCAAAGCTGGCTCCCATGGCATTTCGCTTAACACAGGGAACTTCGACCAAACCAGCGACGGGGTCGCAGATGAGGCCCAGCATATTTTTAATGACAAAGGCGATGGCTTGACTAGCCTGATAGGGGCTTCCACCTGCAGCTAAGGTTAAGGCTGCGGCACTCATGGCAGAGGCAGAGCCAACCTCGGCCTGGCAGCCACCTTCAGCACCTGAGATAGAGGCGTTGTTTGCGATAACCAATCCAAAGGCACCAGCAGCAAAGAGGAAATCCAGCTGTTCTTCGTGGCTAAGGTCAAGTTTTTGGATAGCAGCAGTGAGAACGGCTGGCAGACAGCCGGCACTTCCTGCGGTTGGAGTGGCGCAGACCAAGCCCATCTTCGCATTGTGTTCATTAACTGCGATGGCATTGCGGGCTGCTGATAGGATGGTAAAGTCCGACAAGGCCTTGCCACTTTTGAGATGGCGGTCTAGTTTGGCCGCGTCTCCACCCGTTAGGCCACTACGGGATTTATTTTCACTGAGACCGAGCTCGACAGAGGCTTTCATGACTTCTAGATTGCGTTCCATGAGAAGGAGAACTTCTGGCCGTTCTCGACCGGTTAGTTGATATTCTGTCGCAATCATGAGTTCTGCGACATTTCCTTGGAAGTCTAGATCTGCTTGCTCAACCAATTCTTTGATAGAATAAAACATGTTTCCTCCTACTTAAAGAAATTGACATTGTGGAGATGAGGGATTTTTCGGATTTCTTCAATCGCCTCTTCGCAACTTCGACTATCGACTTCGATAATCATGATGGCTTTTTCTCCAGCTTTTTCCCGAGTCACATTCATCTGGGCGATGTTGATATCAAAACGAGAGAGGGCTTCTGTGACATGGGCAATCATACCCGGAACATCCTGATGCACGATGATGATGGTCGGTGTATTCATGTTGAGAGAGACAGCAAAGCCGTTAAGCTCCGTAACTTGGATATTTCCCCCACCGATGGAAATCCCTGTCACACTAATGGACTTATGGTCATTCTTTACAGTGATTTTAGTGGTGTTAGGGTGAGGAGCGTTGCTGTCCTTCTGAATGGTCCAGACAATCTTGATACCACGTTTATGGGCAATCTCTAGGCTATTTGGAATATCAGGATCATCCGTATCCATACCTAATATACCAGCGACGAGAGCAAGGTCAGTTCCATGACCACGGTAGGTTTTGGCAAATGAGTTAAATAATTGGAATTCGACTTCTGTCGGCGTATCGTCAAAGATGGAAGAGACGATTTTTCCGATACGAACAGCTCCAGCAGTATGGCTACTTGATGGACCAATCATAACTGGTCCAATAATATCAAAGACAGATTGAAAACGAAGTGAGTGCATCTGTTTCCCCTTACAAAGATTCTTATATCTATTATATCAAAGAATGGACCGCTGCGCTTATTTCCCTTATCAAAAGCTTAAAATGATTAAAGATAGTATAAAATAAGGTCTTTTGTGACAAAAACCTCCATAAAACGGTAAATATAAAACATTTTTGTAATATTTCTACATAAAACCGTTAAACAACGGTAACATTTAAAAGGTATCATAGATATATCCAATGGAAGGAGAATTTTTAGATATGTCATTAACAACTAAAAAAATTAAAACAACTATCGCAGGAGTAGCAGCTTTGCTTGCTTTCTTTGCTCCATCACTTGCATCTGCGCAAGAATCTGTAACTTACACAGTTAAATCAGGTGATACTCTTTCAGAAATCGCTGAGAAGTACAATACAACTGTTGAAAAATTGGCAGCAAAAAACAACATCAAAGATATTCACCTTATCTTTGTTGACCAAGTTTTGGTTATCGAAGGAACAGCTTCTACTGTAGCTCCAGCAGCAACAACGGAAGAAACAGCTCCAGTAGCTACAGAAACAGTTGAAGAAGCTCCAGCAGCAACAACAACTTATGAAGCCCCAGCTGCACCTGCAACTCCTGCAGCCCCAGCAGCAGAAAGCAACACTGCAGCAACTTCTACTGTAAGTGGTTCTGAAGCAGAAGCCAAAGAATGGATCGCTCAAAAAGAATCAGGTGGTAGCTACACTGCTACAAACGGACGTTACATCGGACGTTACCAATTGACAGATTCATACTTGAACGGTGACTACTCAGCTGAAAATCAAGAACGTGTAGCAGATGCCTACGTTGCAGGACGTTACGGTTCATGGACAGCTGCCAAGAACTTCTGGCTTAACAACGGTTGGTATTAAGAATACAAGAGTCCTTTAGGGCTCTTTTTTGTTTCTCTATAACAAAAAGCGTAACAATCTTCTCAGCAATGCTCTATTTGTATAATTCTAACGAAATTCTTCAAATTGTTTTAAAACTCAAATAGTATAAATAGGCTTATTATATGTAAAAATATATCATATAATAAGCTTTTTCTTGATTTAAATGAAATAAAATACAGTTTTTTCTTGACAAACGAGAATGAGAATAGTATTATTTATACAATAATAAAGTATAAAAATAAAAGGAGGCTCTTCTATGAATAAAGTGAAGAAGGTGTTGATGACGATGTTTGGTTTGCTTATGTTTCCCTTATTATTTGCTTGTAGTAACACTCAATCCCAAGGTGTTGAAGCCATTAAGGCTAAAGGAAAATTGGTGGTGGCCCTAAATCCAGAGTTTGCTCCATTTGAATACCAGAAATTGGTCGATGGGAAAAATCAGATTGTAGGTTCAGATGTTGAGCTAGCCAAAGCCATAGCAAAGGAACTGGGTGTAGAAGTGGAGTTCTCTCCAATGAGTTTTGACAATGTACTAGCTAGTCTTGATTCAGGTAAGGCTGATCTTGCCATATCAGGTGTTTCTAAAACGGAGGAGAGAAGTCAAGTTTACGATTTTTCAATTCCCTACTACACTTCGAAAAATAAGGTTATCGTAAGAAAATCTGAATTAACGAATTACCAATCAGTCAAGGATTTGGCTCAGAAAAAGGTTGGAGCCCAGAAAGGTTCTATCCAGGAAACTCTGGCCAAAGAAACCCTGCAGAATGCTTCTCTTGTTTCACTTCCTAAAAATGGAAATTTGATAACAGATTTGAAATCAGGGCAACTAGATGCGGTTATCTTTGAAGAACCAGTGGCGAAAGGATTTGTAGAGAATAATCCAGACCTAGCCATCGCTGAGTTTGATTTTGACAATGACAAAGAAGATTCCTACGCTGTTGCGATGAAAAAAGATAGTAAAGAATTGAAAGAGGCGGTTGACAAAACCATCCAGAAGTTGAAGGATTCTGGGGAGTTGGACAAATTGATTGACGATGCTTTTAAAGCCTCTATCGAAAAATAGAAAGAAGGAAGAGAAATGAGTAAGGAAAAAGTCATTTTAGCCTATTCAGGTGGATTAGATACATCAGTTGCTATTACATGGTTAAAAAAAGACTATGATGTGATCGCTGTTTGTATGGATGTGGGTGAAGGAAAAGATTTGGAGTTCATCCACGATAAAGCTCTCAAGGTTGGGGCTGTTGAGTCTTATGTCATTGATGTTAAGGAAGAATTTGCTAACGACTATGTTTTAGTGGCCCTTCAGGCTCATGCCTACTACGAACAAAAGTACCCCTTGGTATCTGCTCTGAGTCGCCCTCTTATTTCAAAAAAACTCGTTGAAATAGCTCATCAGACGGGGGCAACCACAATTGCCCATGGTTGTACAGGCAAGGGAAACGACCAAGTTCGGTTTGAAGTCTCTATTGCAGCTTTGGATCCCAATCTAAAGGTAGTTGCGCCTGTTCGTGAGTGGAAATGGTCTCGTGAAGAAGAAATCCAATATGCAAAAGAAAACGGCGTTCCAGTTCCTGCTGACCTTGACAATCCTTACTCTGTCGATCAAAATCTTTGGGGACGTGCAAATGAATGTGGTGTTTTGGAAAACCCTTGGAACCAAGCGCCAGAAGAAGCATTTGGAATCACATCTTCGCCAGAAGAGGCACCAGACAGTCCAGAATTTATTGACATTGAGTTTAGTTGCGGGGTGCCTATCTCCCTCAATGGAGAGAAGATGAAAGTGGCTACTTTGATTCAAAAGCTAAATGAAATTGCGGGCAAACACGGTGTCGGTCGTATTGACCATGTGGAAAATCGCCTAGTCGGTATTAAGTCAAGAGAGATTTATGAGTGCCCAGGTGCGGTGACTTTATTGGCAGCTCATAAGGAGATTGAGGACTTGACTCTTGTGAGAGAAGTGGCTCATTTCAAACCTATTATCGAAAATGAGTTGTCCAATCTCATCTATAATGCCTTGTGGTTTAGCCCAGCAACTCAGGCTTTGATTGCCTATATCAAGGAGACACAGAAAGTTGTCAATGGAACTGCAAAAGTTAAACTCTATAAGGGGAATGCCCAGGTAGTGGCTCGGAAATCTCCAAATTCTCTTTACGATGAAAATTTGGCGACTTATACTAGTGCGGACACCTTTGACCAAGATGCGGCTGTTGGATTTATCAAGCTTTGGGGGCTTCCGACTAAGGTTTATTCAGAAGTTCAGAAAAATGTTGAGTAGTGACGCGATAGAAAGGGACGACAGGATATGTCGAAAAATACAAAATTATGGGGTGGTCGATTTGAAGGCACTGTGGAAGATTGGGTAGAACAGTTCGGTGCGAGTATTTCCTTTGACCACCAGCTGGCAAAATTTGATTTGATGGGCTCCCTAGCTCATGTTCAAATGCTAGGACAGACTGGCATTTTGAGCTTGGAAGAGGCAGAGCAGATCCAAGATGGTCTGAAAGCTTTGTTGCGAGATTTAGAGGCAGGGGAGCTTCATTTTGATATTGCAAATGAAGATATTCATATGAATATGGAAGTGTTGCTGACAGAGAAAATCGGTCCTCTGGCTGGGAAACTGCACACGGCTCGTTCTCGGAATGACCAAGTCGCAACAGATATGCACTTATATCTAAAGGAGCAGCTTGGCCATGTTTTGGATAAGTTGGCGAATCTGAACAGTGTTTTGCTGGATTTGGCTGAAAAACATGTAGAAACCATCATGCCAGGCTATACCCATTTGCAGCACGCCCAACCGATTAGTTTTGCCCATCATCTCATGGCTTATTACAATATGTTTCAAAGGGATAGCGAACGCTTTGCATTTAACCTGAAACATACGGACCTATCTCCTCTGGGTGCGGCTGCTTTGGCAGGGACAACTTTTCCAATCAATCGTCAATTATCGAGTGATTTATTGGGCTTCCAACAACCCTATATCAATTCCTTGGACGCAGTGAGTGACCGTGATTTTATCTTGGAATTTCTGTCAAATGCCAGCATTTTGATGATGCATATGAGCCGTTTTTGTGAAGAAATCATCAATTGGTGCAGTTTTGAGTATCAGTACATTAGCTTGTCTGATAGCTTTTCAACGGGTTCGTCTATCATGCCCCAGAAGAAAAATCCTGATATGGCCGAATTGATTCGAGGGAAGACAGGACGAGTTTACGGGAACTTACTTGGACTATTGACCGTCATGAAGTCTTTGCCTCTGGCCTATAATAAGGATTTGCAAGAGGACAAGGAAGGCATGTTTGATACAGTAGAAACGATTTTAAATTCTCTGGATGTGTTGGCAGGTATGCTATCGAGCATGCAGGTTAATAAGGCCAAAATGCAGCAATCTACAGAGAATGATTTTTCGAATGCGACCGAACTGGCAGATTATTTGGCAGGGAAAGGCTTGCCATTTAGAGAAGCTCATGAAATAGTAGGGAAATTGGTTCTAGACTCTATCAAGCATGGTAAAAATATCCAAGATTGGGATTTGAAGGAGTTGCAAGCCTACCATCCCTTGATTGAAGAGGATATTTATATCTACTTGCGTCCAGAAACCGCTGTTCAGAGACGGAATTCCTTAGGAGGAACCGGCTTTGAGCAAGTGAAATACCAGATAAAACAAGCGAAGAAAGAACTTAAAGGGGAAAATTGATTCGTTTGCAAAGTAAGAAAGAGAGGTTGAGATGATTTATCAGCCTCTTTCTTGTCTTCTCCAACCAAGCGTGTTATAATGAATACTGCTCAAGCGACCTTCAATCGTTAAAGCACACACGACCTTCAATCGTGAACTAGTCATTTCGTTTATCTTTTATTACGTTGTTAACTCGTCTTGCCTAACTCAAGTTATGCCTGCGACTCGTTGCCTAGTACTAAAAGCAAACGAAATAACTATACTCAAATAAATTCTATTGAAAGTCATAGTAAATAGAATTTTGAGGGGTATAAATAAACGAATAGATGGGAGACTTACCATGAGTGATAACTCTAAAACACGTGTTGTCGTGGGGATGAGTGGTGGTGTTGATTCGTCGGTGACGGCTCTCTTGCTCAAGGAGCAGGGCTACGATGTGATCGGTATCTTCATGAAGAACTGGGATGACACAGACGAAAATGGCGTCTGTACGGCGACCGAAGATTACAAGGATGTGGCTGCGGTGGCAGACCAAATCGGCATTCCTTACTACTCTGTCAATTTTGAAAAAGAGTACTGGGACCGCGTTTTTGAGTATTTCCTAGCGGAATACCGTGCGGGACGCACGCCAAATCCAGACGTTATGTGCAACAAGGAAATCAAGTTCAAGGCCTTTTTGGACTATGCCATGACCTTAGGCGCAGACTATGTAGCGACTGGGCACTATGCCCGAGTAGCGCGTGATGAGGATGGCATCGTTCATATGCTTCGTGGCGTGGACAATGGCAAGGATCAGACCTATTTCCTCAGTCAACTTTCGCAAGAACAACTCCAAAAAACCATGTTCCCACTGGGGCATTTGGAAAAGCCCGAAGTACGAAAAATAGCAGAAGAAGCAGGTCTTGCGACTGCCAAGAAGAAAGATTCGACAGGGATTTGCTTTATCGGAGAAAAGAACTTTAAAGAATTTCTCAGTAACTACCTGCCAGCCCAGCCAGGTCGCATGATGACCGTAGATGGACGCGATATGGGCGAGCATGCAGGTCTTATGTACTATACGATTGGTCAACGTGGCGGACTCGGTATCGGTGGGCAACACGGTGGTGACAATGCGCCGTGGTTCGTTGTCGGAAAAGACCTGAGCAAGAATATCCTCTATGTCGGCCAAGGCTTCTATCATGATTCGCTCATGTCAACAAGCCTAGAAGCCAGTCAAGTCCACTTTACTCGTGAGATGCCAGAGGAGTTTACGCTCGAATGTACGGCTAAATTCCGCTATCGTCAGCCTGACTCTAAGGTGACAGTCCATGTCAAAGGAGACAAGGCAGAGGTCATCTTTGCGGAACCACAACGCGCCATCACACCAGGACAGGCAGTTGTCTTTTACGATGGCGATGAGTGTCTCGGTGGCGGTTTGATTGACAATGCTTATCGTGATGGACAAGTTTGTCAGTACATTTAAGATTTTCTAAGAGGAAAGAGAATGTTTCAGTTTTTTAAGAAAAAAACGGCTAAAAAATAGCAAACAATGAGCCTTTCTGACTATAAGAAAGAGTATTTGAGAGAGAAAACGACAGAGTCGATTGAAGCCTTGTTCAAGGAATTGAAACAAGCTAAAGTCTGGGTCCCCTTCAATCCGAATCTTCTGGATGAGAGTGATGAACAAGAAGGGGTACGACTAAAACCGGATATTCTGCGAAAGGGAGACGACTACTTCTATCCTTGTTTCTTAACTGAACAAGATATTCCTAAGGACTATTATGACCGTTTTTCCTGGTTGCAATTACCTCTTACGGACTGTTTAGTTGTTGCGGAAGAGATGGGGGAGTTTCCGGTGAGAGGGATTGTTTTAGATGCTTTCGCTGACTCGGTTGAGATTGACAAAGGAGCTTTTGAGGCGATTCGCCAATCATAGTACATTTAGATTGACAAATTTTCTCAATTTGCTACAATAATAAAAGCAATAGAAATGATGGTCAAAGCTCATGGATGTTGCAGGCTTTTTGTCCTGCACTTCTTTGGAGTTTTGACTGTTTTTGTGTCGTTTAATACTCTTCGAAAATCAAATTCAAACCACGTCAGCTTCACCTTGCCGTAGATATATGTAACTGACTTCGTCAGTCTTATCTACAACCTCAAAGCAGTGCTTTGAGCAACCTGCGACTAGCTTCCTAGTTTGCTTTTTGATTTTCATTGAGTATAAGGGAAAGGATAAAAATGACTCAACAAGACTTTCGGACAAAAGTGGAAAATACTGTTTTTGGTGTTCGGGCGACAGCCTTGATTGTCCAAAATGGCAAGCTTCTAGTCACCAAAGACAAGGACAAGTGTTACACTATCGGCGGTGCGATTCAAGTCAATGAAAGAACGGAAGAAGCGGTAGTCCGCGAAGTGAAGGAAGAACTGGGTGTCAAAGCTCAAGCTGGACAGCTAGCTTTCGTAGTTGAAAATCGTTTTGAACAAGACGGTGTTTCCTATCACAACATCGAGTTTCATTATCTGGTGGACTTGCTTGAGGATGCCCCATTGACCATGCAGGAAGATGAGAAAATACAGCCCTGTGAGTGGATTGACTTGGATGAGTTAGAGGATTTCCAGCTGGTTCCAGCCTTTTTAAAAACAGCCTTACCAGATTGGGACGGCCAGCTGCGACACATTCATCTTGAAGAATAGGAGAGAAAATGACTTATAATTTTACAGAAGAATACGATATTATTGTAATCGGTGCGGGGCACGCTGGGGTGGAGGCATCCCTAGCTGCTAGCCGTATGGGCTGTAAGGTCTTGCTTGCGACTATCAATATTGAAATGCTGGCTTTCATGCCTTGTAATCCTTCTATCGGCGGTTCAGCCAAGGGGATTGTCGTGCGTGAGGTAGATGCTCTCGGTGGCGAAATGGCCAAGACCATTGACAAGACTTACATCCAGATGAAGATGCTCAACACTGGGAAAGGTCCAGCTGTTCGCGCCCTTCGTGCGCAAGCTGACAAGGAGCTTTACTCTAAGGAAATGCGCAAGACGGTTGAAAACCAAGAAAATCTGACCCTTCGTCAGACCATGATTGATGAGATTTTGGTGGAAGATGGCAAGGTTGTCGGTGTTCGTACAGCGACCCATCAAGAGTATGCCGCAAAGGCCGTTATCGTGACCACAGGGACAGCTCTCCGTGGGGAAATTATCATCGGGGACCTCAAGTACTCGTCAGGACCAAACCATAGTCTAGCTTCGATTAACCTTGCTGACAATCTCAAGGAACTGGGTCTCGAAATTGGTCGTTTCAAGACAGGAACTCCTCCACGTGTCAAGGCTTCTTCTATCAACTACGATGTGACAGAAATTCAGCCAGGAGATGAAGCACCAAACCACTTCTCATACACTTCGCGTGATGAGGACTATGTCAAGGATCAGGTGCCATGCTGGTTGACCTACACCAATGGTACCAGTCATGAGATTATCCAAAACAACCTCCACCGTGCGCCTATGTTTACAGGTGTGGTTAAGGGAGTGGGCCCTCGTTACTGTCCATCAATTGAGGACAAGATTGTGCGCTTTGCGGATAAGGAACGCCATCAGCTCTTCCTTGAACCAGAAGGGCGCAATACAGAGGAAGTCTATGTTCAAGGACTTTCAACCAGTCTGCCTGAGGATGTTCAGCGTGAGCTAGTTCATTCCATCAAAGGTTTAGAAAATGCTGAAATGATGCGAACTGGTTATGCCATTGAGTACGACATGGTCTTGCCACACCAGTTGCGTGCAACTCTGGAAACCAAGAAAATCTCAGGCCTTTTCACAGCTGGTCAGACAAATGGAACGTCAGGTTACGAAGAGGCGGCAGGACAAGGGATTATCGCGGGTATCAATGCCGCTTTGAAAATCCAAGGAAAACCTGAGTTGATTTTGAAGCGCAGTGACGGTTATATCGGGGTGATGATTGATGACTTGGTGACAAAGGGTACCATTGAACCTTATCGCCTTTTGACCAGTCGAGCTGAATACCGCCTCATCCTCCGCCATGATAATGCTGATATGCGTTTGACCGAGATGGGACGTGAGATTGGTCTCGTTGATGATGAACGTTGGTCTCGATTTGAAATCAAGAAAAATCAATTTGACAATGAGATGAAGCGTCTCGACAGCATCAAACTTAAGCCAGTTAAGGAAACCAATGCTAAGGTTGAGGAAATGGGCTTCAAGCCGTTGACAGATGCAGTGACAGCCAAAGAATTCCTTCGCCGTCCAGAAGTTTCTTACAAAGATGTGGTAGCTTTCATAGGGCCAGCTGCTGAGGAATTGGATGACAAGATTATCGAATTGATTGAAACAGAAATCAAGTACGAAGGCTATATTTCCAAAGCCATGGATCAGGTTGCCAAGATGAAACGCATGGAAGAAAAACGCATTCCAGCCAATATAGATTGGGATGATATTGATTCTATCGCGACAGAAGCTCGCCAAAAGTTCAAACTCATCAATCCAGAAACCATTGGTCAAGCCAGCCGTATTTCGGGAGTAAACCCAGCAGATATTTCTATTCTGATGGTGTATTTAGAAGGTAAAAATCGTAGTATTTCTAAAAATCAAGAAAAGAAAGCATAGAGAAAAACAGCTCCGATTTTCGGAGCTGTTTTGTTGCTTTATTCTTCTTCGTCTGGTGTGAGGATCATCGGGATGATGATTGGTTCACGTTCTGTGTTTTCATAGAGGAAAGGACGAATAGCGTTGACAATGGCACCATTGACAGATTGGATGCTAGCATCTTTGTTTTTCAATGCGATACGAATAGCATTGAAGAGGATGCGCTGGCTTTGGCGAATCAAGTCGCCAGATTCTCTCATGTAGACAAAGCCTCGGCTGAGGATATCTGGGCCAGACAAGATCATTTTAGATTTGAAGTCAACAGTTGCGACTGCAAGTACGACACCGTCTTCAGATAGATCACGACGATCTTTGAGGACGGCTGCACCGATTTCGCCGATACGATTTCCATCGACATAGATATCTTGGGCGTTGAAATGGCCTGCGATACGAGCAGAATCTGCAGTAAGGGCAAGCACATCGCCATTGCTCATGATAAAGATATTGTCCTTCTCGACACCAGTATCCACCGCTAGTCCAGCATGGACTTTCTGCATACGGTATTCACCATGAACAGGCATGAAGTATTTGGGCTTGATCAAACGGAGCATGAGTTTTTGCTCTTGCTGACCGCCGTGCCCAGAGGTGTGGATATTGTTAATCTTTCCGTGAATGACTTCGACACCAGCTTCAGAAATGATGTTAATCAGCTTATTGACACTAGTGGTGTTTCCAGGGATTGGGCTAGAAGAGAAGATAACGGTATCGCCGGGTTGGAGTTGCACCTGACGGTGGGTTCCGTTAGCGATACGAGAGAGGGCTGCCATCGGCTCCCCTTGACTACCCGTGCAAAGGATAAGAACCTCGCCTGCAGGGTAGTCTTTGATTTCATTTGGCTCGATAAAGGTTCCCTTAGGAGCTTTGATGTAGCCAAGCTCGATCCCATTGACAATGGCCTTTTCCATAGAACGACCAAAGACCGCAATCTTGCGTCCAGTCTTAACAGCGGCATCTGTTGCTTGTTGGAGACGGAAGATATTTGAGGCAAAGGATGCAAAGATGATACGTCCTTCAATGCCTTGGATAATCTTCATGATGGACTGGCCAACGACTTTTTCAGAGTTGGTAAAGGTTGGCACTTCCGCATTTGTCGAGTCAGAGAGGAGACAGAGCACACCTTCTTCACCAAGGGCAGCCATACGGTGCAAGTCTGCAGGCTCTCCAACTGGAGTAAAGTCAAACTTAAAGTCACCCGTACAAACGATTTTCCCTTGAGGAGTATGAATGACAATCCCTAAAGGCTCTGGAATGGAGTGGGTTGTTCTAAAGAAAGTTGCCTTGAGATTTTTAAAGGTCAACTCAGTATTGTGGTTGATTTCGTAAAGTTTGGCGTTGCGCAAGAGACCATGTTCTTCGAGTTTTCCACGGATTAAAGCTAAGGCAAGCGGTCCAGCGTAGATAGGGACATTTGCTTGTTTGAGCAGGAAGGGAATCCCACCGATGTGGTCCTCGTGTCCGTGTGTAATCAAAACAGCCTTGACGCGGTCGATATTGTCCACGATGTAAGAGTAGTCAGGGATAACGTAGTCAATACCCAGCAAGTCATCTTCTGGGAATTTAATCCCAGCATCGACGATGATAATTTCGTCTTGGTATTCAATTCCGTAAGTGTTTTTCCCGATTTCTCCCAGACCACCGATGGCAAAAACGCCGACTTCTTCAGGTTTAAGAGTATAGGCCATATTAGAACTCCGTAATCTCGAAAGCGCCAGTTTCTTTTTCGTAATCTAGCAATTTGTCAGACAAGAGTTCGATAAATTCGATATTGTACTCTGGGCGGTTTTCTTCGACAAGTTGGCGAGCAGCGATACGGCCCTCAAGTTCTGAGTTGGCATCGATGTCTAGGTAAAGTGAGCGTGTTGTTTCACGACGTGGGCTACGTTCTTTTGTTTCTTGATAAAAAACTTTGTAAATCATATAGTTCCTTTCTATTTACAGGTCAGCTTACTCCAAACTTTTAGCAGAGATTTGCTTGATTTCATTCCATTTTGCGTCTAGATTGACCTTGATTCGTTACAATTATTTCAATTATACCACAAAATGAAAAATTAGTAAAAGAGGGAAAATGGAGAAAGTAGGGAGGGGAAGAAGGAGCAAAAAGACAGGTAGGATTTGGTCAGAGAGCGCTTAGGTGTTATAATGAAAGGGGGAATATAAAGAGATAGTGGATTTAAGGAAGAATATAGTTCTAGTTTCATTAATCGTTGATGTAGATGGTTGGGACAGAATGATATCTTTGAAAAAAGAAAAAGCTCTTGAGAAATCTCGAGAGCAAACAAAAAGGCTGAGACAAAATTAAGGGATCTTTCTGAGCAAGCTCAAGGGGCAGCACCATTACCTGAAGTGATTGAATCACAACCTTTGAAAGACTTGTCACCAAGTCAGACCAAATCTCAACCTTTACCTTATTTTATCATCTATGAGGCTAAGAAGTCAATCTATAAGTATAACGATGTAGAAATAGCATGGAGTGGAGTGTTTACTAAAGAGGCAAAGAAAAGCCCTTGATCAAAGTCAAGAGCCTACTAATAACATTGGGGGCGAACTAATCAATCGCAATTCCGGTTATTTAGAAGGCGAACCCTCAAGGACAGCACCACAGCCTGAAGAGCCAAAGGCTCAACCTGATTTTCCTACCAATGTTCAATTATATTTTAACATTGACAAGTCAGTGAAGTCAAGTTATCGGTTGCGTGGTGGCTACAAATACCCTGAAGATGCGAACATAAGGACTTTAAATAAGTATGCGGATGCTTTGCAACGGTCAGCACAACAATATTTAGATAGATTTGCCAATCAAAAAATCATCTACACTTTTAACGAAGATAACCAACTGAACGCTCTGTTACCAGTCGCCCTACGTTATCCTCTCGATATTTATACTTTACTA
Source organism: Streptococcus oralis (assembly GCF_006175905.1). Taxonomy (GTDB): domain Bacteria; phylum Bacillota; class Bacilli; order Lactobacillales; family Streptococcaceae; genus Streptococcus; species Streptococcus oralis_BG. The sequence goes on from NZ_SSNB01000001.1 coordinate 761,770, forward strand.
TAACTTACTGAGGGAATCAACTTTAAAAGCATCAAAAAGCTCCTGACCGAAGTCAAGAGCAGTCAAACAATGGGGGCGAATTGTTCAATCGCAATTTCAGTTCTTTAGAAACCAAAGTTTCAGGGATAGCACTGCAACCCGAAGAGTCAACGACTCAACCTGATTTTCCTACCAGTGTTGAATTACATTTTAACATTGATAGACCAACATTGTCAACAGTTTATATAAAAATAGCAATACCAAAAGGAGGATTAAGAATGTTTAGTTTGTTTGAATTTGCAGTAGGGGTTCGCCTCTTGGTGTTTGTAGTCTTTGTAGCTTGTGTCTATGGGGGGAATGCCCTGTTTGTTCATCTGGAACACCGCAAAACAAAGTTCCTTTGGAAGCTTGCTTTTGTGACGCTCTATTCAATTTTTCTCCTCCTTGTAACCTATGTTGTCTGGCTTGTTTTCTACTTTGGTTTAAATGCCTAAAGTCAATTATTCCTCTAGATATACAGAAAATCCACCTCGTCTTGATAGATGGGATGGACTTTTTCTATTTTTAGGTGCTATCTTTATTGTTATGACGATGATTTCTCACATCGAAAATCGAGTTAAGGTATATATGACTTATTTACACTTCTTTTTGTCTAAGTGGCAGGCCCTTTTGTTTCAAAAAGAAGAAAATTCCCATGCGTCAGCTTTTGTAGTATAATAGTAAGCAGACAAAAAGATAGGAATGTGTTATGAAAGTATTAGCTTTTGATACGTCCAGCAAGGCTCTTTCTCTAGCCATTTTAGAGGATAAGCAAGTTCTTGCCGAGACTATGATCAATATCAAGAAAAACCACAGTATCACCCTTATGCCTGCCATCGATTTTTTGATGGCAAGTCTGGACCTGACACCCAAGGACTTGGATCGAATCGTGGTGGCAGAGGGACCAGGTAGCTACACAGGTTTACGAATTGCGGTAGCCACTGCCAAGACTTTGGCTCATACTCTCAAGATTGAGCTGGTCGGTGTGTCTAGTCTGCTGGCTTTAATCCCAAAACAGGTGGAAGGTTTGGTCATTCCTGTCATGGATGCCCGCCGCAATAATGTTTATGCAGGATTTTACGAAAATGCCCAGTCAGTCTTTCCAGAAGCGCACCTGTCTTTTGCGGAAGTGCTAGAGCAGGTCAAGAATGCTGAACAGGTAACCTTTGTCGGAGAAGTTGGAGCCTTTGTGGAACAAATCCAAGAGCATCTGCCACAAGCTAGCTACCAAGAAACCTTGCCAAATGCAGCTAATCTAGCTCTTTGGGCATGGGACAAGAAAGCAGCCTCCTTGCACGACTTTGTGCCAAATTACCTCAAGCGTGTCGAAGCCGAGGAAAACTGGCTCAAGAATCACACCGAGTCTGGCGAGTCTTACATTAAACGCTTATGATAGAAATCAAACGAATCCAAAAACAGCCTGAACTAGCTCAACCCATCTATGCTGTCATGGCAGCTGTTTACCCAGTCAGCCCTTGGACGCTGGAACAAATCCAAGAAGACCTGTCCCAAGATCAGACTTGGTATGCTCTGGCTTATGGTGGGGCAGAAGTGATTGGCTTTCTAGCCGTTCAGGAGAATCTCTTTGAGGCAGAAGTCCTGCAAATCGCTGTCAAAGGAGCCTATCAGGGTCAGGGGATTGCGTCAGCCTTGTTTGCAAAGTTGCCGACGGATAAGGAGATTTTCCTCGAAGTGAGGGAATCTAATCACCGAGCGCAAGCATTTTACAAGAAAGAAAAGATGGCGGTCATCGCTGAGCGAAAGGCTTACTACCATGACCCAGTCGAGGACGCCATTATCATGAAGAGAGAAATAGATGAAGGATAGATATATTTTAGCATTTGAAACATCCTGTGACGAGACCAGTGTCGCCGTCTTAAAGAACGACGACCAGCTCTTGTCCAATGTCATTGCTAGTCAAATTGAGAGCCACAAACGTTTTGGGGGCGTAGTGCCAGAAGTTGCTAGTCGTCACCATGTCGAGGTTATTACAGCCTGTATCGAGGAGGCGCTAGCAGAAGCAGGGATTAGCGAAGAAGATGTGACAGCTGTTGCCGTCACCTATGGGCCAGGATTAGTTGGAGCTTTACTAGTTGGTTTGTCAGCTGCTAAGGCCTTTGCATGGGCACATGGACTTCCGCTTATCCCTGTTAATCACATGGCTGGGCACCTCATGGCAGCTCAGAGTGTGGAGCCTTTGGAGTTTCCTTTGTTGGCACTCTTGGTCAGTGGTGGGCACACAGAGTTGGTCTATGTTTCTGAGGCTGGCGATTATAAGATTGTTGGGGAGACCCGAGATGATGCAGTTGGGGAGGCTTATGACAAGGTCGGTCGTGTCATGGGCTTGACCTATCCAGCCGGTCGCGAGATTGACGAGTTGGCCCATCAAGGTCAGGATGTTTATGACTTCCCTCGTGCCATGATCAAGGAAGACAATCTGGAGTTTTCATTCTCAGGTTTGAAGTCTGCCTTTATCAATCTTCACCACAATGCTGAGCAAAAGGGAGAAAGCTTGTCTACAGAGGATTTGTGTGCTTCCTTCCAAGCAGCTGTCATGGATATTCTCATGGCAAAAACCAAGAAGGCTTTAGAAAAATACCCTGTTAAAACCCTTGTCGTGGCAGGTGGCGTGGCAGCCAATAAAGGTCTCAGAGAACGCTTGGCAGACGAAATCAAAGATGTCAAGGTCATCATTCCACCCTTGCGTCTCTGTGGAGACAATGCAGGTATGATTGCCTATGCCAGTGTCAGCGAGTGGAACAAAGAAAACTTTGCAGACTTGGACCTCAATGCCAAACCAAGTCTCGCCTTTGATACCATGGAATAAAGAGTCAGCTTGAAGCTGGCTTTTTTGCTAAAATATTTTATAATATGCTAAAAAAGGAAAAGTTTTTACGAATAGAATAGTAAAGGGAGTTTGGCTATGATTGAAAAAATGGAATTGGGAGAATTTTACAAGGAATTGCGCCTGGCGAGAAAGCTCAAGCAGTCAGATGTGGCTTGTGATGGACTGACAGCATCCCAGCTATCCAAGTTTGAACTAGGGCAGTCTATGCTGTCTGCGGATAAGCTGATCCTAGCGATCCAAGGGATAAATGTGACCTTCGATGAATTTGGACACAAGCTCAACAACTATCAAGAATCCCCACATATGCGAATTGGTAGAAGGGTTGTGGATCGCTTTGCCCATCAAGATATTGCTGGCTTAGAGCAACTGTTGGAGGAAGTCGAGCAAGAACAGATGGCGCAGACCTATCGTCGTTTGAATGCTATTGTGATTAAAAATGCCATCCATTCCTTAGATAAAAACTATCCGCTAGAAGAGGAGGATAGGGAGTTTTTGACTACTTATCTCTATGCTATTGAATCTTGGACCTGGTTTGAACTCTATCTTTTTTGCAATACCATGCCTTTCTTGAGCAATCAAGATTTGATTTTTTTATCAACCTCTTTACTTGAAAAATCAAAGGAATTTAAAGAGTTAGTACACAATCGATTGTATATGAAACAAGGGCTGTTAAATATTATCTCAGAGCTCATGGAGCGCAAACTTTTCTCCTATATCCCAATCTTTGAAGCCGAGTTGGAGAGTATGCTCCGTCCATACGATGTTTTTGAGAAAGTATTGTGGCAGTTTCTAAAGAAGATGAGCATTTTCCTTCAGACCAAGGGAAGCAATCAAAAAGAGATTGAACACTTTATCCAATCTTTGCAGGTATTAGAGAATCCCCAATTAACAGCCCTTTTTGAACTACGCTTACAGCAATACAAAGAACTTATCGATTAACAAACAATCGCAAATAAGAAATTACTATAAGAAAAAATGTCAAATATGCGATTTTCTAAAATGAGGTGGTTTCCGTGTTATACTTTCTTTATTTCATAGTATAGGAGAAAATAGAATGAAAAAGATAATCTCACGCTACTACTTGTTTATAGCTATTCTACTTGTCATTGCTGACCAGTTCTTGATTCGTTTGCTTTTACATAGCGACCTTGCTGCTGGTCTATCTGACTTTGCCTATTATTTGTCAGATATGATGTTGAATTTTCTGGTGGTTCTGCTTGCTTTTATTGTTATGGTTTGGTCAGGGAAATGGCAGAAAATCAACAGTAGAAAATTTAAAGGTTCTTATCTTTTCTATTACTTTTTAGCACTTCTTGCTTTTGTTATTTGGAATTTCGTCACCTTTTTTCTTTTCCCACCTACTCGAAATGAAATTTCTTATCAACATGCTGCTTCTACTTTTACAGGAGCTACGGCATTTTTGATGTATTTTTTTTATCCTGTGATTGCAGGTCCCATTTTTGAAGAGATGATTTATCGTGGATTGGTGATGACTGCTCTGGAAAAAGGGAAGAAATGGGGACTGGATGTGCTCGGTTCGGCTGCTTTGTTTGGAATCTTGCACATTAGTAGTCATGGTTGGGTCTTGACAGACTTTGTCTTCTATATGGGTGGAGGTCTTATATTTGCAGTCTTATTTAGGGTGACCAAGTCCATTTATTGGCCTATTGGACTGCATATAGTTTACAATGGCATTGGTCAAATTTTACCGTTGCTGTAATTTTAGGTGCTCAGCAATATCGGTCTATTCTTGGGGAAAAGTTCCCATTTGAATTCAAAAAGGAGTTGCGATGAAAGTATTTATTCAAAATAGAGATTTTAGGCAATTAACCATCAATCAGTGGATTTCAACGGTTGGGGATACGATTTTTTATCTTGCTTTTTTGAATTATGTGGCAGATGCTTCGTTTGCCCCCTTGGCAATTTTACTCATTACGATTTCAGAGACTGTTCCTCAAGTTCTGCAAATCTTTATGGGAGTTTTGGCTGATTTTCAACATTATCGTGTTCTAAAGTATACGGTTATTAGTTTTGTCAAATTTGTACTTTATTCTATAGTGGCACTTTCGCTTTCAGGGCAGTCCTTTTCCTTATGGCTAGTATTCTTTATTTGTTTGATGAACCTTTTGTCAGATACATTGAGTTACTTTTCAGGAGCCATGCTAACTCCTATTTTTATAAGAATCATTGGGAAAGAACATCTGACAGAAGCCATTGGTTTTAAACAATCAACAGTTAGTTTAGTTCGGACAATCAGTAATATTCTAGGAGGGATTTTACTAGGAATTCTTTCCATTCAGTTCATTTCCTTACTAAACGCTCTGACGTTTCTGATAGCATTTGTAGGTATTCTTCTCATAAAAAATGATCTTTTGAAAGTTGAAAAAACAATTAGCTATCAAGAAGGTCTTTCTATAAAATCGTTTTGCCAGCATTTGTTCCAATCATCGAAATTGATCTGGAATATGGATAGAGTGATCTTCATTTTATTTATCGTCTCTATCAGCCAAGCTGTGATCAATGTCACTGTTCCTATTTCGACTCTCTTTTTAAGAAACCAACCGTTTTTGAATTTACAAACTGGTCAATCTCTTGCTTTGTTATCAACACTAGAATTGTTAGCACTTATTATCGGAAGCCTTGTGAGTGGCTATCTGAAAAATATGATTTCTATAAAAACAGCTCTATACGCTTCGGTCGTCATCCAGTTACTCCTTCTAGTAGGATTTGCCACAGTTCATTTTGGCTTGATTCTGCTTTTCAGCTCCTTGGATGCCTTCATTGCAGGGTTACTCTCTCCTAGATTTCAAGAACTCGTCTTTAAACAAATACCTGAGGAGTCAATGGGAGCGGTTCAATCCTCTATTGGTGCGATTACGGTTGTTTTACCAAGTCTATTCACAATCGTCTTCGTAACGATTGCTACAAGTTTTGGGACCCTAGCGGTCAGCTTTATTCTATTGCTATTACTCCTAACCGCATTTGTCATGCTCTTGAATATTCGTGAGAGCATTTAGCGGAGAATTTGTATAATATGTGTTTGAGACTGGATTGCCAGTCTTTTTTATTTTGACTATCTGTTACTAGTTTTTGATCAATTCTTTGTTTCCTCAAAATTTAGAGAACAAATCTCAAAATGTAATCGAAAAATTCAAAGTTTGTCAATCCTAGAGTTTTCTTGTATAGTAGAAATATGAAATTTACAAAAATAATTAGTAGTTTGCTTGCTATTGGAGTGCTAATCTTATTTATAAAATCTTACCAAAACTTTAAAAATTTGGAATTTCCTAGTACGCAGTTAGTCATGTTTAAATCTCTTTCCTTTTATATGTCCACAGAATCTTTTGAAAAAGTATTTGGAGAAGCTGATAAAGTTGTTGAGGAAACAGAAATGGCTTATCGTGATACTTGGCGTGCAGAAGACCCTTATTTTTATAAAACAGGTCGCCTCTTCTACTATTACGAAAACATGAGGTGGAAAGACTATACTGTTCGTGCAGATTTCACATTTTCAAAATGGCATACTTTAGAAGAAGTAAGAGTCTCTTTTCCTATCAATTCAAAAGTGGAACAGAAAGAACTGGTCAACAATTTATCTCAGTTTATAAAAACAGAGATTGAAACTTTGCCAGACTATCAGTCTTTGACTGTTGAAATGCTAGGACTCGAGAAAGATTCTTATCGATATAAAGCCAAATTACAAGGACAAATGGAGGAACTCTGGGTTGAAGTCTATCCAACAGAACTAGGTTATCATGAGAAACCTGAAGATAAGAAATATGGGGTTGGGATTAGTCAATATCGGAGGCATGCATCGTAATCCTTTCCTTCTATACCCTAGAATAGAAGTCAGTTAATGGTTAACTCTTTTATCTTGGACAAATGATAGAGTTTTTTAGTATAGTAAAAATATGAAAATTACAAAAATAATCAGTAGTTTACTTGCTCTTGGAGCTTTACTCATGCTTTTATCAGCTTGCCATAATATCAACAAGACGCAACTAGTTTTGTTTGAATCCCTTTCGTTTGGTATGCCTGTTAAATCTTTTGAAGAAGTATTTGGAGAGGCTAGCCAAGTGGTGGAAGAAGAGGAAATGGCCTATCGCGATACTTGGCGTGCAGAAGACCCTTATTTCTATAAAACAGGTCGCCTTTTCTATGATTACGAAAATATTTCTTTGAAGGGCCATACAGGTCGAGTAAGATTCACATTTTCAAAATCGCATCGCTTGGAAGAAGCGACAGCTCATATTACTGTAGCTTCAAAAGGGGAGCAACAAGTAGTGATCAACAATCTATCCCAGACTGTAAAAAAAGAATTGGAAGAACTCCCAGATTACCAGTCCATGACCACTGATCCGGTAGGACTCTATGATGACGGTTATCGCTACAAGGTCAAGCTGAAAGGACAACAGTGGGAACTCTGGGTCGATGTCTATCCGACAGAAGATGAAGATGCTGAAAAAACTGAAGCCAACAAGTATATGATTCGAGTGGATCAATTTCTCATGTATCCATAAACAGGTAACATTTTTTACAATGTTTACTAGCTTCAAGTTTCAAACTCTAAACTTTTTTCCCTTATTTGAATATGTTATAATAGTCCGTGCTGTGGCTGTGATAACGAACAGCCTCAATTGGAGAGAATATGAGGAGAAGGATGAAAGAAAAAGGATTTTGGGAAGGTGTACAGGCGGCCATGCCGACTGCCCTTGGCTATGTCAGCATTGGTCTGGCTTGTGGGATTATCGGTGCGCCCTATGTGACACCTGTTGAGATGGGCTTGATGAGCCTCTTTGTTTATGCTGGGAGCGCCCAGTTTGCCATGTTAGCATTGATTGCGGTCCAAGCACCTGTCGCAGCTATTGCTATGACGGTCTTTTTGATCAACTTGCGCCTCTTTTTGCTGAGCTTGCATGCATCGACCTATTTCCGTCATACTAGTCTCTGGCAAAATATCGGTATGTCTAGCCTCTTGACAGATGAGACTTACGGGGTTTTGATGGGAGAATTAGCCCATACAGACAAGGTCAATCCTATGTGGATGCATGGGAACAATCTCAACAGCTATGTAGCTTGGTTTGTGGGGACAGTAGTCGGAACAGCTCTAGGTGGACTCCTACCAAATCCAGAAATTTTTGGTTTAGATTTTGCCCTTGTGGGAATGTTTATCGGGATTTTTGCTTCGCAGTTCCAGATTATGCAAAGACGGATTCCTGTCCGCAATCTGCTGAAGATCCTAGCAGTTGTTACGGTGTCTTTCTTTTTGCTCTTGACAGTGGTGTCTCAGTCACTAGCTGTTCTGTTTGCGACGCTACTTGGTTGTACGATGGGGGTGCTTTTAGATGGTCAGTAAATATCTTTTGTTAGCCATTATCTTTTCGGGCCTAGTGACTTGGGTTCCCCGTATGATTCCTTTCATCTTGGTCAAGTACAAGGGGTTGCCAGCTATCGTAGAGCGATTTTTGAAGTTCTTGCCTGTCTCTATCATCTTTGCCTTGATTCTTTCAAGTGTGGTGTCAGGTAAGGTTGGGAGCCTTCCTCAGATCAAGTGGTTGGACTTCTTGGCAGTCTTTCCAACGGTTTGGGTAGCCTTTCGCTACCGCAATCTAGTTGCTACAGTTCTCTTTGGAGTGGTCTTGATTGCAGTCTTGCGTCTGGTCTTTTAGCCAGCCATAAGAAAAACCTATCACCGAGATAGATATCATATAATGGCGTAAATTCCTTTTTTCTGTTAAGATAATACAGTATTCTATTTTGGAGGAAATGACATGAAAAAAATCGTTAAATATTCATCTCTTGCTGCCCTAGGGCTTGTTGCCGCAGGTCTACTAGCAGCTTGCTCAGGTGGAGATAAGAAAGATGCAGCATCAGGTGAAGCAACATCTGGTAAAAAAGAAATCGTCGTAGCAACTAACGGTTCACCAAAACCATTTATTTATGAAGAAAATGGTGAATTGACTGGTTACGAGATTGAAGTGGTTCGCGCGATCTTTAAAGACTCAGACAAGTATACTGTCAAGTTTGAAAAGACAGAGTGGTCAGGTATTTTCCCAGGACTTGATAGTGACCGTTATCAAATGGCTGTTAACAACCTCAGCTATACCAAAGAACGTGCAGAAAAATACCTTTACGCAGCACCAACTGCTAAAAATCCTAACGTTCTCGTTGTGAAGAAAGACGACGATAGCATCAAATCTCTCGATGATATCGGTGGAAAATCTACTGAAGTTGTTCAAGGAACAACCTCAGCTAAACAATTGGAAGCATACAACACAGAACATGCGGACAATCCAACGGTTCTTAACTACACTAAGGCAGATTTCCAACAAATCATGTCTCGTTTGAGTGATGGACAATTTGATTACAAGATTTTTGATAAGATTGGTGTTGAGACAGTTATCAAAAACCAAGGTTTGGACAATTTGAAAGTCATCGAACTTCCAAGCGACCAACAACCTTATGTTTACCCACTCCTTGCTAAAGGTCAAGATGAGTTGAAATCATTTGTGGACAAACGCATCCAAGAACTCTACAAAGATGGAACACTTGAAAAGCTATCTCAACAGTTCTTTGGTGATTCTTACCTACCAGCAGAAGCTGACATCAAATAAGTTTGTAAATCATCCATTCTGATTAAAATGGGTGATTTCTCAATTTTTAGGTATATAGTTTCAAACTATATGTCTGCCTATCTAATAACAATTTGCTAAATCAAATAAAGTATGAGATACTATTACGGTATTATTTTTAAAGGAGATAGAATCATGAAAATTAAAAAATGGCTCGGTGTAGCAGCTCTTGCTACAGTCGCAGGTTTGACTCTTGCAGCTTGCGGAAATTCAGAAAAGAAAGCAGACAACGAAACAGTTGTCAAAATTGCAACAGTTAACCGTAGCGGTTCTGAAGAAGCGCGTTGGGATAAAATCCAAGAATTGGTTGAAAAAGATGGAATTAAATTGGAATTCACAGAGTTCACAGACTATTCACAACCAAACAAGGCAACTGCTGATGGCGAAGTAGACTTGAATGCTTTCCAACACTACAACTTCTTGAACAACTGGAACAAAGAAAACGGGAAAGACCTTGTAGCGATTGCAGATACCTACATCTCACCAATCCGCCTTTACTCAGGTAAAAATGGGGAAGAAAACAAGTATACCAAAGTGGAAGAAATCCCAGATAACGGTGAAATCGCCGTACCAAACGATGCAACAAACGAAAGCCGTGCACTTTACTTGCTTCAATCAGCTGGCTTGATCAAATTGGATGTTTCTGGAACTGCACTTGCAACAGTTGCTAACATCACAGAAAATCCAAAGAACTTGAAGATTACTGAATTGGACGCTAGCCAAACAGCTCGTTCATTGTCATCAGTTGATGCTGCCGTTGTAAACAATACCTTCGTTACAGAAGCAAAATTGGACTACAAGAAAGCACTCTTCAAAGAACAAGCTGATGAAAACTCAAAACAATGGTACAACATCATCGTTGCGAAAAAAGATTGGGAATCATCACCTAAGGCTGATGCCATCAAGAAAATTATCGCAGCTTACCACACTGATGAAGTGAAAAAAGTTATCGAAGAAACATCAGACGGTTTGGACCAACCAGTTTGGTAATAAGACACAGGGAGGTGGGAGAGAGTTTCCACCTCTTGCTTTTGTATAGAGAGTTGATTTTAAAGAGGCACTTGTTGTCGTTTTGAGGACGCAAGTACGTAGTAGAAAGAGAGAGAAAATGGTTTTTCCTAGCGAACAAGAGCAGATTGAAAAATTTGAGAAGGATCATGTGGCCCAACATTATTTTGAAGTCTTGCGCACCTTGATTTCCAAGAAATCAGTCTTTGCCCAACAGGTTGGACTCAAGGAGGTCGCAAACTATCTGGGTGAGATTTTCAAGCGTGTAGGGGCTGAAGTGGAGATTGATGAGAGCTACACGGCTCCCTTTGTCATGGCGCATTTCAAGAGTTCACGTCCGGATGCCAAGACCTTGATCTTCTATAATCACTATGACACCGTGCCAGCGGATGGCGACCAAGTATGGACAGAGGATCCTTTTACCCTTTCTGTGCGAAATGGTTTTATGTATGGACGTGGTGTTGACGACGACAAAGGCCACATCACAGCTCGTTTGAGTGCTTTGAGAAAGTATATGCAGCACCACGATGACCTCCCTGTCAATATCAGCTTTATCATGGAAGGGGCAGAGGAATCTGCTTCCATGGATCTAGATAAGTATTTAGAGAAACACGCAGATAAACTTCGTGGAGCGGACTTGCTAGTCTGGGAACAAGGAACCAAAAATGCCTTGGAACAGCTAGAAATTTCTGGTGGAAATAAGGGGATTGTGACCTTTGATGCCAAGGTGAAAAGTGCGGACGTGGACATTCACTCGAGTTATGGTGGTGTTGTGGAGTCAGCATCATGGTATCTTATTCAGGCCTTAAGTAGTCTACGCGCTGCAGATGGTCGTATCTTGGTCGAAGGTTTGTACGAGGATGCCCAAGAGCCGAATGAACGGGAACTAGCCTTGGTGGATACCTACGCCCAACGCAATCCTGAGGAAATTAGTCGCATTTACGGCTTGGAATTGCCTCTCTTACAAGAGGAGCGCGCTGCCTTTCTCAAACGATTCTTTTTCGAGCCCGCCCTCAATATCGAAGGAATCCAGTCTGGTTATCAAGGTCAGGGTGTTAAAACGATTTTGCCAGCAGAAGCCAGTGCTAAGTTAGAGGTTCGTCTGGTTCCTGGCTTAGAACCGCATGATGTTCTGGAAAAAATTCGGAAACAGCTAGACAAAAATGGCTTTGATAAGGTAGAATTATACTATACCTTGGGAGAGATGAGCTATCGAAGCGATATGAGCGCACTAGCCATTCTCAACGTAATCGAGTTGGCCAAGAAATTCTATCCACAGGGCGTATCGGTCTTACCGACAACAGCGGGAACAGGACCTATGCATACGGTCTTTGATGCCCTAGAGGTACCTATGGTGGCCTTCGGTCTAGGAAATGCTAATAGCCGAGACCATGGCGGAGATGAAAACGTGCGAATCGCCGATTATTACACCCATATTGAATTAGTAGAGGAGCTGATTAGAAGCTATGAGTAGAGATATTATCAAGTTAGATCAGATCGATGTGACTTTTCATCAGAAGAAGAGAACCATCACAGCGGTCAAGGATGTGACCATTCACATCCAAGAAGGGGATATCTACGGTATCGTTGGATATTCTGGAGCAGGAAAATCCACTTTAGTTCGGGTGATTAACCTCCTGCAAAAACCATCTGCAGGCAAAATTACCATTGACGACGATGTGATTTTTGATGGTAAGGTTACCTTGACTGCAGAGCAGTTGCGTCGGAAGCGTCAAGACATTGGGATGATTTTCCAGCATTTTAACCTGATGAGTCAAAAGACAGCAGAGGAAAATGTGGCCTTTGCCCTCAAACACTCTGGGCTCAGCAAGGAAGAAAAGAAAGCCAAAGTGGCTAAGTTGTTAGACTTGGTTGGTTTGGCAGATCGTGCTGAAAACTACCCTTCTCAACTATCTGGAGGGCAAAAACAGCGTGTGGCCATTGCGCGTGCCTTGGCAAATGATCCGAAAATTTTGATTTCAGACGAGTCAACTTCTGCCCTTGACCCTAAGACAACTAAGCAGATTTTGGCTTTGTTGCAAGATTTGAACCAAAAATTAGGCTTGACCATTGTCTTGATTACACACGAAATGCAGATTGTCAAAGACATTGCTAATCGTGTGGCAGTCATGCAGGATGGTCGTTTGATTGAAGAAGGCAGTGTCCTTGAAATCTTCTCAGACCCTAAACAACCTTTGACACAGGACTTTATCTCAACAGCTACAGGTATTGACGAAGCCATGGTCAAGATTGAGAAGCAAGAAATCGTAGAACATTTATCTGAGAACAGTATCTTAGTGCAGCTCAAGTATGCAGGGGCTTCGACAGACGAGCCACTTTTGAATGAATTGTACAAACATTACCAAGTAACGGCTAATATCCTCTATGGGAATATCGAGATTCTCGACGGCACTCCTGTCGGAGAATTGGTTGTGGTCTTGTCAGGTGAAAAAGCAGCGCTAGTAGGTGCTCAAGAAGCCATCCGTCAGGCTGGTGTACAGTTAAAAGTATTGAAGGGAGGACAGTAAAATGACAGAGTTGATTCAAACTTATCTACCAAATGTCTATAAGATGGGCTGGGCTGGTCAAGCAGGCTGGGGGACAGCCATTTACCTAACTCTTTATATGACAGTTCTTTCCTTTATTATCGGAGGGTTCTTGGGGCTGGTGGCAGGTCTCTTCCTTGTCTTGACAGCGCCAGGTGGTGTCTTGGAAAATAAGGTTATCTTTTGGATTTTAGACAAGATTACCTCTATTTTCCGTGCGGTTCCCTTTATTATCCTCTTGGCAATCATGTCGCCACTGTCTCACTTGATTGTCAAAACAAGTATCGGGCCAAATGCAGCCCTTGTCCCCCTTTCTTTTGCGGTCTTTGCCTTCTTTGCCCGTCAGGTGCAGGTTGTCTTGGCTGAGTTAGATGGTGGTGTCATTGAGGCGGCTCAAGCGAGCGGAGCAACCTTCTGGGATATCGTGGGTGTTTATCTATCAGAAGGTTTGCCAGATTTGATTCGTGTGACGACAGTGACCTTGATTTCCCTTGTTGGAGAAACAGCCATGGCGGGAGCAGTTGGTGCTGGTGGCATCGGTAACGTGGCCATTGCCTATGGATTTAACCGTTACAATCACGATGTGACCATCTTGGCGACTATCATTATCATTTTGATTATCTTTACGATCCAGTTCTTGGGAGATTTCTTGACCAAGAAACTAAGTCATAAATAAAAAGAGCCGGAGGGCTCTTTTTTAGTGATTAGATCTTGTGTGTAAGCTTTTTACTAATGGCTTGCCCAATAACAGCACCCATCAAGGCACCTAGGAGGATGCTTGAAACAAAGAGAAGGATTTTGTCCAACTCTGGAGCGACCATGATACGGTCAATGTATTCTTGGGATTTCCCACGCGCAAGTAAGGTAGCCACGTAAGCTTTGGGACGGATCCACATGAGGAAGATAGGGCCACTTGTGCTAAAAGCAAAAACGAGGAAGGAGAGGGTGTTTTTGATTTGGTCTTTGTAGCTGCCGAGACGAGCGATGGCATCTGCTGCAAGACCACAGACGAGTCCTGGGAGAAAGGCACCAGCGCCATGTTTGCTCGCTAGGAAGAAAAGTGCCATAAAAAGTCCTAGAGTGGTGATAGCGCCAAAACGAGGGACCTTCGTCAAAAGAAGCATGTAGACACTGCCACCGACAAGGGCAGCAAAGGCAGGTGCGTAGAACATATTGCCTGTTTGGTCGACCAGGTGTCCTAGGAAGACTCCAATCCCTACACAGAGGAAATAGAGGACGACAGCTAAGAGGGTGGTTAAGATATTTTTCTTCATGAGTTTCTCCTTGATATAAACTAACAAAATCAATTGTATCACGCTTTTTGAGGATTGTAAATGGGAGTTCTATATTTTTGAAAACGCTTGAAATATGATATAATAGTTACATCGTTAGTTTAAGGAGAGTAGCATGGGAAAGTTTCTAGAATTCGTCTTTAATCGTATCTTTTTGGGAATGATTGCGACGGCTTATTTCTGTCTATTAACACTAGCAGGAGGAGTGATCTTTGGTTTGGCCCCAGCTAGTGCTACCCTGATGAGTTTGTATGCGGAACATGGTTATACCTATCGAGCCTACCATTTGAAGGAAGCTTGGGAATTGTATAAGAGCAATTTTGTCAAGAGTAATCTGGCTTTCTATAGTTTCGTGTTTGTGGATCTTGTCCTAGTTTATGGTTTGTATCTTCTAGTTCAATTGCCCCACCAGACGATTTTCCACCTTTTGGCGACCTTTCTCAACGTCCTTGTAGTTGCTCTTGTCTTTCTAGCCTATACTGTTTCCTTGAAACTTCAGGTGTACTTTGATTTGTCCTACCAAAATACCTTGAAACTGTCCCTTATCGGTATTTTTATGAGCTTACCTGCGATTGCCAAGGTTTTACTCGGGTCCGCTCTCCTTATAGGAGTTGGTTATTATATGCCTGCCTTGCTCTTTTTTGTAGGAATTGGAATGTGGCATTTCTTTATCAGTGATATGTTGGAACCTATTTATGAAAGTATCCATGAAAAATTGGCGACAAAATAGAATGAAGCAGTTTTGGCTTCACTCTCTTTTACGGATTTATAGCCTCGTTATGATCATCATCATTGCTAGTTTTGCGGTGATGATTTCCTATGCTGACTGGGACTCGCGTGAGAAAGAGGCCCAACGGGTTGCAGAACGTGTGACCACTCGGACAGTGAGTGAAGTGGAATATTATCACAGAGAGTCAACTCAACTTGCTCAGTCTTTGGTTGAAAATCAGGCCCGCATCGAAGGAATTTACAAGTATTTCAGTCTCAGCACACCAGACTATTTCTATTGGCAATTAGAACGTAAAACTTCGCCTTATATCTCGGTTTCCCTGTATGAAAATATTGATGATCTCTATGTTCGGAATGATTTTGTGACTGGAGTGGCTATTGTTCTTCAGGACTATAAGGAAGTGTATGTTTCGACTAGAGAAAAACGCAGTGGGGAGAAAGTTCCTGCGGAGGGTTTTAAGCCGACAGCCAATAGTTTTGCCATTCCTGTTTCTGATCCTGTGTCTGACAAGGATTTAGGAGTGATCTATATCTCCCTATCCCCGGATGTTTTACATGGAGCTATTGACAATACAAGGGGCCATATCCCAATGGCTGTAACAGTAACTTCGCCTTTTGAGACTGAGATGTTCCATATTGGGGAGAAGGTATCAGCTGAGCGAGAAAACTGGTTTGTAGGTGTCACCTCTCACGGTTATCAGGTTCGAGTTGCTGTTCCTAAAAATTTTGTTCTTACAGGAACTTTGACGAGTTCAGCTGTCATTATTGGGCTAAGTATTCTCTTTATCATCATTTTGTACGTGACTCTTAGACAGACTTTTTCAAATTACCAAAAGCAGGTCGTAGACCTAGTAGATTCGATCGAGGTGATTGCTCAAGGAGAAGAAGGCCTTCGAATCGATACATCTGAAAAAGGCCAAGAGTTGCTTCTCATTGCAGAAACAACCAATGATATGTTGGATCGCCTGGAAAAAAATATCCATGATATCTATCAGCTAGAGCTCAGTCAAAAAGATGCCAATATGCGAGCCCTGCAAGCTCAAATCAATCCTCACTTTATGTACAATACTCTGGAGTTTTTACGGATGTATGCTGTCATGCAAAGTCAGGATGAACTGGCAGATATTATCTATGAATTTAGTAGCTTGTTACGCAACAATATCTCCGACGAGCGGGAAACCACGTTGAAGCAAGAGTTGGAATTTTGCCGAAAATATAGCTATCTCTGTATGGTTCGCTATCCAAAGTCAGTAGCTTATGGCTTTAAGATCGCGCCAGAATTAGAAAATATGAAGATTCCCAAGTTTACGCTCCAACCATTGGTTGAAAACTACTTTGCCCACGGTATTGACCACCGTCGAACAGACAATGTCATCAGCATCAAGGTCTTGAAGGGTGAGGGATTTGTTGAAATCCTGGTAGTCGATAATGGTCGTGGCATGCCTGCTGAAAAATTAGCTGCCTTGCAAGAGAAATTAGCTCAGAGAAGTTTTGAGCACGAGGCAAGCTACAGCGGTGAGCGGCAGTCAATCGGAATAGTGAATGTACACGAACGCTTTGTCCTCTATTTTGGGGATCGCTACCAAATCAGTGTAGAGTCAGCTGAGCAAGAAGGTGTTCGCTATCGAATCACTATCCAGGATGAATAGAAAGGGTAGAAATGTATAAAGTTTTATTAGTAGACGACGAGTACATGGTGACAGAGGGGCTCAAGCGCTTGATTCCCTTTGAAAAATGGGATATGAAAGTCGTCGCAACAGCCAATCATGCCGACGATGCTCTGGGCTATGTCAAGCATCATCCGGTTGATGTGATTATTTCGGATGTCAATATGCCGGATAAAACAGGACTGGATATGATCAAGGAGATGAAGGAGATTCTCCCAGATGCCTATTATATCTTGCTGTCTGGCTATCAGGAGTTTGACTATGTCAAGAAAGCAATGAACCTGAGTGTCGTAGATTATCTAGTGAAGCCAGTGGATAAGGTTGAGTTGAGTCATTTATTAGAAAAAATTGCGAGCCAACTTCAGGAAAAGGTGGAGCAAAGCCAGACTCTCAGCCAAGAATTGGATGAAGAAGGCTTTGTCAACTTCTTAGCGGGTAAAGATAACTGGTGGATAGGCCTTTCCAAGGAAAAACAAGGTTCTTTCACTATTCCTTACTATGTTTTAGGTCAAGACTGGCAGATTTTCATCTCTGATCAACCACTAGATGGAATCGTAGTGACGCCTTTTGGAGCGCCCTACCAACAAGCCTTTGAAAAATGGAAGATCAACGCAGAAAAAGCCCTCTTTTACGGTTCTGTCAATTTAGAAAAATCCGAGAGTCTATTTGCCTATTACGAACCGATTTACCGCGTGATTATCCAAGGAAATATTAATCAAATCATCGAAGAATTGACCCTGCTGGAGAAGGTTGTCTTAGAGAATACACCGCGCGTGGCGATCACCAAACAACTCTTCACCCAATTTGTCATGGATGTCTTCCACTTGTTTGAGCATCTAAAAGCGGATGATATGACCGAGATTGTCAAAGCCATCCATGCTATTAACTCCTTTGAAGAGTTGGTTGCCTACATCAAAGCAACCTTGACCAAGTTCTTTGGCCAGTATCGTATGAATGAAAATGTGGTCAGTGTTCTAGAGGTGATCGGCCGCGATTATCAAAAAGAGTTATCACTTAAGGACATCAGCAAGGATCTCTTTATCAACCCAGTCTACCTCGGTCAGCTGATTAAGCGAGAAACCAACTCGACCTTTGCAGAACTGCTCAACAAACAGCGAATTAAGGCAGCGCAACAGCTCTTGCTTTCAACCAATGATAGTATTGAAGATGTTTGCTATGCCGTTGGTTACAGTAACGTCGGCTATTTTTACAAAGTTTTCCGTAAATTGTGCGGAAAATCACCAAAAGCTTACCGAAAACAAGTCGAGACAGGCCTGTAAGAATTGTATTTCTGTACGAAAAATGCTATAATGTCCAAAAGGATTTATAGGAGGATAATATGAAAAAGAAACCAATTTATCTCTGGATTTTGTTAGTCCTATCAGCACTCATTTCTGCTTCGTCATTATTTGGCATCTTGGGCCCAGTCCCTAGCAAGGAAGCTCTTCGTGCTAGCCTATCTAATAGTGGGTCTCTTACTGCTCAGCAAATAGAAGACACGGTTAACTATACCTACCAAGTAACAGCATCATCGCACTCAATTTTTAATATAGTTTTGATTGTTTTATCTGCAATTTTAGTTGTAGTAGCTTTTGTATTTCTCCTACGTAAAAATGTGCAATTCGCAAACTATGCTTATATTGGCTATGTTCTACTAGCGATTGTTGGTTTGGTTTATAGCTATATGAACGTTCAAGATGCGGTTCAATTAATCAAAGATTCTACCCTCGGCCTAGGAATGGGAGCATTAGCACAAGGAACGAATATTTTGTTCATCATTATCAATGTTCTCTTTTTAGCCTTAGTCTTTTACAAGATGTGGCGCCAGCAAAAAGATTTGGCTGAGGAAGTCGAAGCAGAGGAAGTTGCCTAAGTATTGACAAAAGAGAACTATCAAGTTACAATCTTGGTAGTTCTTTTAATATCCAAAAATAAAAATCGAGGTCAATATGAAAAAAATATCTTTAGTTTATATCAGTTTGAGTGGGAATACAGAGAGTTTTGTAACCCGACTTAAGGACTATCTCTTGTCTGAGCACGAAGGGATTGAGGTCCAAAAGATCCATATCAAGGATTTGGTCAAGGAAGGGAAAGATTTCTTTGAGATGGACCATCCCTATGTCGCTTTCTTACCGACCTATCTGGAAGGTGGAAATGGTGTCGACAACGGCGATGTTGAGATTTTAACGACTCCAGTGGGTGATTTTATTGCCTATGGAGATAATGCCAGTAAGTGTTTTGGCGTAGTGGGATCTGGCAATCGCAATTTTAATAACCAATACTGTTTGACTGCCAAGCAGTACAGTCAGCGCTTTGGTTTCCCTGTTCTAGCAGATTTTGAAATGAGAGGCATGCTGGAAGATATTAAAAAGGTCGCAGCGATTATCGCGGACTTGTATGAGTTAGAAACAGAAAAATAAAGTAGTACTGAGGGGCAGTTGAGATTTTCAACTGCTTTTGAGTATGCAAAAAGCACCCCCGTAAGGGTGCCATTTTATATACTATCCTGCTTTTCCGATGGCAAGTGCATAGATAAAGAAAATAGCAAAGCCAAAGAGAAAAATCAATCCTGCGATAGCAAGGAGTTTTAGCCAGGAAGGAAGATTTTTATTCTCACGTGTCACCAATACATAGTTCAAAAGAGCGAAGAATGGTGTTGTTAGGAAAGAACCGATCATGGCAAAGCGAAGCATGGTTGAAACTTGTCCAGCAAAGAATTTAATAATTACGATACCAATGATAGCGGTAATGGTCATCCAGATGTTCAAAGATTTGCGAGTATCCTCTTTTTGACGAATCAAGAGTCGTAGCGATTCCTGATTGACACGAGAGTAGCCATCGATAACGGTGATGACCGTTCCAAAGATACAGAGAAAGGCGATAAAGGTAATCAAATAACGAGACCATTCTCCAAGAACAGAGGCATACATACCCACAAACTGAGAAATGTACTTGGCTGAAGCGGCTTCAACTGCTTGTCCTGTAGGATACTGAATAAGCGCTCCTAGTGCCACGAAGAATACAGCTAGGATAGCAGTTCCAATGTAACCAACGTTAAAGTCGAAAAGGGCGTCCTCTGTATTAAAGTTGACAGTCTTTTTCTTTTCAGCAGACCAGAGTGAATTGATGGCTGAAATTTCAATAGGAGCAGGCATCCATCCTAAGAGGGAAACGATGAAAGGGAGGGCCGCCATTTGCCAAGGTGTCTTTTCGACAAAATCAGAGCTGTATTCTGGATGCTTAATTGCTGCAATGATAACTGCAAGAACAGTTGCAATAGTCAAAGCGGACATGATCCATTTTGCCATACCATCCAATAGTTTGTAGCCACCAAAGAGTAGCATGGCCCAAATGACTGCAACAAGGATAAGGGACCATTGAGTGATGCTAAGTCCAATCATTGGGAAGGCGCTAGCGATGATGGCTGAGCAAAGGATAGCGACTCCAGCTGTATTGACCATAGCAGAGAAGACATTGAGGACAAAGAAAATCCAGAGATAGAACTTGCCTTTTTCAGCGTAGCCTTCGACCAAGGTTTTACCAGTATCAGCAGTATATTCTGCACCAAAACGGAAAAATGGATATTTAAAAACATTGGCCAAGATAACCAATAGGAGTAGTGACCAACCATAAGAACCACCAGCTTGAGTAGAGGATACAATGTGAGAACCTCCAACGGCAGCAGAAGCCATCAGGATTCCTGGCCCCATTGCCTTTAGTTTGCTTGCCCAGGTTGACTGGTTTGATAACGTAACTTGTGACATAATAAACGCTCCTATTTTTGAATTTTCAGAATAATCTGAATAGATAGCTACTATTCTACAAAAAACTTAAAAGAAATGCAAGGCCATTTTGAAAAAATATAGAAAATTACAGAAAAATTTTACATGCATTAATGAAATTTCTCCAAGGAGAATATGGTAAAGCCTAAAAAAATCCGAGAAGAAAGCTTCTCGGATTTCGGTTATTTCAATTGATCTGTGACGTCTTTTGAGAGCAACATTCCCAGATGGTAAGTTTTATTGATATGTGCAATGACATCATTGATATTTTCAGTCGTGTGAATTTTCTCTTTGATGTCAGACCTAAATGTCTCGTCCTTCAAGAGTTGCTCTTGGTAGAGTCTTTGAAGTCTTTCCTTCTCGTACTTATTGAGCAGAAAAAGGAAAACCAAGCTAAGTACAACGAGAATATAAGCATATTGGCTCATAAGGAATCTCCCAGTGTGATAAATAGTAAAAGTGAATAAATTGTTTCATTGAAATGCTACAATGCTGAACAAAATATAAATGTTATCTTGCCTCAATCTTTCAGATCGCTTTCAAGTAATTTAAAAGATTACGACATGAGCCTAACCAAATCGATATTATTTGGTTAGGTGAATTAGTGAAGTGTTTAGGCAACTCGTACTGGTTACGACGTCATGGGCTCTAAATCGATTATATTTAGGGGCCATGACTAGTGAAGCGCCTAGCCAAATCCCTGATAGGATTTGGCGTTAGTTACTTAGATTGCTCCGCAATCAAGTAACTTTGGCGATTTACATCTTCTCTGGTGCTTCTACTCCGAGCAAACGAAGAGCTTCTTTGAGGACCACTGCGGTTGCGTAGCTGAGGGCCAGACGACTGTCGCGCTCAGGACTTTCATCTAGGATACGTGTATGTGCATAATATTTGTTAAATGCTTGAGCCAAACTAATCGCAAATTTCGCAATGATAGAAGGTTCAAAGTTATCTGCTGCACGATTGATAATACGTGGGAAGTCTTGGAGTAGTTTAATGATTTCCCAGCTTTCAGCATCGTTCAAGCTGTAGTTGCCCGCTGTATCTGGTTTGAAATCGGCTTTGCGCAAGATAGATTGGATACGAGCGTAGGCGTATTGAACGTAAGGTCCAGTTTCCCCTTCAAAGGATACCATAGCTTCAAGGTCGAAGTCATATCCATTTGTACGGTCGGTCTTAAGATCATAGAACTTGATAGCCCCAACTCCAACAGCGTGGGCAACCTGGTCTTTATTTTCTAACTCAGGATTTTTCGCCTCGATTTGGGCCTTGGCACGACTAACAGCCTCTGCAATAGTAGGCTCTAGCAAGATGACATTTCCTTTACGAGTAGAGAGTTTTTTCCCTTCTTTTGTTACCAATCCAAACGGAACATGGACAATGTCTTGGCTCCAATCGTAGCCCATCTCTTGTAGTACTGCCTTGAGTTGTTTGAAGTGGGCAGATTGCTCTTGGCCGACAGCATAGACATTTTTAACAAAGTTGTATGTACGAGCACGGTAGATGGCTGTTGCGATATCACGAGTGATGTAGAGAGTAGCGCCATCTGATTTTTTAATCATAGCAGGTGGCAAATCGAAATCATCCAAGTTGACAATGCAAGCCCCTTGAGACTCTTCTAGCAAGCCTTTTTCTTCCAAGATTTGTACGGCTTCATCCATCTTGTCATTGTAGAAGGCTTCACCGTTTAAGCTATCAAATTCAACACCGAGAAGTTTGTAGATGCGGTTGAATTCGACCAAACTTTCATCACGGAACCATTGCCAAAGTTCAGTTGCTTCGGGATCACCATCTTCTAGTTTTTTGAACCAGAGGCGACCTTCATCATCGAGAGCCTTGTCAGTTTCGATTTCTGCATTGATGCGAACGTAAAGTTTCAACAATTCATCGATTGGGTTGGCTTCAATGGCTTCTTTAGATCCCCACTTTTTATAAGCAACCATGAGAAGACCAAACTGTTTCCCCCAGTCTCCAAGGTGGTTGATTTTAATGGTTTTGTAGCCCATCTTCTTAAAAATATTAGAGAGGGCATCTCCGATAACTGTTGAACGCAAGTGGCCGACTGAGAAGGGTTTGGCGATATTGGGACTAGAAAGGTCAATCGTAATATTTTGCTCTTGGCCTTCCGTTTGCTGGGCGTAGTCAGCACCTTTTTCGATGACTTCTTTGATAACTGCACCAGAAATAGCAGATTTATCAAGGAAAAAGTTTACATAAGGACCCGTTGCTACCACTTTTTCAAAGGCTTGGCTGTTGATCTTTGCAGCAATATCGGCAGCAATCACTTGCGGTGCCTTGCGTTCGACCTTGGCTAGTGAGAAAGCAGGGAAAGCGATGTCTCCCATATCTGAATTTTTAGGTTGTTCTAGTAAATTGAAAATAGCCTCTTGGTCCAGGCTATCGATGACGCTAGCCAATTCGCCAGCAATCAGTTTTTTTGTATTCATAAGTAGGCTCCTTTTGGGCTTTTCTTCTATTTTAACACAATTTACTACATTTTTTGAGAAAGAAGAGAATTTTTTTGAATTCTCTATTTTTTTTGGTATAATATGGTTATAAAATAAATGAAAAATTTATTATAAATATTCGTTTAAGAGGATAATATGAGAAAAAGAGAACGGCATCAGTTGATTAAAAAGATGATCGCTGAAGAAAAACTTGGGACACAAAAAGAGATTCAAGATCGTCTAGAAGCTCAGAATGTCTATGTGACGCAAACGACTTTGTCACGTGATTTGCGTGAAATCGGCTTGACCAAGATCAAGAAAAATGATATGGTGTATTATGTACTAGCAAATGAGACAGATAAGATTGATTTAGTTGAGTTTTTGTCTCATCATTTAGAAGGAGTTGCAAGAGCAGAATTCACCTTGGTACTTCATACAAAACTTGGGGAAGCTGCAGTCTTAGCAAACATTGTAGATGCAAACAAGGATGAATGGATTTTAGGAACGGTTGCTGGTGCTAATACCTTATTGGTTATTTGTCGAGACCAGCACGTTGCCAAGCTGATGGAAGATCGTTTGCTAGATTTGATGAAAGATAAATAAGGTCTTGGGAGTTGCTCTCAAGACTTATTTTTAGCAAGGAGAGACGGAAAATGGCAACAGAAAAGCTATCACCCGGCATGCAACAGTATGTGGATATTAAAAAACAATACCCAGATGCTTTTTTGCTTTTTCGGATGGGTGATTTTTACGAGTTGTTCTATGAAGATGCAATCAATGCAGCACAGATTTTAGAAATTTCCTTAACAAGTCGGAATAAAAATGCAGAAAATCCGATACCCATGGCAGGAGTCCCCTATCATTCTGCCCAGCAGTATATCGACGTATTGATCGAGCAGGGCTATAAGGTGGCCATAGCCGAGCAGATGGAAGATCCCAAACAAGCAGTGGGGGTTGTCAAGCGAGAGGTGGTCCAGGTCATCACACCTGGTACAGTAGTTGATAGCAGTAAGCCCGATAGTCAGAATAATTTTTTGGTTGCCTTAGATCGTGATGGCAATCAATTTGGTTTAGCTTATATGGATCTGGTGACGGGTGATTTTTATGTGACAGGTTTATTGGATTTCACGCTAGTTTGTGGGGAAATTCGTAACCTCAAGGCTCGTGAAGTGGTGCTGGGTTATGACTTGTCTGAGGAAGAAGAACAAATTCTCAGCCGTCAGATGAATCTGGTGCTTTCCTATGAGAGGGAAGGTTTTGAGGATATTCATTTACTAGATTCACGACTGGTAGCTGTGGAGCAAGCGGCAGCTAGTAAGCTACTCCAGTATGTTCATCGGACCCAGATGCGGGAATTGAACCACCTCAAACAAGTTATCCGCTATGAAATCAAAGATTTCTTACAGATGGACTATGCGACCAAGGCTAGTCTGGATTTGGTTGAGAATGCCCGTTCAGGCAAGAAGCAGGGGAGTCTTTTCTGGCTTTTGGATGAAACCAAAACGGCTATGGGTATGCGGCTCTTACGTTCTTGGATTCATCGTCCTTTAATTGATAGGGAACGAATCGTCCAACGTCAAGAGGTGGTGCAGGTCTTTCTTGACCACTTCTTTGAGCGTAGTGATTTGACAGACAGTCTCAAGGGTGTTTATGATATCGAACGCTTGGCTAGTCGAGTTTCTTTTGGCAAGACCAATCCCAAGGATCTCTTGCAACTGGCGACTACCTTATCTAGTGTGCCACGGATTCGAGCGATTTTAGAGGGAATGGAGCAGCCTGCTCTAGCCTATCTCATCGCACAGCTTGATGCCATTCCGGAGTTGGAGAGCTTGATTAGCACAGCGATTGCCCCTGAAGCCCCTCACGTGATTACGGAAGGTGGTATTATTCGGACGGGATTTGATGAGACCTTGGATAAATACCGTCGTGTCCTCAGAGAAGGTACGAACTGGATTGCAGAGATTGAGGCTAAGGAGCGAGAAAACTCTGGCATCAGCACGCTCAAGATTGACTACAATAAAAAAGATGGTTACTATTTCCATGTGACCAATTCGCAACTTGGAAATGTGCCAGCCCACTTTTTCCGCAAGGCAACGCTGAAAAACTCAGAACGCTTCGGTACCGAGGAATTAGCTCGGATCGAGGGAGATATGTTGGAGGCGCGTGAGAAGTCAGCCAACCTAGAGTACGAAATCTTTATGCGTATCCGAGAGGAAGTCAGCAAGTACATCCAGCGTTTGCAGGCTTTAGCCCAAGGAATTGCGACAGTTGATGTCCTGCAAAGTCTCGCAGTTGTGGCTGAAAACCAGCATTTGATTCGACCAGAGTTCGGAGAGGATTCACAAATCGCTATCCAGAAAGGACGCCATGCTGTCGTCGAAAAGGTTATGGGGGCTCAGACCTACATTCCAAACAGTATCCAGATGTCAGAAGATACCAGTATTCAACTGATTACAGGGCCCAACATGAGCGGGAAATCAACCTATATGCGTCAGTTAGCTATGACTGCGGTTATGGCCCAGATGGGTTCTTACGTGCCAGCAGAAAGTGCCTACTTACCGATTTTTGATGCAATCTTTACTCGCATCGGAGCGGCAGATGACTTGGTTTCAGGTCAATCAACCTTTATGGTGGAGATGATGGAGGCTAACAATGCCATTTCGCATGCGACCAAGAACTCTCTCATTCTCTTTGATGAATTGGGACGGGGAACGGCAACTTATGACGGGATGGCTCTTGCCCAGTCCATCATCGAATACATTCATGAACATATCGGAGCCAAGACCCTCTTTGCGACCCACTATCATGAGTTGACCAGTCTGGAGTCTAGCTTGGAACACTTGGTCAATGTCCACGTGGCAACCTTGGAGCAGGATGGGCAGGTGACCTTCCTTCACAAGATCGAACCAGGACCTGCTGATAAATCCTACGGTATCCATGTTGCTAAGATTGCTGGTTTACCAGCAGAACTTTTAGCAAGGGCAGATAAGATTTTGACACAACTGGAGAGCCAGGGACAAGAAAGTCCAACTCCGATGAGGCAAACTAGCGCCGTCACGGAACAGATTTCTCTCTTTGATACTCCAGCAGAACATCCTATCCTAGCAGAATTAGCTCAACTGGATGTTTACAACATGACACCTATGCAGGCTATGAATGTCTTAGTCGAGTTCAAGCAAAAATTATAAAAAGAGCCCACTCATGCATTTGTGAGTGGGTTTTTCTCTATTACTTTTTATGGGCCAAAAGTTGATTGATGTGGTCCACTTTTTTAGCTTCTCTTTTATAGAGGATAGTCCAGATGATAAGGTAGACAACCGCAAACTCTGGAATGAGCTGGAGATAGAAAATCCAGTGGAAGGGGAACCAACCAGCCAGAGTTGCTAGTGGGACAAAGCCAGCTAGCATGAGGAAGAAATGGGAAAGTGTGGCACGGAGCAAGCTCCAGTCACGGCTGAATAAGCGACTGCCAAAGCTAAAGAGAACGCCGATAGCTGACCAGATGATCATACAGTAGAGCAAGATCAAGGCACCATGAACCTGATGTTCCACCATCACTTGTCCGACTAGAGACTCGGGACTAAGTGGGGCATAGGTATTTGGTGCATAAATGAGTGAAAAGAGGATAGAGAGGATGAGGCCGATAAGAACACCAGTGGCTGCATCGTGAAAGATTTGTTTTTTCATAGTTCTAATTTCTCCTTGATGGTTTTTAGGTAACGGCGTGAAGAGTAGGTGAAGCTTTCGTTTTTTAAGAAAATTTCGACCAGGCCGTTGGGGGTTAGTTTGAGATGAGAAATCGAGTCGATATTGATGATTTCAGATTGGGAAATTTGGATAAAAGTGGTCGGTAGAATTTCAAGCACTTGATAGAGTCGCAAATCAATGGTATAGGTCTGAGATGCAGTTTCTGCTAGAACCTTGCGATTCTCTATATAGAAGCGCTGAATCTTGCCAATTTCAACTAGATAGACTTGATCTTCAATCTTTCCTTTGATTGTTTCTTTTTGGTCAAGATTTTCAGCGAACTCGATGACTTTCTGGACTTTTTCGGTCGGCTGAGGAGTTTGGACAATCAGCTTTTCCTCCTCGTAAGTCTCCTTAATCTGTAGTTCTACTTTCATAAATTTCCCTCCTTTTCAGTTATACAAGGTTGTGATCACTTCCTGTACACCTTTATTAAACACTATTTTACGACCCATGGCAAGAGCTTTTGTCTATGTGGAGAGATTTGGAGTCTATGTGGTATTTGCTTTTTCTGATAGTATCTGAAATATGGTATAATAGCACTAATCAATTTCTAGGAAAATAGATACAGAAAGGGGCTGAAAGATGTCTCATATTATTGAATTGCCAGAAGTGTTGGCAAACCAGATCGCGGCAGGAGAGGTCATTGAACGTCCTGCAAGTGTGGTCAAAGAGTTGGTAGAAAATGCCATTGATGCGGGTTCTAGCCAGATTATCATTGAGATTGAGGAAGCTGGTCTCAAGAAAATTCAAATCACTGATAATGGTCATGGAATTGCCCACGATGAGGTGGAATTGGCCTTGCGTCGTCATGCGACCAGTAAGATAAAAAATCAAGCTGATCTCTTTCGAATTCGGACGCTTGGTTTTCGTGGTGAAGCCCTGCCTTCGATCGCTTCTGTCAGTGTCTTGACTCTGTTGACGGCGGTGGATGGTGCAAGTCATGGGACTAAGTTAGTCGCGCGTGGAGGTCAAGTAGAGGAAATCATACCAGCGACTAGTCCTGTGGGGACCAAGATTTGTGTAGAGGACCTCTTTTTTAACACGCCAGCTCGTCTCAAGTATATGAAGAGCCAGCAGGCGGAGTTGTCTCATATCATTGATATTGTCAACCGTCTGGGCTTGGCTCATCCTGAGATTTCTTTTAGCTTGATTAGTGATGGCAAAGAAATGACACGAACAGCTGGAACTGGTCAACTGCGTCAAGCCATTGCAGGAATTTACGGTTTGGCTAGTGCCAAGAAGATGATAGCCATTGAGAATTCGGATCTAGACTTTGAAATTACAGGTTTTGTGTCCTTGCCGGAGTTGACTCGAGCTAATCGCAACTATATCAGCCTCTTCATCAATGGGCGATATATCAAGAACTTTCTGCTCAATCGTGCTATTCTTGATGGTTATGGCAGCAAGCTCATGGTGGGACGCTTTCCGCTGGCTGTCATTCACATCCATATCGACCCTTATCTAGCGGATGTCAATGTGCATCCGACCAAGCAAGAAGTGCGAATTTCCAAGGAAAGAGAGCTAATGGCTCTGCTCTCAGAAGCTATTTCTAACAGTCTCAAAGAGCAAGCCTTGATCCCTGATGCCTTGGAAAATCTTGCCAAGTCGACCGTGCGCAATCGTCAAAAGGTGGAGCAGACCATTCTCCCGCTCAAAGAAAATACGCTTTACTATGAAAAAACGGAGGTAACTAGAGCCAGTCAAGCTGAGGTGGCTGATCATCAGGTTGAATTAACTGAGGAAGGGCAGGATTTAACCTTGTTTGCCAAGGAAACCTTGGAGCAACTGACCAAGCCAGCAAAACTGCATTTTGCAGAGAGAAAGCCTGTCAGCTATGACCAACTAGATCACCCAGAGTTAGATCTTGCCAGTCTCGATAAGGCCTATGACAAGCTGGAGCGAGAAGAAGCATCCAGCTTTCCAGAGTTGGAATTTTTCGGGCAAATGCACGGGACCTATCTCTTTGCCCAAGGTCGAGATGGACTCTATATCATTGACCAGCATGCGGCTCAGGAACGGGTTAAGTACGAGGAATACCGTGAAAGCATCGGCAATGTTGACCAGAGTCAGCAACAACTTCTAGTGCCCTATATCTTTGAATTCCCAGCAGATGATGCCCTTCGTCTCAGGGAAAGAATGCCTCTCTTAGAGGAAGTGGGTGTCTTTTTAGCAGAGTACGGAGCCAACCAGTTTATCCTACGTGAACATCCTATTTGGATGGCAGAGGAAGAAATCGAGTCTGGTATCTATGAAATGTGTGATATGCTGCTCTTGACCAAGAAAGTTTCGATCAAGAAATACCGAGCAGAGTTGGCTATCATGATGTCCTGCAAGCGGTCTATCAAGGCCAACCATCGTATCGATGACCACTCAGCCAGACAGCTCCTTTATCAGCTTTCTCAATGTGACAATCCCTATAACTGTCCACATGGCCGTCCTGTTTTGGTGCATTTTACCAAGTCGGATATGGAAAAGATGTTCCGACGCATTCAGGAGAATCATACCAGCCTCCGAGAGTTGGGGAAATACTAAACCTTATAGAAAATCAAACAGCCCTAGTTATAAAACTAGAGCTGTTTTGAATTTTTGAGCTGAACTTGTGTTCCAGCAAGCAAATCAGCTGGATGACGTTTGTCCTTGCGAAGGAGTCCCATCAGCAGAAAAATCAAGAAGAGAATCCCTGCTGAGGTTGACAAGAAAATTGACAGAGCATCTGCTTGATAAGCACTACGAATAGCTCCCATATGTCCCAACTGCCAAGGGAAAAACTTGATAGCAGAGCGCAAAAGGCTGTGGGAAAGGCTCCTATGCTTGTAAATCAGCTGTAAACCTGCCCAACGCTTGCCAAAACTTCCTTTTCTATAGTCGAGCCAAGCAAAGATGATAGTTAGGGGCAGAACCGAGCTAGAAAAAGCCAGAAGTTGGCTCTGGGCTTCAGTGAATACGGGAACGCCTCCTAGAACTAGATTGTAAAAGCCCATAGCTAGTAAAAATAAAGAAATGAGGTAGCCCGAGATAAAGAGCCAGTCTCCAATCAGCTCTTTCAGACGAGTTTTGATAGGTATGGGATTGTCAGTTTTTAGTTTCATCTTTAGCACCTTCTTTCTTAAAATCATCAAGGCATATAACCTTGTCCAGATACTTTTGCTTAATCTTTAGCGCCTTGTTAATAGCAATTGCAGAAGCGATTAAGAGAACGAAGGTTAGCCAGATCAAAGCGGTGAATTCGGCTGGAAAACTAGAACCGGCTAAAAAGAGATAGATAGCCAGAGCCAATACGAAAATATAAATCACTTGCCAAAGACCAAAGGATTTAACCTCTTTATAGTAGTTGTCCTTGTCTTCCTCCAAAATCACTGCCGTTGAAGATTTTTCAGAGTTTTCATCCAGTAAGAGATAGTCAGTTGTCACTTGAAAAATCTTGCTTAATTCAATAATTTTTTCGATTTCAGGAAGTACTTGTCCAGACTCCCATTTGGAGATGCTTTGCCGAGAAACATTGATTTGTTCTGCTAGTTTTTCTTGGGACCAACCTTTTTCCTTTCTGAGCTCAAATAGTTTTTCTGCGAGTTTCATTATTCTATCCTCCTTTTTCTACTTCTATCCTAACAATTTTTACTTATAATGAGAATACAATCTCTTGTACTATTTGTCAACCAGAGGTTGCACCTTTTGTTGCAGTCTGTCTTGGGGAAATATGGTATACTAGATAGGCAAAACAATGGAGAAAAAATTATGTACGAATATCTTAAAGGAATCATTACCAAAATCACTGCTAAATATATCGTCCTTGAGGCAAATGGTATCGGCTATATCTTGCATGTAGCCAATCCTTATGTCTACTCAGGTCAGGTCAATCAAGAAACTCAGATTTATGTGCACCAAGTTGTACGTGAGGATGCCCATCTGCTTTATGGTTTTCGCTCAGAAGATGAGAAAAAACTCTTCCTCAGTCTGATTTCGGTCTCAGGGATTGGTCCTGTTTCAGCTCTTGCAATCATTGCTGCCGATGACAATGCTGGCCTGGTTCAAGCCATCGAGACTAAGAACATCACCTACTTGACCAAGTTCCCTAAAATTGGTAAGAAAACAGCCCAGCAAATGGTTCTGGACTTGGAAGGCAAGGTAGTCGTGGCTAGTGATGACCTTCCTGCCAAAGTCGCTGTGCAAGCCAGTGCTGAAAATCAAGAACTGGAAGAAGCTATGGAAGCCATGCTGGCGTTAGGCTACAAGGCAACAGAGCTCAAGAAAATCAAGAAATTCTTTGAAGGAACGACGGATACAGCAGAGAACTATATCAAATCTGCCCTTAAAATGTTGGTCAAATAGGAGAAGAGTATGCCAAAACGTTGTTCGTGGGTCAAGATGACCAATCCGCTCTACATCGCCTACCACGACCAGGAGTGGGGACAGCCTCTTCATGATGACCGCGCTCTTTTTGAACTGCTCTGTATGGAGACTTATCAGGCTGGTCTATCTTGGGAAACGGTACTAAACAAACGCCAAGGATTCCGAGAAGCATTTCATGGCTATCAAATTCAGGCGGTCGCGGAAATGACAGATGGGGAGTTGGAAGCCTTGTTAGATAATCCAGCTATCATCCGAAATCGAGCCAAGATTTTTGCGACACGTGCCAATGCCCAAGCATTTTTACAAGTCCAGGAAGCATATGGCTCCTTTGATACCTACCTCTGGTCTTTTGTCAATGGACAAACCATCATTAATGATGTTCCTGACTATCACCTAGCGCCTGCTAAAACAGCCTTGTCTGAGAAATTAGCCAAAGATCTCAAAAAACGGGATTTCAAGTTCACAGGCCCAGTTGCCGTTTTATCTTTTCTTCAGGCTGCAGGTCTGGTTGATGACCACGAGAATGATTGTGAATGGAAGGGGAATTAAATGATGTCTAACAAAAATAAGGGAATTCTGATTTTTGCGATTCTCTATACAGTTCTCTTTGTATTTGATGGAGTTAAATTGCTGGCTTTCTTGATGCCATCTGCTATTGCAAATTATCTAGTTTATGTAGTACTAGCTCTATATGGCTCTTTCTTGTTTAAGGATAGATTGATCAAACAATGGAATGAGATTAGAAAGACTAAAAGGAAATTCTTCTTTGGCGTCTTAACAGGATGGCTCTTTCTCTTTCTGATGACTTTTGTCTTTGAATTTGTATCAGAGATGTTGAAGCAGTTTTTTGGGCTAGTCGGACAAGGTCTAAACCAGTCGAATATTCAAAGCACCTTTCAAGAACAACCGCTACTGATAGCAGTTTTCGCCTGCATCATTGGACCATTTGTGGAAGAACTCTTTTTCCGTCAGCTTTTATTGCATCACTTTCAAAAACGGTTGCCAGGTTTACTAAGCATTATTCTGGTAGGACTTGTTTTTGCTCTGACTCATATGCACAGTTTGGCTTTATCAGAGTGGGTCAGTGCAGTCGGTTATCTAGGTGGAGGCATTGCGTTTTCTATTATTTATGTGAAAGAAAAGGAGAATGTCTACTATCCCCTACTTGTTCACATGTTAGGCAATAGCCTTCCCTTGATTAGTTTAGTTATCAGTAGTATGTGACGTTTTAGTAGTTATACAAGAGAAAAAGCTGAGAAACTTATCTCAGCTTTTTTTGTTATAGTCAAAGCGAATGACTTGCTCCTGTGCATCCACATAAGCTTGGACGCCAAAGGGCACAATGGCTCTTGGAGTTGCGTGGCCGACATTTAGATTATAGACAATTGGGATATTGCTGTCAACGATGCTCATTAGTGCCTCTTTATAGTCGTCATAGAAGGCTTCATCCATAGGTTTTCCGACCAATAGTCCACTGATGACATCAAATATCCCAGTTTCTTTCAAAGCCTGCAACATTTTTTTGAAATCATCAGGTTCAGGCTTTTCTTGACTTGTTTCTAGCAATAGAATCTTTCCTTCCCAGTCGGATAAGTCAGGGAAAAGTTTGTATTTTTGGCAGAGGTCTGTGCTATCTGCGTGTAGAGAGTTGTCAAAAATATCATAGAGAGACTCAAGACAACCACCGAGGATTTCTCCCTCAAACTGAGCATTGCCTTGTAACAAGTCAAAACCAGTATTTACATGGCTGACACGAGGTGTTCCCAAAGCTTTGGGACTGAAGTCAGTTCTTTCCTCATACCAAACGTCACTAGGTCGAATCTCTGAGATTCTTCCCGTCTCAATCAATTCTTTAAAGTAGTGGAGGCTATAGGGCAACATCTCCTTGTCCAATTCACAAATGTCTGCTAGGAAGGATTGCCCATAAAAAGTCTTGATTCCTAGTTTATGCAACATAAGGTGGTTCATAGTGGTATCCGAGAAGCCAAGAAAAATCTTTGGTTTGATAACCTTTTGGAGTTGGTCCTTTTCAAAAAGATAAGGTAGCAAGCGATAGGTATCGTTTCCACCAATGGCGCATAGAATCATGTCTATGCTATCATCAGAAAAAGCCTGCATCAAATCCTCTGCACGCGCTTCAGGATGGTCCTTGATAAAGTCTAAACCTTTTAACGAATGGGGCAAAAAGATAGGATTGAGTCCGAGGTCCTTGAGACGTTGAATACCCAGGTCCACTTCGTGCTTGACAAAGTCTTCACCCATAGTCCCACTAGATAAACTTATAATACCAATAGTAGAAGTCATATATTATCCTCCTAGAAAAAATTGATGCTATTGTATTACAAAAGATGAGGGAAAACAACAAGAATTAGAGTCAGAAGTGCTATTGAATCTCAAGAAAGCAAGTGAAAAAGCAACCGCCTATGCAGTTGCTTTTCGTTTTTCTAATCTCGCTAGATATGAGTTACTTGGTCAACTCTTGATTATAGGAGAGGGCTAAATCAATCCAGTAAGGAAGTTCTTTTTGACCTTCTATATCTAGGTCTATATAGCCACGATAAGGTCGTCCTCTCATCAATGTAGTATGGGCTCCTGTTCGGGGTAGAACTTGCTTTTCCGTTTCTTTGCCAATTCTCACCATAACCAGCTCGTCCTTTCTGGAACTGACTGTAAGGACCATTTTCCCACGAATCATAAAGGCAAGGCCACCAAACAGTTTCTTTTCTTCTAGCTCTTCTTCGAAAATTTGGGGAGGAAGTTTGAGTGCTAGAATTTTTCGAATCTGCTGTGCTAAGGATTGACTATATGCCATAGCGTTTCACTTTTCTTAATAACGGGATGGGCCCGCGCTTGCACTTCGGATATTGAAGCGTTTCTTGAG
Organism: Streptococcus oralis; assembly: GCF_006175905.1. Taxonomy (GTDB): domain Bacteria; phylum Bacillota; class Bacilli; order Lactobacillales; family Streptococcaceae; genus Streptococcus; species Streptococcus oralis_BG. The sequence continues at coordinate 795,720 of NZ_SSNB01000001.1, forward strand.
ATAGAAGCGAAGGGCGAGAAGGGCTGCTCCTAGGACAGCCAAAGGCAGTGGAGCAAGGATTGGATTGAGAGCTGCTGGTAGGAAGCTTGTTGCGAAGAAGACAGCTAACCAGAGAAGCATAGCAGCGAGGATGACGAGGATTGATTTCCAGAAAGGAGGGCGCTGGCTACGATCTGTGTCTGGTCCATAATACTGGTAGACAAAGTAGTACATCAAGTAGAAGGCCACACCTCCAACAAGCCCAACCAACGAGAGGGTAATCAAACCATAGCCAATAGCCTGGTCTGTAGAGAAAAAGTTGGTCAGAGCGCTAACCAGTGCAAAGAGACTGGTAATAAAAAGGGCTGAGTCCATAATCATGAGTTTGGGATCATCATTTTCTTTTGGATGCTCTTTTTCGTACTGTTCCTTGACTGTGAAACTGTGAGCCCAGTGAGTTGGAGCGCCATAGAGGGAACGAGCTGTTGTTCCTTTGCCTTGCTCTTCAAGGATTTTAGGAATGACTTCCTCAAAAACAGCCTTGATTTCAGCATCTGTTTTGCCATCTTTGATAAATTGCTGGGTAGCAATATGGATAAACTCTTGGTTTTTCTTAGTTAATTTTTGTAGATCAATCTGAGACATAGGAATTCCTCTTAGAACCATTTTTTATGGATGAGATAGAGAGTGAGCGAAACACTCATAGCAAAGGCGATAAAGACGATTAACCAGAAGGCGTGAGGCTCACCGTTTAGAGGGATTTCATTATCCTTAAAGTTCATCCCGTAGGCTGAGAAGATCATGGTTGGGACAGACATAACGATGGTCACGAGAGCCAGGGTCTTCATGATGTTGTTCTGGTTGTTGGAAATGATAGAGGCAAAGGTCTCTGTCATAGAGTGAAGGACGTTTCCATAGATATCTGCCATCTCAATGGCCTGTTGGGTTTCAATCAGGGTATCCTCAAGTAGGTCTTGGTCCTCTAAGTATTTTTTAATATTGCTGGTTGCGCTGGTCAATTTCTTAATCACGCGCTCATTTGTCTTAAGTGAGGCCTTGAAATAGACGATGGTCTTTTCCAATTCCATGAGTTCGATCAGTTCTTCGTTTCGAGTAGATTTGTGAAGTTGACTTTCGATCTGGTCACTCTTACGGTCAATCGAACGAAGGGCTGTCAGGTAAAGTTCAGCGTTGCGATAGAGAATCTGGAAGATAAAACGTGAACGCATGAAAGTGTAGAAATTGCGAAGTCTACGGTTGATAAAGACATCGAGAACAGGGAGGGGCTCCAAGCAGGTAGTGATAATGGTCTCCTCGGTGATGATAATCCCTAGCGGAATCGTTACGTAGTAGGTGCGATTGTTTCTTTCCTCTGTGATGGGAACGTCTACGATGATCAAAGTATACTCATCTTCAATGGTAATACGAGACATTTCTTCCGCATCGAGCGGTGCTCGGAGGTCAGCGATGTCAATGTCAAAGGCATTGGCTATTTCCAGTGATTCATTTTGTGTAGGATTGACGAGATTGATCCAAGTACCCGGTTCAAGCGTGTCGATCTCTTTAAATTCAGTTGTTGTTGAGAGAAAAACTTGTTTCATATCCCCTATCCTTTCCTACTATTCAGTGTTTGATTTTTTGCACCGTACTATTATACTACAAAATCGGCTTTTTGGGTAATAGAATTTCACATTTTTTGGTATAATGGAAAGCAATAATGGACTAGAAAGATCAAAGATGCAAGATAAAATTGTCATTCATGGGGCTCGTGCCCATAACTTAAAAAATATCGATGTGGAGATTCCTAGAGACAAGCTGGTTGTCGTAACGGGCTTGTCAGGTTCTGGGAAATCCAGTCTAGCTTTTGATACCCTCTATGCTGAGGGGCAACGCCGCTATGTAGAGAGCTTGTCAGCCTACGCTCGTCAGTTCTTGGGCAATATGGAAAAACCAGATGTAGATGCCATTGATGGTCTCAGCCCAGCTATTTCCATTGACCAAAAAACAACCAGTAAAAATCCTCGTTCGACCGTCGGGACAACGACTGAAATCAATGACTATCTGCGTCTCCTCTACGCACGTGTAGGGACGCCTTACTGTATCAACGGCCACGGGGCTATCAAGGCTTCTTCTGTGGAGCAAATCGTTGATAAGGTCTTAGAATTGCCAGAACGCCAACGCTTGCAGATTTTGGCTCCTGTCATTCGTAAGAAAAAAGGACAACATAAGAGTGTCATTGAAAAGGTTCAGAAAGACGGCTATGTTCGTGTCCGAGTGGATGGGGAAGTCTATGATGTGACCGAAGTGCCTGAACTGTCCAAGAGCAAGCAACACAATATCGATGTCGTGGTTGACCGTATTGTCATCAAGGAGGGCATTCGTAGCCGTCTCTTTGATTCCATTGAGGCTGCCCTTCGTATCGCAGAAGGATATGTGATTATCGACACTATGGATGATTCTGAGTTGCTCTTTTCTGAGCACTATGCCTGCCCGGTTTGTGGTTTTACCGTACCAGAGCTAGAGCCTCGTCTCTTCTCCTTCAATGCCCCGTTTGGCTCGTGTAGTGAGTGTGATGGTTTGGGCATCAAGCTGGAAGTGGATACTGATTTGGTAGTACCAGATGCTAGCAAAACGCTACGCGAGGGAGCCTTGGCACCTTGGAATCCTATCTCATCCAACTACTATCCAAATATGCTAGAGCAGGCCATGACAGCCTTTGGAGTGGATATGGATAAGCCTTTTGAGGAGTTATCAGAAGAAGATAAAAACTTGATTCTCTACGGTTCAGATGGCAAGGAATTTCATTTCCACTATGAGAATGAATTTGGCGGTGTGCGGGATATTGACATTCCTTTCGAGGGGGTGGTTGGCAATATCAAACGTCGTTACCATGAAACCAATAGTGACTACACGCGCACCCAGATGCGTCTCTACATGAATGAGCTAACCTGTGGAACTTGTCACGGCTACCGTCTTAACGACCAGGCCTTGTCTGTTCGTGTAGGTGGCGAGCAAGGTCCCCATATCGGAGAGATTTCAGACCTGTCTATCGCAGACCACTTGGAGTTGGTGAGTCAGCTGACCCTATCTGAAAATGAAGCCATCATTGCTCGTCCCATTCTCAAGGAAATCAAGGATCGCTTGACCTTCCTCAATAACGTAGGCCTCAACTATCTGACTCTGTCACGTTCGGCAGGAACCCTTTCAGGTGGGGAGAGTCAGCGTATTCGCTTGGCAACCCAGATTGGTTCTAATTTATCAGGCGTCCTTTATATTCTAGATGAGCCGTCGATTGGACTTCACCAGAGGGACAATGACCGTCTCATTGCCAGCTTGAAAAAAATGCGTGATTTGGGCAATACTCTCATCGTGGTAGAACATGATGAAGACACCATGCGTGAGGCAGATTATCTGATTGACGTTGGTCCTGGTGCGGGAGTTTTTGGTGGGGAGATTGTCGCTGCAGGTACGCCTAAGCAAGTGGCTCGCAACAGCAAGTCTATCACCGGTCAGTATTTGTCAGGGAAACGTGCCATTCCAGTGCCAGCAGAGCGTCGTGCCGGAAATGGACGTTTTATCGAGGTGACAGGAGCGCGTGAGAACAACTTGCAAAATATCACTGCTCGCTTCCCATTGGGAAAATTCATCGCAGTGACAGGGGTGTCAGGTTCAGGGAAGTCGACCTTGATCAACAGCATCCTCAAAAAAGCCATTGCCCAGAAGCTCAACCGCAATTCAGACAAACCTGGTAAGTTTAAGACGATTACAGGGATTGAGCATGTAGACCGCTTGATTGACATTGACCAGAGCCCGATCGGACGGACGCCGAGGTCCAACCCAGCTACCTATACGGGAGTTTTTGACGATATACGTGACCTCTTTGCCCAGACAAATGAAGCTAAGATACGAGGCTACAAGAAGGGCCGTTTCAGTTTCAACGTCAAGGGAGGCCGTTGTGAAGCCTGCTCGGGTGACGGGATCATCAAGATTGAGATGCACTTCTTGCCAGATGTTTATGTGGCCTGTGAAGTTTGCCATGGGACTCGCTACAACAGTGAAACCCTAGAAGTCCACTATAAGGAAAAGAATATCTCGCAGGTCTTGGACATGACCGTCAACGATGCGGTGGAATTCTTCCAACACATTCCTAAGATTCAACGCAAACTCCAGACCATCAAGGACGTGGGGCTGGGCTATGTAACGCTAGGTCAACCGGCTACCACCCTTTCTGGGGGAGAAGCCCAGCGTATGAAGTTAGCTAGTGAACTCCACAAACGCTCAACAGGTAAATCCTTCTACATTCTGGATGAGCCGACGACAGGACTTCATACGGAGGACATCGCTCGTCTGCTCAAGGTTTTAGCTCGCTTTGTAGACGATGGCAATACAGTCCTCGTTATCGAGCACAATCTAGATGTTATTAAAACAGCAGACCATATCATCGACTTGGGACCTGAAGGCGGTGTTGGTGGAGGAACCATCATTGCAACAGGAACCCCAGAAGAAGTAGCGGCCAACGAAGCCAGCTACACAGGACAGTATTTGAAAGGAAAGTTAAAATAAGATTTAAAAGGCTCTGCTTTTTTAGGCAGAGTCTTTTTTATAATAAATCACGAATTTTTTCTTTTATAAATGGGTTAAGAGAATAGTGTTTATCCAGATATTCTAGGAGTGCTTGAGCAGACTCAGAAATGCGTTCGTAACCTTGCAAAAAGTGAGGCAATTGCTTGGCTTCCTTTGGATAACCTTCTTCAAATCGTCTGTTGGTATTAAAGATATCTATAAAATTAGATTTAGAAGTTGTTTCCAAACTGATTAGTTCAGTCCAAAGCTTGACGGCTCTGTTTTGTATTAAATCATAAGCAGCTAATTTTTCGCCTCGCTGATAGCGACCTAGCCCTAAATATAGATTACATAAAATTTCTCCCAACAGCCATTCACGGTCTCTGTTATCTTTTGATGGCAGTCTTTGTGGCTGACAGATTGTTTCATCAAAACCGACCTCCTTCCAGATAATCTTGCCTTCAGAGAAGGGGATGTTTACTAGTTCGTGAGCTTCAAAGACAGCAAATTCACAAAAAACATCATCTTCAAATAGAACTTTATGTCCATCCACTGTATTTTGGTAGTGAAATGCAATTGGTTCTAGCTTACTTAACCAGGTTAGGTCTTGGATATAAGTCTGCTTGTAGCCATCTTTTACAATAACAAAGAAGTCTAAATCTGAGTACTGATCCAATCGTTCTCTTTCTGTTCCGCAAGAACCAAGTGCCAGCAAAGCTAGTGCTTGGTTCGAATTTTTTAGAGACTGACCAATCTCATCTAGTCTTTGTAACAGCAACTCTGTTTTATTCATATCGATACCTCATTCTTTCTTGTCTAACAGAAATTATACATTAAGCGCTTTCAAATGTCAATTTTATCTAATCCTAGCTATATAGATTGTATTATTTTCGGTATTTTTTTGCTATAATAAATTGAATCATTTTACGGAGGTTTTCTCATGTTATCAAGAGTTGAAAAATTTGAAGTAGCCTTAAAACAGACAGAGTGTGATGCTGTCTTAGTAACCAATCTGAAGAATATTTACTATCTGACTGGTTTCAGCGGGACAGAGGCGACGGTTTTCATCAGTAAAAAGCGCCGGATTTTTCTGACGGATTCTCGTTATACTCTTATTGCCAAGGGCGTGGTTGAGGGCTTTGACATTGTGGAAACGCGCGATGCGGTTGGTGAAATTGCCAAAATCGTTGCGGACGACAAGCTGGAAAAAATTGGCTTTGATGACGAGATTTCCTATGCTTACTTCAAGATGCTGGAAAGTGTGTTTGCTGGTCATGAGCTGGTTCCAATGACTGGTTTTATTGAAAATCTGCGGATGATCAAGGATGAGCAAGAAATCGCAACCATTCGTAGGGCCTGCCAGATTTCGGATCAAGCCTTCCTAGATGTACTGGATTTTATCAAGCCCGGTGAGACGACTGAGATAGCCGTTATGAACTTTTTAGATGCCCGTATGCGCCAGCTAGGTGCTTCAGGTGCCTCTTTTGATTTTATCATCGCTTCGGGCTACCGCTCTGCTATGCCACATGGCGTGGCTAGTGACAAGGTCATTCAAAAGGGTGAAACCCTGACCATGGACTTTGGTTGCTACTACAACCACTATGTCAGCGATATGACGCGGACAGTTCATGTGGGGCAGGTGACAGATGAAGAGCGGGAGATTTATGATATTGTCCTGCGCAGCAATCAAGCCCTCATAGATGCAGCCAAGGCTGGTCTCAGTCGAATTGATTTTGACAGGATTCCGCGCCAGATTATTAACGATGCAGGCTACGGTCCTTACTTCAGCCACGGGATTGGACATGGGATTGGTCTGGATATCCATGAAATTCCTTACTTTGGCAAGTCAGAAGAGCCAATCAAGGCTGGCATGGTCTTGACCGATGAGCCGGGCATCTATCTGGATGGTAAATACGGCGTTCGTATTGAAGATGATATCTTAATTACAGATAACGGTTGCGAATTGTTGACCCTAGCACCGAAGGAATTAATTGTTATTTAAGAAAATTATGATAAATCATTGACTTTTATATTTTAAAGGTTTATACTGATAGACGAAAACGGTAGGTGAGGCTACCATAGGGATACGGATGACTACCGCAAAGCAGTGGAGACACTACTCGTTGGTCAACAGTCCTGGTCGCGAAGGCCAAGACTAAGCTCATTACATCGCCCTATGGAGTTAAAGCTTGAACGAAAAAACAGATAGTTAGTTTTTTAATCCTGCCATTTTATGGTGGGATTTTCTACTGTTTTAGAACAAGGAAAGGAGACAAACGATGCAAATTGACGATCATCCAGAACCGCACATACACAGCCAATCGCTGATTTGTGTCGTTCTGCCCTTATAAAGTGATTGGTCTCTGTGTATGAAACACATCATTCATACAGATAGGAGAAACCAATGAAAACTACAAAAGAAAGATTAGCAACAGCTATTCATACACCTTTAAACGAAACTCTATCTTTTTATAAGACAAGTCTAATAGGCTTGTCTGAGGAGCAGGTGGAGAAAAATCGTGACCTATATGGCGAAAACACCATCACCAAGGGTCAAGAAGACAGTATCCTCAAAAAGATTTACGAATCTATTATCAATCCATTTACAATCATCCTGCTGGTCATCGCTATGATTTCCATGGTGACCAATGTCTGGTTGGCGAAGCCTGGACAAGAAGATCCGACGACCTCTATCATCATCGTCGTTCTCGTTCTAATCTCTGGTGGCATACGCTTTGTCCAAGAACTGCGGAGTGACAAGGCTGCGACCAATCTATCAAAAATGATTGTGAATACAGCCACAGTTATTCGTGAAGGCCAGAGTTTAGAGGTCGCAATTGAAGATTTGGTCGTTGGAGATATAGTCAAGTTGAGTGCTGGGGATATGATTCCAGCAGACCTCCTTTTGATTGAATCACGTGATTTCTTTGTCCAACAGTCTGGCTTGACAGGCGAAAGTGACTCGGTTGAAAAATTGGCTTTGTCAAAAATGAGTCAGTCAAATTTTGATAGTCTGCTAGAAGCAGAAGCGCTCGCTTTTATGGGAACCAATGTGATATCAGGAAGCGCTAAGGCTTTGATTCTAGCGGTCGGTGATGACACCATGATGGGAGAAATCGAGCAGACTCTCAATACCTATGACGAACCGACCTCTTTTGAACGGGAGATGAACAGCATCTCTTGGCTCTTGATCCGTTTGATGTTAGTCATGGTTCCCATCGTGTTTCTCTCCAATGGCTTGACAGATGGCGACTGGCTGGAAGCAGGTGTGTTTGCACTGAGTGTTGGTGTTGGATTGACACCTGAGATGCTTCCTATGATCATCACGGCCAGTCTAGCAAAAGGCTCCATTATCATGGCCAAGGAAAAAGTCGTCATCAAAAAACTCAATGCCATACAGGACCTAGGTGCTATTGATATCCTATGCACGGATAAAACCGGAACCCTTACCCAAGACGAAATTGTCCTGGAATATCCTTTGGATATACATGGAGATTTGGATTTGTCTGTGTTGAGACGGGCTTATCTCAATTCCTATTTTCAAACCGGTTTGAAAAACTTGATGGACCGTGCCATCATCAGTAGAACTGAAAAAGAAGCTAAAGAACACGCTATTCTACAAAATTTGGATACTAGCTTCCAAAAAATAGACGAATTGCCCTTTGATTTTGAACGCAGACGGATGAGTGTCATCGTCAAGGATGAGAACGAAGTTGTTAGTTTGGTAACCAAGGGTGCCCTAGAGGAAATGCTTGCGATTTCAACCCATGTGGAATATCAAGGTCAGATTAGCCCTCTGACGGATGATATCCGAGTGGAAATCTTAAAAGAAGTAGATCAACTTAATCAACAGGGATTGCGAGTCTTGGGAGTTGCCTATAAAACAGGCCTAAAAGAAGGTTTTGCTTACTCCGTTGAAGATGAAAAAGAGATGATTCTAACAGGCTATCTTGCCTTTCTAGATCCACCAAAACCATCCGCAGCACCTGCTATCCAAGCTTTGTTAGAACACGGTGTTCAAACAAAGATCTTGACGGGAGACAATGAGAAGGTAACTCAAGCAGTATGCGAAAAAGTTGGTCTAGACGTTGATCAAATCTTGTTGGGTTCTGATATTGACGCCATGACGGATGAAGAGTTGGCCCAAGCAGTTGAGAAGGTGACTGTCTTTGCCAAACTCTCTCCGGATCAAAAAGCACGAATCATTTTACAAATCAAATCGAATGGACATTGTGTTGGCTATATGGGAGATGGGATCAATGATGCCCCTTCTATGAAAGTGGCAGATGTGGGGATTTCTGTTGATACAGCAGTAGATATTGCCAAAGAAACGGCTGATGTCATTTTGCTAGATAAGGATTTGATGGTGCTTGAAAAAGGGCTGGTTGAAGGACGCAAAGTCTATGCCAACATGACCAAATATATCAAGATGACGGTCAGCTCTAATTTCGGGAACATTTTCTCTCTGTTAGTGTCTGGTATCTTTTTACCTTTCCTTCCTATGGCTCCGATTCACTTGATTGTGTTAAACCTCGTCTATGATCTTTCTTGCATTGCCTTGCCATTTGATAATGTGGATGAAGACTTTTTGAAACATCCTCATAAGTGGGAAGCCAAGTCTATTACTCGCTTTATGATTTGGATGGGGCCGATTTCTTCTGTTTTTGATATTTTGACCTTTATCTTGCTCTATTTTGTCATTGTCCCAATGGCGACAGGCCAAGCCTATGCTCACGGAGCAGAGTCTGCAACGGGCTTTATCATCTTGTTCCAGACAGGTTGGTTCATTGAATCCATGTGGTCCCAAACCATGGTTATCCATATGCTTCGTTCAGCAAAACTTCCTTTCTTACAAAGTCGTCCATCATGGTTTGTTCTTGGGACAACCTTGCTAGCGGCTAGTTTTGTGACCTTCCTTCCCTACTCTTCAATTGCTAGCCTACTTTATTTAACCCCTTTGGAACCAATTTATTTCCTCTTTTTGCTTTTGATTATCGTTCTCTATATGATAAGTGTTACAGTTGTAAAACGATTGTATATCAAAAAATTTAAAAGTTGGTTATAAATTGATTTTGTCAAGAAAAAAGTACGAAAATCGCGAAAAAAGTTAATTTTTTTAAAAATAGGTCGCAAGTCGGATGTTTTTTATGGTATAATAGACTAAACTGATAGTAACATGTAGCGAAAGGGGTAGGTACATGATCAAAATTTATACAGTCTCAAGTTGTACTAGCTGTAAAAAAGCGAAAACCTGGCTCAATGCCCACCAGTTAAGTTATAAAGAACAAAATCTCGGTAAAGAAGGAATTACAAGAGAAGAGTTATTAGATATTCTCACGAAAACAGATAATGGAATTGCCAGTATCGTTTCGTCCAAAAACCGCTACGCTAAGGCACTTGGAGTTGACATCGAGGATTTGAGTGTCAATGAAGTGCTCAACTTAATCATGGAAACACCACGGATCTTAAAGAGTCCGATTCTCGTTGACGAGAAGCGCCTACAAGTCGGCTATAAAGAAGATGATATCCGTGCCTTCTTGCCACGCTCTGTCCGTAATGTAGAAAATGCAGAAGCACGTCTACGTGCAGCTCTATAAAACGTCAAGGCTGGGAGTGACTCCTGGCCTTGTTTGCTCTTTTGTTTTAAAATCATGTGAGGAATTATGAAAAAGTTACTAATTGCTAGTTTTGCTCTCCTCTTTTTGCTTGCAGGATGTGGGCAAAAAAAGGAAACCCCTGCTGCTTCTAAAACAGCATCTGAACCTCTCCAATCAAACCTTCCCGTTTTGGACAATGCCGAAAAGAACACGGTGGTCACCAAGACCTTGCTGATGCCAAAGTCGGAAAATGGAACGCAGCAGATTCAGATTATTACCTATAAAGGCAATCAATTTCTGACCTTAACCATCCAGCAAAAACGACCTGTCGGGGATGAACTAAAGACCTTTATCTCTGAAAATGGCCTAGAGGAGACGCAAAAAGCGCTTCTAGAAGCGGAAGAAAAGGATGAGACCATCCAAGAGGCGCGCAAACTGGCAGGATTTACACTGGAAACCAAGCTGCTCAGCGAGACAGAAATCCAGACGACAACGACTTATGATTTTCAAGTTTTGGATATCAAAAAGGCATCTCAGCTAGAATATTTAAAAAATATCGGCCTTGAAAATCTCTTAAAAAACGAACCTAGCCAGTATATTGATGATAGAGTGGCAAATGGGGCGACAGAACAATAGAAAATCCAAATAAATAGACTGACTTATTTGTAGAACGTCAGGGAATGTGCTATAATAGTACTATTCTAAGGAAAGAGGGTGTTAGAATGGGATTTACTGAAGAAACTGTACGGTTTAAATTGGATGATTCCAATAAGAAAGAAATTAGCGAAACGTTGACAGATGTTTATGCTTCTTTGAATGACAAGGGCTACAATCCGATTAACCAGATCGTCGGTTATGTATTGAGTGGAGACCCTGCCTACGTTCCTCGTTATAACAATGCACGAAATCAAATCCGTAAGTATGAGCGTGATGAAATTGTTGAAGAATTGGTACGCTACTACCTTAAAGGACAAGGAGTCGATCTATAATCTATGAGAATTATGGGATTGGACGTCGGTTCAAAAACAGTGGGTGTTGCCATTAGCGACCCACTAGGTTTCACCGCTCAAGGACTTGAAATCATCCAGATTAATGAGGATCAAGGTCAGTTTGGTTTTGACCGGATCAAGGAATTGGTTGACAACTATAAGGTGGAACGCTTTGTAGTAGGTCTGCCAAAGAACATGAACAATACTAGCGGTCCACGGGTAGAAGCTAGTCAAGCCTATGGTGCCAAGCTAGAAGAACTCTTTGGTTTGCCAGTAGACTATCAGGATGAGCGTTTGACAACGGTCGCTGCGGAACGTATGTTGATTGAACAAGCAGATATCAGCCGTAACAAGCGCAAAAAAGTTATCGATAAGTTGGCTGCTCAGCTGATTTTGCAAAATTATTTAGATAGAAAATTTTAAGACAGAGGAGAAACTATGTCACACGATCACAACCATGACCACGAAGAACGTGAATTGATTACACTAGTAGATGAGCAAGGAAATGAAACCTTGTTTGAAATTCTTTTGACCATAGACGGGAAAGAAGAATTTGGTAAAAACTATGTTCTGCTAGTGCCAGTTAATGCAGAAGAAGATGAAAATGGTGAAGTTGAAATCCAAGCTTACTCATTTATCGAAAATGAAGACGGAACAGAAGGCGAATTGCAACCAATTCCAGAAGACTCAGAAGACGAATGGAACATGATTGAAGAAGTCTTCAACAGCTTTATGGAGGAGTAAACACGTCCAGTGGACGTGTTTAGCCCAACTCCCAGAAATTGGGAAGAGTTGGAACATCCAGTGAACATTTTTACCCTTACGCTAAAAATAAAGACCGTAAGTAATTCCGGGGGACGTTTTTAGCTCACGTTGAAATTCATAGTAACTAGTGATTAGCTAACCAGGTAAGAGGTCGGGATTTTAGTTCCGACCTCGTTTTTTATTTGTAATCATACTTTGATGCGGTAGTTGATTGGACTTTTGTTAAGGAGACATGTATGTTTGAAGTAGAAGAATGGCTGCATAGTCGGATTGGTTTAAATTTTAGATCTGGACTTGGACGAATGCAGCGAGCAGTGGATTTGCTGGGGAATCCTGAGAAGACTTATCCTATTATACACGTAACAGGGACTAATGGTAAAGGGTCAACTATTGCCTTCATGAGGGAGTTGTTTGTTTCTCATGGTAAAAAAGTTGGTACTTTTACCTCTCCTCATATCATCAGCATCCATGATCGAATCTGTATTAATGGACAGCCGATCGCGGAGGAAGACTTTGTCCGTATAGCTAACCAAGTCAAGGAGATGGAGAAAACTCTCTTAGAAACACATGATCAATTGTCTTTCTTTGAGTTGTTGACCCTGATTGCTTTGCTTTACTTTAAAGAGCAGGGAGTGGATCTGGTTCTGCTAGAAGTGGGGATTGGTGGTTTGCTTGATACCACTAATGTCGTAACAGGAGAGATTGCAGTTATTACTTCGATTGGGCTAGATCATCAGGAGACCTTGGGCGATAGCCTGGAGGAAATAGCCAAGCAGAAAGCTGGTATTTTCAAGGCTGGCAAGCAGGCGGTCATTGCCAAGCTTACTCCAGAAGCGGAGCTTGTCTGTCAAAAAAGAGCAAAAGAGTTAGCTGTTGAACTTTATCAAGCTGGGCGAGACTTCACATTGAATGCGGGGGATTTTTCAAGTAAGCTAGCAAACTTTTCACAGCTTGAAATCGGTTTGGAAGGTGCTTATCAGCAAGAAAATGCCGCCTTGGCTTTAGAAACTTTTCTTCTGTTTATGGCGTCAAGAGGTGAAAGGGTCGAAGAAGAGTTTGTCAGACGGGCTTTGAAGGAGACACATTGGGCAGGTCGATTGGAACGGATTCGCCCACAAATCTACCTAGATGGGGCTCACAATCTGCCAGCCTTGACTCGTCTAGTCGAGTTTATCCAAGGGAAAATCCAGCAAGGTTACCAGGTTCGCATCCTTTTTGGAGCACTTAAACGCAAGGATTATCAGGGGATGCTAGGCTATCTATCTAAGCAGTTGCCTGAGGTGGAACTTAAGGTAACAGGCTTTGACTACCAAGGCTCTCTGGATGAAAAGGATGTGGCGGGTTACGATTTGATTCCTTCCTATGGCGACTTTATCAGAGAATTTGAAGAAAAGGCCAATGAGCAGGACTTGCTCTTCGTGACGGGCTCACTCTACTTTATCTCGGAAGTCCGAGCGAGTTTGCAAGGAAGCGATGGGATTAGTTGACCTTCTAGGCTTAAGTTGTTATACTTGAGGTAGGAGGTATATCTGGAAACGATTCCAGCAAAACATTGGCACAAAAGAAAGGAAATCGCTATGAAAACGAAAACATTCACACTTTCTATTGCTTCCCTAGCAATTCTTAGTCTTTTAGCAGCTTGTGGACCTAAGGCACAAGCCCCTACCCAGCAATCTGCTCAGCAATCATCTTCTCAACAAGAATCATCTTCTAGCGCTGCGACAAGTGCTAGTCAACCACAGGCGTCCTCAAGTCAGGACACTACTGTAGCTCAACCTACGAATATCGATGGTACCTATACTGGAAAAGATGAGAATGACCAAATCACTCTTGTTGTAACAGGTAAAACTGGTACATGGACTGAAGTCGAGCCAGATGGAGATAAGGAAATCAAGCAAGTCAGCTTTGAGCCAGAAAATCAACGTGTCATTATCGGGGATGATGTCAAAATTTACACGGTTAATGGTAATCAATTGATTATCGATGATATGGACCGAGAGGCATCTGACCGAGTGGTATTAACTAAGCAATAATGAATAAGTAAAAGTTCCAATGAGATGAAAGCTATCTTTTTGGAGCTTTTTTCTTGAAAAAGTGGCTGGCTGTTCTTTACTAACTTTTTACTTAAAACGCTTACAAATATTTGTAAAACTTCTTATAAGGTCGTATACTTATGGTAAATAATCAAATAGCGCAGAGGCGCAGGAGGAAAAGCGTATGGCTACATTTTACGTTCCATCAGTTAACCTTATTGGTAAAGGTGTTGTAAATGAAGTAGGTCCGTATATCAAGGAACTGGGATATAAGAAGGCTCTTTTGGTGACAGACAAGTTCATCGAGGGAAGTGATATTTTACCTAAGATCCTAAAACCACTAGATGCTGAAGGGATTGAATATGTGATCTTTAGCGATGTGGAGCCAAATCCGACTTGCAAGAACGTCACAGACGGAGTGGCTGCTTTGGAAGAGCATGGATGTGACTTCATCATCAGTCTTGGAGGAGGATCTCCTCAGGATGCGGCTAGTTGTATCTCTATCATCGCTACAAATGGAGGAAAACCTCAAGACTATGAGGGTCTCCACAAATCTGCTAAAAAAGGCTTGCCAGTGGTTGCAATCAATACAACAGCTGGAACTTCTGCAGAAATCACCATTAACTATGTTATTACTGACGAAGAGCGCAAGGTCAAGATGGTAATGGTTGATAAGAACAGCCTTGCCCTTATCTCAGTCAATGATCCAGAACTCATGCTTTCAAAACCGAAAGGATTGACAGCAGCGACAGGTATGGATGCTCTTACTCACGCTGTCGAAGCCTTGGTAACACCAGGTGCTTATAATGTGACCAAGAAACTCTCTATCGGAGCGATTGAACTCATCAAGGAGTATCTTCCTCGTGCTGTGGCAAATGGCCAAGATATTGAAGCGCGTGAGGCTATGGTCAATGCTATCTTCCTCGGTGGTATGAGCTTTAACAATGCTGGTTTGGGTTATGTTCATTCTATGGCTCACCAACTCGGTGCGGTATATAACTTGCCACATGGTGTCTGCTGTGCCATGCTTCTCCCAGTTGTAGAACGTGAAAATGCCAAGCGTGTACCAGAAGCTTTCCGCAATGTAGCCAAGGCCCTGGGACTCCATGTGGAAGGGAAAACAGACCAAGAATGTGCTGACTATGCTATCGCTGAGATTGAGAAACTTTCTGAAACTGTTGGTATTCCGAAGAAACTCACTGAACTCGGTATCCAAGAAAAAGACTTTGACTTTGACTACCTTTCTAAGAATGCTTTGATCGATGCTTGTGCACCTGGAAATCCATTTATGCCGACTTTGGAAGAAACCATTGCTCTCTACAAAGAACTCTTCTAAGGATTAAGTAGAGTGGAAGCGACGTATTCCCCAACATATAAATAATATTGGAAAGAACTATCATTTTGGTAGTTCTTTTTTTAAAAATTTGCTATCCTAGACATATGAGAAAAATCAAAATTGATGTGGTTGTAGTACCCTTAAGTGGGCATCTCTTCCCAACACTGAATTTACTTGCCCCCTTGTTGAAGGATCCCTTGTATGAGATTCGATTATTTACAGGACCGCAACGAAAAGCTGTTGCAGAGGAGATGGGATTCCAGGTGATCCCCATTTTAGAAAATTGTGTAGATGAGTTTGAGCGTGTAGCCAACAATGAAGGTCAATTAAACCTTTTTTCTGCTTATCGACAGTTGTCAGCTAGCCTTGATTTGATCAATGTGGTTTCAGATCAATTAGTGCAAGAGTGGCAGGAAAATCGACCAGATATTGTGATTGCGGACTTTATAACCCTCTCTGGAGGACTTGTAGCGGAACAGTTGAATATTCCCTGGATTACCACGATGGCGACACAGTTTGCCATTGAAACGACAGATGGACCGCCTTGTTTCTTTGGAGGAATGGGCAGTCCAAAAACATCTTTCCAATCTGCCCAGCAATGGCTAGGAAGAAAAGGGACTCGTTTAGGGAAACGAATCGTAAGCTTTTTATTGAGAGAACGATTGAAACGTTACGATTTTAAGCTCTACAATCAGAAAGGTCAGGAAACCATCTATTCACCCTATTCCATCTTGGGGATTGGGATGAAAGAGTTGGAGCTGAAAAGTGGTTTTCCAGAGCACTACCTTTGGGTGGGACCTTTTGGCTCTTCGATTGAGAGGGCAGAAAATTATCCCCTCGATTTGTCTCCTTATGCAGGTTATAAGAAGGTCCTTGTCTCCTGCGGCACTCAGCTAGCATGGGCCAAAGACAATCTCCTCTACCAGACCCAACAATTGGCAGAAGCACATCCGGACTGTCACTTCTTTGTGACTCTGGGGTTTGGCGGACAAGACTTCCAATGTGAAGAGCTCATGGACAATGTTTCTGTGGTATCCTATCTTCCCTATAAGGAATACATTCCTCAGATGGATTATGTGATTCATCATGGTGGTGCAGGTATTTTTTACCAGTGTATCATCTATGGTAAGCCTGCCTTGATTCTCCCCCATGACTATGATCAGTATGACTATGCAGTTCGTGGATTAGAGGCTGGTATTCAGCGTTTGGTTTATGTGTCCTCGCCTAGCATCTATGCTGCTCCTCGAGATCAGCTAGCTATCAAAGAAAGTGCTGCGCCTCAGGAAAATAATCTGAACAACTACATTCGTAGTAAGCTGGCTTCGGAGAAGCTGTTTAAGGATTATCCCGATGTTTCGAGTATTATTTTACGACCTCGTGGGCTTTTTGGGATTGGGGATACCAGTATTTTGCCCCGAGTTCTCAAACTCAGTCAGAAGATTGGCATTCCCTTGATAGGGGACGGTCGTCAGCTCATGGATATGACCTGTGTGGAAAATGTTGCTTTGGCCATTCGCTTGGCACTAGAGACCCCTCAAGCTAGTGGTGAAGTATATAACATCACCAATGGAGAACCAAGGGAATTTAGGAGTCTGATAGAAGAAACCTTGAGAGGGCTAGGCTATCCGATAACATACAGAAGAGTACCAGCTCCTCTTCTTTCAGTTATTGCTACTAGTTTAGAGTTTCTGTATAAGGTCTTGAAACTCAAAGGTGAACCGCCTCTGACACGCTATACCTATTATCTGCTCCGTTATAGTCAGACGCTGGACATCAGCAAGGCGGAGCGAGACTTGGGTTATCGCCCTCAAATCAGTATTTCGGAAGGGATTGAACAATATGTCCAAGATTATCGAAAGCATTGATTATTTCCCAGCAGGCTACTGTACCAGCTACACAGGTTTGCTATTTAAGGGAGTCAAGAATCAAAAGATGACCTTTCCAGCAGGTGTTTTTCTTATCAAACACAGGGACAAGGGCTATCTCCTCTATGACACAGGCTATCATTACGATATTAAGACCCGGCTTCGCTATGGTTTCTATCGGCTAGGAACGCCCGTTCAAATGACGGAGAAGGACCAGATTTCACGTTTGCTGGAAGCGAAGGGAATCAAACCAGAAGAAATTAACTATGTTCTTCTATCACACCTACATCCAGATCATCTGGGAGGAGCTAGTTTCTTTCCTCATGCAACCTTTATCTTGACAAAAGAAGTATATGAAGTCTACCAAAAACCCAAGTTGAAAGACTTGATTTTCAAGGAGTTTTTACCAGCTTCTTTTGAGAAAAATCTAACCATTATCAGAGCTGACCAGCAAGTTTCAACTTTTCCCTATCGTCCGATTTGTGATCTTTTCGGAGATGGCAGTATCCTAGTAGCCTCTGTTGATGGGCATGCTAGGGGGCAAGCCTGTCTATATTTTCCAGATCTTAATCTCCTTATTGCAGCGGACCTCTGTTGGGGAATTGACCTCTTACCTTACACCAAGCAGATGCACCTGATTCCTTCCTTGGTCCAGGATAATAAGACCGACTATATCAGGGGGACAGAGTTTCTGGAGGAAGTCTTAAAAGCCGGTATTGGGGTAGTTGTTAGCCATGATCCTGTAGAAAGGATAGAGTCAATCTTACATGAAAAAAATAACCTTTCTTAAAACCTTTATCCAAACTCGTTGGCTTCATCATTTCAAATCTCGAGAAGCTGTAGAAAACTATCAGAAAAAGCAATTAGCCAACTATATGGACTTTTTAAAGCGAGAGTCTCCCTACTTTAAAAATGGGGTTCCTAGCAACTTTGACCATATGGACAAGGCTTTTATGATGGAACATTTTAATGAGCTCAACACCCAAGGAGTGGATAGAGATGAAGCCTTATCCTTAGCTATTGAAAGCGAGAAGACCCGTGATTTCACTGAACTTAAAGGGGAAGTGGCCGTCGGTCTATCTTCAGGGACATCTGGACATCGGGGGCTCTTTATCACAACAGAGAAAGAGCGAAGTATGTGGGCTGCGGCTATCTTGGCAAAGATGTTGCCCAAGGGGCAGCTTTTTGGACACCGCATCGCCTTTTTCCTGAGAGCTGATAATGAACTCTATCAGACCATCAATACGGCGCTCATTCGTCTAGAGTATTTTGATATTTTCAAACATACAGATGAGCATATAGAGCGACTCAACAACTATCAACCAACGATTATTGTGGCGCCAGCCTCGATGTTGATTGAATTGAGCAAGCGTCTCAAGGATGGAGAGTTAGCTATTCACCCACAAAAAATCGTTTCGGTGGCGGAAATCTTGGAAGATAGTGATAGGGGACGGATCGCAGAAGCCTTTTCTCTATCCATCATTGACCAAGTTTATCAGGCGACAGAAGGTTTCCTAGCCTGCACTTGCTCAGCTGGTAATCTACATCTCAACGAAGACATTATATTTGTGGAAAAGCAGTATCTAGATGACCGCCGTTTTTATCCAGTGATTACGGACTTTAAGCGAAGTAGTCAGCCTGTTTATCGCTACCAGCTCAATGATATCTTGGTTGAAAATCCGGAGCCTTGTTCCTGTGGCTCCTACTATACACGGATTGACAAGGTCGAAGGACGTTCTGATGATATCTTCTACTTTGAAGGGCAGAATGGCGGGCAGGTAACCATCTATCCAGACTTTATCAGGCGTTGCATCCTCTTTGTGGAGAATGTAGGAGATTATCAAGTTAAGCAACATTCCGAGAAATTAGTGGAAGTTTGTTTAAGCCGACGAGATGAGGACGTAGAGACAGCAATTTTAGCACAGTTCCAACTCTTGGCCCAGCAAAAAGAGTTCATAGTTCCTCAAATCCAATTTTCAGATTATCACTGGGATACTAGCCGTAAACTCAAACGTATCCAACGTTTATGAAAGGAAAAAAGACAATGACAGAAGTAAAAAGACATGTAGAAATCGCAGGTTATGGCATTTGCCTTCCAAAGCATACAGTTCAATTTAAAGACCAGACCCGTTATCGTGTAGTTGAAAATGAAGAAACGCAACTCGACTTGGCAGAAGAAGCTATCCACCGTGCACTTGAACATGCAAATTTGGATATTAAAGATATCGATTGCCTTGTATCAGCTAGTGCAGTTGGTGTTCAGCCTATTCCTTGTACGGCTGCCTTGATTCATGAGCGCGTGGCAAAAGGACTCTCAATTCCAGCAATGGACATCAATACAACTTGTACCAGCTTTATTTCTGCTCTATCGACTATGTCCCACTTGATTGAGGCGGGCGAATACAATCGTGTCTTGATTGTGTCTAGTGAGGTTGGTAGTTTAGGGCTCAATCCCAAGCAGAAAGAAAGTTTTGAACTCTTTAGTGATGGGGCAGCAGCCTTTATTTTCCAAAAAAGTCATCAGGAAAAAGGGGTCATTGCTAGTCTCCAACGTACTTGGTCAGAAGGGGCTCACGATACGGAGATTCGTGGAGGTCTGACTTCTTTTCAACCAAAAGAGTACTCTGAAGCGACGAAGACCAACTATATGTTTGACATGAAGGGGAAGAAAATCCTCCTCTTGTCTGCTCGTAAAATCCCAGTCATGTTTGAAGAGTTTCAAGAAAAAACACAGCTAGCCTTGGCAGACGTGGACTATATCATTCCTCACCAAGCAAGTCGTGCTCTTCCTTTGGTCATGGAAAAACTAGGTGTGGCTGAGGATCAGTACCTCAATCTCGTCACTGACTATGGAAATATGGTGTCAGTCTCTGTACCGTTTGGCTTGGCTTATTCTTTGGAGCATGGACTTATCAAGGAGGGAGATGTCGTCTACCTTATGGGGACTGCAGCTGGTATGACGGTCAATATGTTGGCTTTGAAATTGTAATAATCATCTAAACACGGAACGACTGGAACTTGAGCAAAGGTAAAAGGTTGCCATCTACCCCTGAACTGAGGTATACTAGTAGAAACATTAGTTTATCAAGCAGTTAAGGAGAATGTTAGAAAAGAAAGGGGATGTATGACAGCTAGAAAAATGCAGCTACTCATGTCCAAATATGGTTTCAGTATTACCATCATGTTGGCAGAGTTGTTTATCGTCTTTGGTTTATTTCTCTATCTAGGGCAAATGGCTCCAATTGTCTGGATTATCCTAGTCATTTTAGTGAGTTTAGCGACCATTGTATCGATTGTCAATCGGTCTATGAATCCTGAGAGTAAGGTAACATGGCTGTTAGTAGCCTTTGTACCAGTGTTTGGACCCTTGCTCTATATCATGTTTGGAGAACGCCGTTTATCTAAAAAAGAAATGAAGCAGCTAAAGCAGCTCCAATCAATGGTTGATCGAGAGGACAATAGCAGAGCTCTCCGTTTGGAGTTAAAAGAGCAGGACAAGTCAGCTTACGGAGTTATCAAATCTCTCCTCAGCATGGATACGAATGCTGATGTCTATGATCGAACGGATACACAATTTTTTGCATCTGGTGAAAGCATGTGGCATCAGATGCTAGAGGATCTCAAGAAAGCTGAGAAGTTTATCTTTCTCGAATACTATATCATCGAAGAAGGTTTGATGTGGAATAGTATTTTGGAGATTTTGGAAGAAAAGGCAGCTCAAGGAGTAGAGGTGAAGCTTCTCTATGATGATATTGGTTGTATGGCAACCTTACCTGGAGATTACACCGTCCAGCTTCGTGGTCGAGGGATTGAAGCCCACAAATTTAACAAGGTGATTCCACGTTTGACCGTTGCTTATAACAACCGTGACCACCGTAAAATCATGATTATTGATGGGCAGATTGCCTATACAGGTGGTGTCAATCTGGCCGATGAGTATATCAACCATATCGAACGTTTTGGTTACTGGAAGGATAGTGGGATTCGTTTGGATGGACCAGCAGTTAAGGCTTTTACCAGACTTTTTTTATCTGCATGGTATATCAACCGTGGAGAGATTAGTGACTTTGACCAATACCATCTAGAAAATCACCCCAGAGACGGGATGGGGCTCTGTATTCCCTATAGCAGTGGGCCAAAACCCATCTACAGAGCTCAAGTTGGAAAAACGGTCTACCAAAATCTTATCAATCAAGCTACAGATTACGTCTATATCACGACTCCCTATCTGATTGCGGACTATGATCTCACCGAAAGTATCAAAAATGCAGCATTGAGAGGGGTAGATGTGCGAATTGTGACACCGTGTATCCCAGATAAGAAGGTTATTCAGTTAGTTACTCGAGGAGCCTATCCAGACTTGTTATCTGCAGGGGTTCGTATTTATGAGTACAGTCCGGGATTCCTTCATAGCAAGCAAATGCTTGTCGATGGAGAGGCAGCTACTGTGGGGACCATCAATTTTGACTATCGGAGCTTGCTCCACCACTATGAAAATGCCGTCTTACTTTATAGAACGCAGTCCATCATCGATATTGAAAGAGACTTCGAAGAGATTTTTAAAGTTTCTCAAGAAATTTATCCTCACACTATCAAAACCAGCTGGTATCAAAGCCTAATCAAGGAAATTGTCCAGTTGTTTGCACCTATGCTCTAACTATCGACCAAGATCTAGCCCAAGGCTGGATCTTATTTTTTCTTCTTACGAATAGATAGGTAAAGGAGAAAACAATGCTCAATCTAGAAGATGAAGATTTTTTTAAAGAGTATAAAGCTAGTAGGTTACATCGTTTTCGTGAAATCGAACGCTTTGCGATATTGGATAAGAAATTAAGCAAATATCAATCCCAAGCTGACATTCCTGTAAGATTTTGATATACTAAAACAGATAAACTTAGAGGAGAAATTGAATGAACGTATACGGGAAAATAGATGAGAAACAAGAAGAATCTCATTACCAAGACTGGTCAGTGCCAGAGAAACGAGAAGGAGCTCCCATTCCCTTTTTTAGTATTTTGCTTTGGAGTTTAGTGGCCACAGCCATTTCGGTTGCCCTGCCTTTTATTTTTGGTTTAGTCAGTCCGCAACAAACTCAGGATCTTTATACCGGTTGGGCCTTGCATCAAAATGGTCAAATGTATACAGATTATTTTGGGACGGAGGGATTGCTCTATTATGTGCTAACCTACCTTTTTCAAGGCAGTATTCTGATTGCTTTGGTTGAGTGGTTGGCCTTGTTTGGAGCAGGTGTTTTTCTTTTTAAGGCTGCGAATACTCTTGCCGGCCAAGAAAAGGAAGCGAAGCGAGTTGTCTTTATTTTATACTTGCTTGTAGCGGGTCTCGCTTTTGGTGGCGGTTATGCTCTTTTGCTAGCCCTGCCTTTCCTATTTTATTCATTGAGTATCGTTACAAATTATCTAGCTTTTCCAAAGGACGACAAAGGATTTGTACGAGTGGGGATGAGCCTTGCTCTCGCTTTCTTCCTTGCGCCAATCCCAACCGCCTTGTTTGCGGCTGTACTGGCCTTGGGGATTATCGGCTTTAATCTAGGCAAAGGTCACTTTGTTCATGGTCTATATCAGTTCTTTGCGTCAGCCCTAGGATTTTCACTCTTATTCTATCCTTTAGGCTACTATACAGTGTGGACAGGTAGTTTTGGAGATGCCATTAGTCAGACCTTGTATCCGGTAAATACTCTTAGCATCTTTTCAAACTCGCATTTGCTTGAAAATGCAGCCTTCTACGGCTTACTTGCCATTGGGCTAGGTTCCCTTAGTTTGCTCTTTGCAGGTTTGTTCCAGTCAAAACCAGCCAAGCAATATGCCTTATCGATTGCTGCTAGCTTGGGATTGTTGGTTTCTTTGGGAATCTTGATTCTCTCTAATGAACCTGTCAACGGTACTCGTCTTGTGGTGCTAATTCCTTTCTTGGTCTTGCTCCTTCTGACAGGAATCAAGGAAGATGTTTCTGAGGGAGGGAGTCGTCGTAGAAGAAGACGTGAGAAACAAACTTCTTTCCTTAAAGGAAATTTCTATCTACCACTGATTGCCCTTGCCTACCTCATTGTTCTTCCTATTGTGAGTCGCTACCTTTCGCACCCAGCGACTTATCGGGAGAGAGAACGTCTTGCCAGCGTGGTCAAACAACAAACGAGTTCTGAGGATCGTGTCTATGCTTGGGATGATCGTCCAGATTTCTACCGTACAAGTGAACGCTTGGCGCCGACTTCTCTATCAACTCCAACACTTTATACTGCAAGCGATGAAAATAAAACCAAACTGATGAATGACCTGAAAGAGAATCAACCGAAGATGATTGTGGTCAATCAAAAAGTTGCCTTGTGGTCAGATGTAGAGAGCTGGCTCAGTGAAAACTATGAGCTTGTTCAAACAGATACTAGCGAGTTCAAACTATATAAATCAAAATAACAAAAAATCAATATCTTGTGGAATTTTAAAAAATTTGGGATTTTTAACACAAGATATTGATTTTTATTTTTAGAGTGGTATAATACTGAATATAAACAATTCAACAATATTTTAGAAAAGAGCATGGATATGATTGTATTAGAAGAAAAGCTTGCAACCGTTCCCACCTTGTTCGTTGAAAAACGAGATGGTAGACGAGTGGTGTTTGATGTAGACAAGATTGACAAGGCTCTCCACAAGGCGGCGGAAAAGGTTATGGACGTTACGCCTCTAGTAGAAAAACGCCTAAATGGTCTAGTTGAAAGAATCGTCACTGAAATTCACAGTCGCTTCCCTCAAGGTGTCAAGATTTACGAAATTCAAAATGTCGTAGAACATGAACTCCTTGAAGCCAAAGAATATTCGCTAGCTGAGGAGTATATCACTTATCGGACACAAAGGGATTTTGAGCGCTCAAAAGCGACAGATATCAACTTTAGTATCCATAAACTTCTCAATAAAGATCAAGCAGTTGTCAATGAAAATGCCAATAAAGACAGCGATGTCTTCAACACCCAACGTGATTTGACAGCAGGGATTGTTGGGAAGTCAATCGGGCTGCAAATGCTTCCTAAGCACGTAGCTAATGCTCACCAAAAAGGGGATATCCACTATCATGACTTGGACTACAGCCCCTACACTCCGATGACCAACTGCTGTTTGATTGATTTTAAAGGCATGTTGGAAAATGGTTTTAAGATTGGGAATGCAGAGGTAGAGAGTCCCAAGTCTATCCAGACTGCGACAGCTCAGATTTCCCAAATCATCGCTAATGTAGCATCTAGCCAGTACGGGGGCTGTTCAGCTGACCGTATCGATGAAGTCTTGGCACCTTATGCGGAGAAGAATTACCAAAAGCACCTCAAGGATGCCGAAGAGTGGGTCCTACCTGATAAACGGGAAGCTTACGCTTGGAAGAAAACCCAAAAAGACATCTACGATGCCATGCAATCTCTTGAGTATGAAATCAACACTCTCTTCACTTCAAATGGACAAACACCTTTTACTTCGCTCGGTTTTGGTTTAGGAACTAGTCGTTTTGAGCGGGAAATTCAAAAAGCTATCTTGACCATTCGTATCAAGGGTCTTGGTTCAGAACATCGAACAGCCATCTTCCCTAAACTCATCTTTACGTTGAAAAGAGGACTCAATTTAGAAGAAGGTTCACCTAACTACGACATCAAACAGTTGGCTCTTGAGTGTGCAACCAAGCGGATGTACCCAGATGTCTTGTCCTATGATAAGATTATCGAGCTGACAGGCTCCTTCAAGGTTCCTATGGGATGCCGTTCTTTCCTCCAAGGATGGAAGGATGAGAATGGTGTTGAGGTCAATTCAGGTCGTATGAACCTAGGTGTTGTGACAGTCAATCTGCCTCGTATCGCTCTCGAGTCCGAAGGTGACTTGAACAAGTTCTGGGAAATCTTCAACGAGCGAATGAACATCGCGGAGGATGCTCTGGTTTATCGTGTTGAACGAACCAAGGAAGCAACACCGGCAAATGCCCCGATCCTTTATCAGTATGGAGCCTTTGGTCGCCGTCTTGGAAAAGAAGAAAGTGTTGACCAACTCTTTAAGAATCGCCGTGCGACAGTTTCGCTAGGCTATATCGGCTTGTATGAAGTGGCGACTGTCTTCTTTGGCAATAGCTGGGAACACAATCCAGAAGCCAAGGAATTCACTCTTGACATCATTCGTGATATGAAACGTCGGGTGGAAGAGTGGTCAGATCAATATGATTACCATTTCTCTATCTACTCCACACCGTCTGAAAGTTTGACAGATCGCTTCTGTCGCTTGGATACAGAGAAGTTCGGCTCTATTCCTGATATCACGGACAAGGAATACTACACCAACTCTTTCCACTATGATGTCCGTAAAAATCCAACACCGTTTGAAAAACTGGATTTTGAAAAAGTCTATCCAGAAGCAGGTGCGTCAGGTGGCTTTATCCACTATTGTGAGTATCCAGTTCTTCAACAAAATCCTAAGGCCTTGGAAGCTGTCTGGGACTATGCCTATGACCGTGTTGGCTATCTAGGAACCAATACTCCGATTGACCGCTGTTACAAGTGTGATTTTGAAGGGGATTTCGAACCGACTGAGAGAGGCTTTGCTTGTCCCAACTGTGGCAATAGCGACCCTAAAACAGTAGACGTGGTCAAACGTACGTGTGGTTATCTGGGAAATCCTCAAGCGCGTCCGATGGTTAACGGACGTCACAAGGAAATCGCTGCGCGTGTCAAACACATGAACGGTTCAACCATTAAAACAGCCGGACATGAAGTAACAAATTAGAAGGAAATGGAATGGGGAAATACCAATTAGACGATAAGGGACGCGCACAAGTGACCCGTTATCATGAAAAACATTCGAAAGGTGGAGCTGGTAAAAAAGAACGCTTGCTCAATCTTAGAGAACAATTTTTAAATAAGAACAAGAAAAAGTGAGAGTCCGCTCTCGCTTTTCTCTTAATTGGAGGTAAAAATGATACTACGCAGACCAAGATTGGCAGATAAAGAAGCAGTTTTAGAGATGATGGCAGAGTTTGAACAGACTCAATCAGCCCACGATGGTGGGTTTTGGAACGCCAACAATTTTGTTTATGAAGAGTGGCTAGAAGAAAATCCTCAAGTGGAAGCGGGCCTCAATATTCCTGAAAACTGGGTCCCTGCTATCCAGCTGGTTAGTTTTGACGTAGCAGGCCAGGCTCTTGGCTTTCTCAACCTTCGTCTCCGATTAAATGACTACTTACTAGAAAATGGGGGCCATATTGGCTACTCCATTCGTCCATCAGAAAGAGGCAAGGGCTATGCAAAAGAGTCCCTCCGACAAGGTTTACAAGTTGCTAAGGAAAAGAATATTAAAAAAGCGCTTGTGACCTGCAGTGTGGAAAATCCGGCTAGCAGAGCGGTGATTGTGGCAAATGGTGGGGTGTTTGAGGATGTTCGAAATGGTGTAGAACGTTACTGGATAGATTTGGAGTAAAAGGATGACATGGAATACACCAAAACCAGGTGAATGGAAAAGTGAGGAACTTAGTAAAGGACGGATCATTGATTATAAGGCCTTTAACTTTGTCGATGGAGAAGGTGTGCGAAACTCTCTCTATGTATCAGGTTGCATGTTTCACTGCGAAGGGTGCTATAATGTTGCGACTTGGTCTTTCAACGCAGGCATTCCCTATACGGCAGAATTAGAAGAACAAATCATGACAGACCTTGCCCAGCCCTATGTTCAAGGATTGACCTTACTGGGAGGAGAGCCATTCCTCAATACGGGCATTCTCCTGCCTCTCGTGAAACGCATTCGGAAGGAATTACCAGATAAAGACATCTGGTCCTGGACAGGTTATACTTGGGAAGAAATGATGCTGGAGACTCCAGACAAACTGGAACTCTTGTCGCTGATTGACATCCTTGTCGATGGTCGTTATGACAAAAGCAAGCGCAATCTTATGCTCCAGTTCCGAGGTTCTTCCAATCAACGAATTATCGATGTGCAAAAATCCCTCAAAAGTGGGCAAGTAGTGATTTGGGACAAGCTTAATGACGGAAAAGAAAGCTATGAGCAGGTGAAGAGAGAATGAAGAAAAAAGACCTGATAGAACAACTGGTTTCAGAGATTGAAACGGGAAGAGTTAGGACACTGGGGATCTACGGTCATGGGGCTTCGGGTAAATCAACCTTTGTACAGGAATTATATCAAGCTTTAGATTCTACTACAGTAAATTTACTAGAAACAGATCCCTATATCACCTCAGAACGTCACCTGGTAGTACCAAAGCAAGCACCAAATCAAAAGGTGACAGCTTGTCTCTCAGTGGCGCATGAACTGGCAAGTTTACAGAGAGATATTCTCGCCTTGCAGGCAGGTATGGATGTCTTAACAATCGATGAACCGTGGAAGGCTAGTGAAATCTTATCTGGAGCCAAGCCGATTCTGATTGTTGAAGGGATGTCTGTGGGCTTTCTACCCAAGGAACTCTTTGACAAAACCATCTGTTTCTACACGGATGAGGAGACCGAATTAAAGAGGCGCTTAGCTCGAGATACGACTATGAGAAATCGCGATGCATCTTTTGTATTAGCTAGCCATCAGATGAGACGGGAGCAGTATCTGCGATACTATAGAGAGACCGAGTCTAAAGCGGACATTTTAGTAGATCAATCAGAAGATACATTCAAGGTCAAAATGGCACACATTATATAGAAGAAAAGGTAGTTTTTTATAGTTATAAATCCGTAATTTTGAAAAGATAAAAAGAGAAAACAGTTTCATCTTAAAAAAACGAAAAAAAGCTTACAAATCCCTTGCAATCGCAGGGGCTTTGTGTTATTCTATTATGGTGCTGTAAATTACAGCCTTAGCTTTGATGCAAGAGGTTGCGACACGCTCGGTTGCATTGCCACGCAACGCGCGTCGGTTTTCTTGTGGAGCTAGCCTATTATCTTAAATAGACGAAAAGGAGAAAAAGATGGCAAACAAAAAAATCCGTATCCGTTTGAAAGCTTACGAACACCGTACGCTTGACACAGCGGCTGCAAAAATCGTAGAATCAGCTACTC
The DNA here is from genome assembly GCF_006175905.1 of Streptococcus oralis. Classification (GTDB taxonomy): domain Bacteria; phylum Bacillota; class Bacilli; order Lactobacillales; family Streptococcaceae; genus Streptococcus; species Streptococcus oralis_BG. The sequence continues at coordinate 823,882 of NZ_SSNB01000001.1, forward strand.
GTACAGGTGCACAAGTTGCGGGTCCAATCCCACTTCCAACTGAGCGTAGCCTCTACACAATTATTCGTGCGACTCACAAATACAAAGACTCTCGCGAACAATTTGAAATGCGTACACACAAACGTTTGATCGATATCGTTAACCCAACTCAAAAAACAGTTGATGCTTTGATGAAATTGGATCTTCCAAGTGGTGTAAACGTAGAAATCAAACTTTAATCTAAAGCTTGATACCTTGAGCATAAAAAACGCTCGTTAAAAACTTTTTGAATAAAAAATATAGAAAAGGAACTATTTTCTCATGACAAAAGGAATCTTAGGGAAAAAAGTGGGAATGACTCAAATCTTCACTGAAGCTGGCGAATTGATCCCTGTAACAGTTATTGAAGCAACTCCAAACGTTGTTCTTCAAGTTAAAACTGTTGAAACAGACGGATACAACGCTATCCAAGTTGGTTTCGATGACAAACGCGAAGTATTGAGCAACAAACCTGCTAAAGGACATGTAGCGAAAGCTAACACGGCTCCTAAGCGCTTCATTCGTGAATTCAAAAACGTTGAAGGCTTGGAAGTTGGTGCTGAAATTACAGTTGAAACATTCGCAGCTGGAGACGTTGTTGACGTAACTGGTACTTCTAAAGGTAAAGGTTTCCAAGGTGTCATCAAACGCCACGGACAATCACGTGGACCAATGGCACACGGTTCTCGTTACCACCGTCGTCCAGGTTCTATGGGACCTGTTGCACCTAACCGCGTATTCAAAGGTAAAAACCTTGCAGGACGCATGGGTGGCGACCGCGTAACAATTCAAAACCTTGAAGTTGTACAAGTTGTTCCAGAAAAGAACGTTATCCTTATCAAAGGTAACGTACCAGGTGCTAAGAAATCTCTTATCACTATCAAATCAGCAGTTAAAGCTGGTAAATAATAAAGAAAGGGGAAATCAGTCACAATGGCAAACGTAACATTATTTGACCAAACTGGTAAAGAAGCTGGCCAAGTTGTTCTTAACGATGCAGTATTTGGTATTGAACCAAATGAATCAGTTGTGTTTGATGTGATCATCAGCCAACGCGCAAGCCTTCGTCAAGGAACACACGCTGTTAAAAACCGCTCTGCAGTATCAGGTGGTGGACGCAAACCATGGCGTCAAAAAGGAACTGGACGTGCTCGTCAAGGTTCTATCCGCTCACCACAATGGCGTGGTGGTGGTGTTGTCTTCGGACCAACTCCACGTTCATACGGCTACAAACTTCCACAAAAAGTTCGTCGCCTAGCTCTTAAATCAGTTTACTCTGAAAAAGTTGCTGAAAACAAATTCGTAGCTGTAGACGCTCTTTCATTTACAGCTCCAAAAACTGCTGAATTTGCAAAAGTTCTTGCAGCATTGAGCATCGATTCTAAAGTTCTTGTTATCCTTGAAGAAGGAAATGAATTCGCAGCTCTTTCAGCTCGTAACCTTCCAAACGTGAAAGTTGCAACTGCTACAACTGCAAGTGTTCTTGACATCGCAAATAGCGACAAACTTCTTGTCACACAAGCAGCTATCTCTAAAATCGAGGAGGTTCTTGCATAATGAATTTGTATGATGTTATCAAAAAACCTGTTATCACTGAAAGTTCAATGGCTCAACTTGAAGCAGGAAAATATGTATTTGAAGTTGACACTCGTGCACACAAACTTTTGATCAAGCAAGCTGTTGAAGCTGCTTTCGAAGGTGTTAAAGTTGCCAACGTTAACACAATCAACGTAAAACCAAAAGCAAAACGTGTTGGACGTTACACTGGTTTTACTAACAAAACTAAAAAAGCTATCATCACACTTACAGCTGATTCAAAAGCAATCGAGTTGTTTGCTGCTGAAGCTGAATAATCTAAGGAGGAAATATCGTGGGAATTCGTGTTTATAAACCAACAACAAACGGTCGCCGTAATATGACTTCTTTGGATTTCGCTGAAATCACAACAAGCACCCCTGAAAAATCATTGCTTGTTGCTTTGAAGAGCAAGGCTGGTCGTAACAACAACGGTCGTATCACTGTTCGTCACCAAGGTGGTGGACACAAACGTTTCTACCGTTTGGTTGACTTCAAACGTAACAAAGACAACGTTGAAGCAGTTGTTAAAACTATCGAGTACGATCCAAACCGTTCTGCAAACATCGCTCTTGTACACTACACTGACGGTGTGAAAGCATACATCATCGCTCCAAAAGGTCTCGAAGTTGGTCAACGTATCGTTTCAGGTTCTGAAGCAGATATCAAAGTCGGAAACGCTCTTCCACTTGCTAACATCCCAGTTGGTACTTTGATCCACAATATCGAGTTGAAACCAGGTCGTGGTGGAGAATTGGTACGTGCAGCTGGAGCTTCTGCTCAAGTATTGGGTCAAGAAGGTAAATACGTTCTTGTTCGTCTTCAATCTGGCGAAGTACGTATGATCCTTGGAACTTGTCGTGCTACAGTTGGTGTTGTCGGAAACGAACAACATGGACTTGTGAACCTTGGTAAAGCAGGACGTAGCCGTTGGAAAGGTATCCGCCCAACAGTTCGTGGTTCTGTAATGAACCCTAACGATCACCCACACGGTGGTGGTGAAGGTAAAGCGCCAGTTGGTCGTAAAGCACCATCTACTCCATGGGGCAAACCTGCTCTTGGTCTTAAAACTCGTAACAAGAAAGCGAAATCTGACAAACTTATCGTTCGTCGTCGCAACGAGAAATAATAGTAAACTAGTCGCCTAAGCAACTAGGAAATCCGCCAGCTCGGTAGCGCTCCATGTGAGCGCAAGCCGCTGTGGTACAACATTTAAAGGAGAAAATATAAAAATGGGACGCAGTCTTAAAAAAGGACCTTTCGTCGATGAGCATTTGATGAAAAAAGTTGAAGCTCAAGCTAACGACGAAAAGAAAAAAGTTATCAAAACTTGGTCACGTCGTTCAACGATCTTCCCAAGTTTCATTGGTTACACTATTGCAGTTTATGACGGACGTAAACACGTACCTGTTTACATCCAAGAAGACATGGTAGGTCACAAACTTGGTGAATTTGCACCAACTCGTACTTACAAAGGTCACGCTGCAGACGACAAGAAAACACGTAGAAAATAAGGAGAACATAAATGGCAGAAATTACTTCAGCTAAAGCAATGGCTCGTACAGTACGTGTTTCACCTCGTAAATCACGTCTTGTTCTTGACAACATCCGTGGTAAAAGCGTAGCTGATGCTATTGCAATCTTGACATTCACACCAAACAAAGCTGCTGAAATCATCTTGAAAGTTTTGAATTCAGCTGTAGCTAACGCTGAAAACAACTTTGGTTTGGACAAAGCTAACTTGGTAGTATCTGAAGCATTCGCAAACGAAGGACCAACTATGAAACGTTTCCGTCCACGTGCGAAAGGTTCAGCTTCACCAATCAACAAACGTACAGCTCACATCACTGTGGCTGTTGCAGAAAAATAAGGAGGTAACATCGTGGGTCAAAAAGTACATCCAATTGGTATGCGTGTCGGCATCATCCGTGATTGGGATGCCAAATGGTATGCTGAAAAAGAATACGCGGATTACCTTCATGAAGATCTTGCAATCCGTAAATTCGTTCAAAAAGAACTTGCTGACGCAGCAGTTTCAACTATCGAAATTGAACGCGCAGTAAACAAAGTTAACGTTTCACTTCACACTGCTAAACCAGGTATGGTTATCGGTAAAGGTGGTGCTAACGTTGATGCACTCCGTGCAAAACTTAACAAATTGACTGGAAAACAAGTACACATCAACATCATCGAAATCAAACAACCTGATTTGGATGCTCACCTTGTAGGTGAAGGAATTGCTCGTCAATTGGAGCAACGTGTCGCTTTCCGTCGTGCACAAAAACAAGCAATCCAACGTGCAATGCGTGCTGGAGCAAAAGGGATCAAAACTCAAGTATCAGGTCGTTTGAACGGTGCAGATATCGCCCGTGCTGAAGGATACTCTGAAGGAACTGTTCCACTTCACACACTTCGTGCAGATATCGATTACGCTTGGGAAGAAGCAGATACTACATACGGTAAACTTGGTGTTAAAGTATGGATCTACCGTGGTGAAGTTCTTCCAGCTCGTAAAAACACTAAAGGAGGTAAATAACCAATGTTAGTACCTAAACGTGTTAAACACCGTCGTGAATTCCGTGGAAAAATGCGCGGTGAAGCAAAAGGTGGAAAAGAAGTAGCATTCGGTGAATACGGTCTTCAAGCTACAACTAGCCACTGGATCACTAACCGCCAAATCGAAGCTGCTCGTATCGCCATGACTCGTTACATGAAACGTGGTGGTAAAGTTTGGATTAAAATCTTCCCACACAAATCATACACTGCTAAAGCTATCGGTGTGCGTATGGGATCTGGTAAAGGGGCACCTGAAGGTTGGGTAGCACCAGTTAAACGTGGTAAAGTGATGTTCGAAATCGCTGGTGTATCTGAAGAGATTGCTCGCGAAGCGCTTCGTCTTGCAAGCCACAAATTGCCAGTTAAATGTAAATTCGTAAAACGTGAAGCAGAATAAGGAGAAGGCATGAAACTTAATGAAGTAAAAGAATTTGTTAAAGAACTTCGTGGTCTTTCTCAAGAAGAACTCGCGAAGCGCGAAAACGAATTGAAAAAAGAATTGTTTGAACTTCGTTTCCAAGCTGCTACTGGTCAATTGGAACAAACAGCTCGCTTGAAAGAAGTTAAAAAACAAATCGCTCGTATCAAAACAGTTCAATCTGAAGCGAAATAATAGACTAGGGAAGGAGAAATTTCAATGGAACGCAATAATCGTAAAGTTCTTGTTGGACGTGTTGTATCTGACAAAATGGACAAGACAATCACAGTTGTAGTTGAAACAAAACGTAACCACCCAGTCTATGGTAAACGTATTAACTACTCTAAAAAATACAAAGCACATGATGAAAACAATGTTGCCAAAGAAGGCGATATCGTACGTATCATGGAAACTCGTCCGCTTTCAGCTACAAAACGTTTCCGTCTTGTAGAAGTTGTTGAAGAAGCGGTCATCATCTAATCAAACCTGAAAGGAGAAAACTGAAATGATTCAAACAGAAACTCGTTTGAAAGTCGCAGACAACAGCGGTGCGCGCGAAATCTTGACTATCAAAGTTCTTGGTGGTTCAGGACGTAAATTTGCAAACATCGGTGATGTTATCGTGGCATCTGTAAAACAAGCTACTCCTGGTGGTGCGGTTAAAAAAGGTGACGTTGTAAAAGCTGTTATCGTTCGTACTAAATCAGGTGCTCGTCGTGCTGATGGTTCATACATCAAATTTGACGAAAACGCAGCAGTTATCATCCGTGAAGACAAAACTCCTCGCGGAACACGTATCTTTGGCCCAGTTGCACGTGAATTGCGTGAAGGTGGCTTCATGAAGATCGTGTCACTTGCTCCAGAAGTACTTTAATTTGTTGCTCAAAGAAAATTAAAACAAGTCTAGGAAGTAAGACGAAAGCATAACTTAAGTTAGGTGAGTTGAAACTGACGAAGGATTGCTTTGATTTTCGCAGAGCAAAAACAAACAAACTAGTCCCCTAGCTTCAGGCTAGGGTGCCCTTATGGGCGTAAGAAAAATCAAGGAGAAACCTAATGTTTGTAAAAAAAGGCGACAAAGTTCGCGTAATCGCTGGTAAAGATAAGGGAACAGAAGCTGTTGTCCTTACTGCCCTTCCAAAAGTAAACAAAGTTATCGTTGAAGGTGTTAACATCGTTAAGAAACACCAACGTCCAACTAACGAGCTTCCTCAAGGTGGTATCATCGAGAAAGAAGCAGCTATCCACGTATCAAACGTTCAAGTTTTGGACAAAAATGGTGTAGCTGGTCGTGTTGGTTACAAATTTGTAGACGGTAAAAAAGTTCGCTACAACAAAAAATCAGGCGAAGTGCTTGATTAATCACGAAGGAAAGGAGAAGTATAATGGCAAATCGTTTAAAAGAAAAATATCTTAATGAAGTAGTTCCTGCTTTGACAGAACAATTCAACTACTCATCAGTGATGGCTGTGCCTAAAGTAGATAAGATCGTTTTGAACATGGGTGTTGGTGAAGCTGTATCAAACGCTAAAAGTCTTGAAAAAGCTGCTGAAGAATTGGCACTTATCTCAGGTCAAAAACCACTTATCACTAAAGCTAAAAAATCAATCGCCGGCTTCCGTCTTCGTGAAGGTGTAGCGATCGGTGCAAAAGTTACCCTTCGTGGTGAACGTATGTACGAATTCTTGGACAAATTGGTTTCAGTTTCACTTCCACGTGTGCGTGACTTCCACGGTGTTCCAACAAAATCATTTGATGGACGCGGAAACTACACACTTGGTGTGAAAGAACAATTGATCTTCCCAGAAATCAACTTTGATGACGTTGACAAAACTCGTGGTCTTGACATCGTTATCGTAACAACTGCTAACACTGACGAAGAGTCACGTGCATTGCTTACAGGCCTTGGAATGCCTTTTGCAAAATAATATAGGAGGTAAATCTAATGGCTAAAAAATCAATGATTGCTAAGAACAAACGTCCAGCGAAGTTCTCTACTCAAGCTTATACTCGTTGTGAAAAATGTGGTCGTCCACATTCAGTTTACCGCAAATTTAAACTTTGCCGTGTTTGCTTCCGTGAATTAGCTTACAAAGGACAAATTCCTGGTGTAACAAAAGCATCTTGGTAATATCATGATACAAAGAGCGTAACAACCACAGCAAAAATAGGAAATTTGGAGAAGGAGCGATGCTCCAAAACAAATTTATCTTTTTTGCACAGGTTGTAGCTCGTGTTCAAATAAGAGTTCTCTCATTTGAATGTGTCAATACTATCTGAGCCCAGCTCAATCATTAACTAGCAAGTGCAACTTGCAAACTACTAGTAAGAGGAGAAAAACAAAATGGTTATGACTGACCCAATCGCAGATTTCCTAACTCGTATTCGTAACGCTAACCAAGCGAAACACGAAGTACTTGAAGTACCTGCATCAAACATCAAAAAAGGGATTGCTGAAATCCTTAAACGCGAAGGTTTTGTTAAGAACGTAGAAATCATCGAAGATGACAAACAAGGCATCATCCGTGTATTCCTTAAATACGGACCAAACGGTGAAAAAGTTATCACTAACTTGAAACGTGTTTCTAAACCAGGGCTTCGTGTCTACAAAAAACGTGAAGATCTTCCAAAAGTTCTTAACGGACTTGGAATTGCTATCCTTTCAACTTCTGAAGGTTTGCTTACTGATAAAGAAGCTCGCCAAAAGAATGTTGGTGGTGAGGTTATCGCTTACGTTTGGTAATATTTAGCTCCCAATTTCTTTGTGACTCTTCGTTATCGTCTCTTGCCTAACCCAAAGTTATGCCTGCGAGACGATGTCTAGATTCACTTTGAAATTGAAATCTAAATGTTCCTTTAATCGAGAAATCGATTTAACCCCGTGAAAACTGGCTGTAATGGCCTGACAATCTAACAGGAGAAAATAAACATGTCACGTATTGGTAATAAAGTTATCGTGTTGCCTGCTGGTGTTGAAATCACTAACAATGACAACGTTGTAACTGTAAAAGGACCTAAAGGAGAACTTACTCGTGAGTTCTCAAAAGATATTGAAATTCGTGTGGAAGGTACTGAAGTAACTCTTCACCGTCCAAACGATTCAAAAGAAATGAAAACAATCCACGGAACTACTCGTGCCCTTTTGAACAACATGGTTGTTGGTGTATCAGAAGGATTCAAGAAAGAACTTGAAATGCGTGGGGTTGGTTACCGTGCACAACTTCAAGGATCTAAACTTGTTTTGGCTGTTGGTAAATCTCATCCAGACGAAGTTGAAGCTCCAGAAGGAATTACTTTTGAACTTCCAAACCCAACAACAATCGTTGTTAGCGGAATTTCAAAAGAAGTAGTTGGTCAAACAGCTGCTTACGTACGTAGCCTTCGTTCACCAGAACCATATAAAGGTAAAGGTATCCGTTACGTTGGTGAATTCGTTCGCCGTAAAGAAGGTAAAACAGGTAAATAATGTTGAGTGGTTGATTTTTAATCACCAACCTATTTTCCAACTTAGTGCATAGCACACGATTTAAAACTAAAGAGGTGAAAACTGTGATTTCTAAACCAGATAAAAACAAACTCCGCCAAAAACGCCACCGTCGCGTTCGCGGAAAACTCTCTGGAACTGCTGATCGCCCACGTTTGAACGTATTCCGTTCTAATACAGGCATCTACGCTCAAGTGATTGATGACGTAGCGGGTGTAACGCTCGCAAGTGCTTCAACTCTTGACAAAGAAGTTTCAAAAGGAACTAAAACTGAACAAGCCGTTGCTGTCGGTAAACTCGTTGCAGAACGTGCAAACGCTAAAGGTATTTCAGAAGTGGTGTTCGACCGCGGTGGATATCTATATCACGGACGTGTGAAAGCTTTGGCTGATGCAGCTCGTGAAAACGGATTGAAATTCTAATAGGAGGACACTAGAAAATGGCATTTAAAGACAATGCAGTTGAATTAGAAGAACGCGTAGTTGCTGTCAACCGTGTTACAAAAGTTGTTAAAGGTGGACGTCGTCTTCGTTTCGCAGCTCTTGTTGTTGTTGGTGACCACAACGGTCGCGTAGGATTTGGTACTGGTAAAGCTCAAGAAGTTCCAGAAGCAATCCGCAAAGCAGTGGAAGATGCTAAGAAAAACTTGATTGAAGTTCCTATGGTTGGGACAACAATCCCACACGAAGTTCTTTCAGAATTCGGTGGAGCTAAAGTATTGTTGAAACCTGCTGTAGAAGGTTCTGGAGTTGCCGCTGGTGGTGCAGTTCGTGCCGTTGTGGAATTAGCAGGTGTGGCAGATATTACATCTAAATCACTTGGTTCTAACACTCCAATCAACATTGTTCGCGCAACTGTTGAAGGTTTGAAACAATTGAAACGCGCTGAAGAAGTTGCTGCCCTTCGTGGTATTTCAGTTTCTGATTTGGCATAAGAAAGGGGATAAAATGGCTCAAATTAAAATTACTTTGACTAAGTCTCCAATCGGACGCATTCCATCACAACGTAAAACTGTTGTAGCACTTGGACTTGGCAAATTGAACAGCTCTGTTATCAAAGAAGACAACGCTGCTATCCGTGGTATGATCACTGCAGTATCTCACTTGGTAACAGTTGAAGAAGTAAACTAATGAATTTTTAGGGGATGTGGCAATACTCATCCCCTAAAACTAGGTATAGTCATCTAAGATGACCATGTATAGGCGAGTTGATAAGGGAGACAACCTTTTCTCTCTTATCGGCGCTAGCATTTTACAAAAGAGGAGAAAATAATAATGAAACTTCATGAATTGAAACCTGCAGAAGGTTCTCGTAAAGTACGTAACCGTGTTGGTCGTGGTACTTCATCAGGTAACGGTAAAACATCTGGTCGCGGTCAAAAAGGTCAAAAAGCTCGTAGCGGTGGCGGAGTTCGCCTTGGTTTTGAAGGTGGACAAACTCCATTGTTCCGTCGTCTTCCAAAACGTGGATTCACTAACATCAACGCTAAAGAATACGCAATTGTAAACCTTGACCAATTGAACGTCTTTGAAGACGGTGCAGAAGTAACTCCAGTTGTACTTATCGAAGCAGGAATTGTGAAAGCTGAAAAATCAGGAGTTAAAATTCTTGGTAACGGTGAGTTGACTAAGAAATTGACTGTGAAAGCAGCTAAATTCTCTAAATCAGCTGAGGAAGCTATCACTGCTAAAGGTGGTTCTGTAGAAGTCATCTAAGAGAGGTGACCCATGTTTTTTAAATTACTAAAAGAAGCGCTCAAGGTTAAACAAGTTCGATCAAAAATTCTCTTTACAATTTTTATCATTCTTGTTTTCCGTATTGGGACAAGTATTACTGTTCCAGGTGTGAATGCGAAAAGTTTAGAAGCTCTCAGTGGTTTATCTTTCTTGAACATGCTTAGTCTTGTTTCAGGGAATGCCATGAAGAATTTCTCCGTTTTCGCACTCGGTGTAAGTCCGTATATCACTGCTTCCATCGTTGTTCAATTGCTACAAATGGATATTTTACCGAAGTTTGTAGAATGGGGCAAACAAGGGGAAGTAGGACGGAGAAAACTAAACCAAGCTACTCGTTATATTGCACTTGTACTTGCATTTGTTCAATCTATCGGGATCACAGCAGGGTTTAATACTCTATCTGGAGCGAAATTATTAACGACAGCTTTAACACCACAAGTCTTTGTTACTATCGGTATTATCCTCACAGCAGGTAGTATGATTGTAACTTGGCTCGGGGAACAAATTACAGATAAAGGATACGGAAACGGTGTTTCTATGATCATCTTTGCAGGTATTGTCGCTTCAATCCCTGAAATGATTAAAGGAATCTATGTTGACTACTTCGTCAATATTCCAAGTAGCCGTTTGACTTCATCTATTATCTTTGTCGTTATTTTGATTATCGCTGTCTTGTTGATTGTATACTTTACAACCTATGTTCAACAGGCAGAATATAAAATTCCAATCCAATATACAAAAGTTGCTCAAGGAGCCCCATCTAGTTCATACCTTCCATTGAAGGTGAACCCGGCGGGGGTTATCCCAGTTATCTTTGCAAGTTCCATTACAGCAGCACCTGCAGCCATTCTTCAATTTTTGAGTGCTACAGGTCATGATTGGGCTTGGGTACGTACAGCACAGGAAATGTTATCTACAACAGCTCCAACAGGTGTTGCTATGTATGCCTTGCTAATCATTCTCTTTACATTCTTCTATACATTTGTACAGATCAATCCAGAGAAAGCAGCAGAAAACTTACAAAAGAGTGGAGCCTACATTCATGGTGTCCGTCCTGGTAAGGGAACTGAAGAATTCATGTCGAAACTTCTTCGTCGCCTTGCGACTGTCGGATCGATCTTCCTAGGTGTGATTTCAATCTTGCCGATTGTGGCAAAAGATGTCTTTGGTCTTTCAGAAGCTGTTGCTTTTGGGGGAACTAGTCTTTTGATCATTATCTCAACAGGTATTGAAGGAATCAAACAGCTAGAAGGTTACCTATTGAAACGTAAGTATGTTGGTTTCATGGATAAAACAGAATAAAAGCAAGATTACTTTTGCTTAGAGAGTGGAGTATGAAGATCTATCTATCAGAGAGATTTTCGTCTCCCCTCTTCTATTTTGTTTTTAAATAGGGGTTGAAACAAATTTCTACTTCTATTTAAATACAAAATAAGGAGATCCTATCATGAATCTTTTGATTATGGGCTTACCTGGAGCAGGTAAGGGAACGCAAGCAGCTAAAATTGTGGAGCAATTCCACGTGGCACACATTTCAACTGGAGATATGTTCCGTGCTGCTATGGCAAATCAAACTGAAATGGGTGTACTTGCGAAGTCATATATTGACAAAGGTGAGTTGGTTCCAGATGAAGTTACAAATGGAATCGTTAAAGAACGCCTTTCACAGGACGACATCAAGGAAACAGGTTTCTTGTTGGATGGTTACCCACGTACGATTGAACAAGCCCATGCCTTGGACAAAACATTGGCGGAACTTGGTATCGAACTAGAAGGCGTGATCAATATCGAAGTGAATCCAGATTGTCTCTTGGAACGTTTGAGTGGTCGTATCATCCACCGCGAAACAGGTGAAACCTTCCACAAAGTTTTCAACCCACCAGTTGACTATAAAGAGGAAGATTACTACCAACGTGAAGATGATAAACCTGAGACAGTGAAGCGTCGTTTGGATGTGAATATCGCCCAAGGTGAACCAATCATTGCTCACTACCGTGCCAAAGGTTTGGTCCACGATATCGAAGGAAATCAAGATATCAATGATGTGTTCAAAGACATCGAAAAAGTATTGACAAATTTGAAATAAAGCGTTTTTCACACTTGCAAAAAATCGCTACAAATGTTATACTGAGATAGTCTGACTTATAATTGTTGTCTCTGTTTTCAGAGGCATCGAATCGAAATTTATGGAGGTGCTTTTGCGTGGCAAAAGACGATGTGATTGAAGTTGAAGGCAAAGTAGTCGATACAATGCCTAACGCAATGTTTACGGTTGAACTTGAAAATGGACATCAGATTTTAGCAACAGTTTCTGGTAAAATTCGTAAAAACTATATTCGTATTTTAGCGGGAGATCGTGTTACTGTCGAGATGAGTCCATATGACTTGACACGTGGACGTATCACTTACCGCTTTAAATAATCGAAAAACTTGGAGGGATAAGAAATGAAAGTAAGACCATCGGTCAAACCAATTTGCGAATACTGTAAAGTAATTCGTCGTAATGGTCGTGTTATGGTAATTTGCCCAGCAAATCCAAAACACAAACAACGTCAAGGATAAGATAGAAAGGAGAAAACATGGCTCGTATTGCTGGAGTTGACATTCCAAATGACAAACGCGTAGTAATCTCATTGACTTACGTTTATGGTATCGGACTTGCAACATCTAAGAAAATTTTGGCTGCTGCTGGAATCTCAGAAGATGTTCGTGTACGTGACCTTACATCAGATCAAGAAGATGCTATCCGTCGTGAAGTGGATGCAATCAAAGTTGAAGGTGACCTTCGTCGTGAAGTAAACTTGAACATCAAACGTTTGATGGAAATCGGTTCTTACCGTGGTATTCGTCACCGTCGTGGACTTCCTGTCCGTGGACAAAACACTAAAAACAACGCTCGCACTCGTAAAGGTAAAGCTGTTGCGATTGCTGGTAAGAAAAAATAATATAGGAGGTAAAAGTCTTGGCTAAACCAACACGTAAACGTCGTGTGAAAAAGAATATCGAATCTGGTATTGCTCATATTCACGCTACATTTAATAACACTATTGTTATGATTACTGATGTGCATGGTAATGCAATTGCTTGGTCATCAGCTGGTGCTCTTGGTTTCAAAGGTTCTCGTAAATCTACACCATTCGCTGCTCAAATGGCTTCTGAAGCTGCTGCTAAATCTGCACAAGAACACGGTCTTAAATCAGTTGAAGTTACTGTAAAAGGTCCAGGTTCTGGTCGTGAGTCAGCTATTCGTGCGCTTGCTGCCGCTGGTCTTGAAGTAACAGCAATTCGTGATGTGACTCCAGTGCCACACAATGGTGCTCGTCCTCCAAAACGTCGCCGTGTATAATCATCGCATTACACTGCTTTTCGTTTAAGAGGGAGTAACTAAATGATTGAGTTTGAAAAACCAAATATAACAAAAATTGATGAAAATAAAGATTATGGCAAGTTTGTAATCGAACCACTTGAACGTGGCTACGGTACAACTCTTGGTAACTCTCTTCGTCGTGTACTACTAGCTTCTCTACCAGGAGCAGCAGTGACATCTATCAACATTGAAGGTGTCTTGCATGAGTTTGACACAGTTCCAGGTGTTCGTGAAGACGTGATGCAAATCATTCTGAACATTAAAGGGATTGCAGTGAAATCATACGTTGAAGATGAAAAAATCATTGAACTTGACGTTGAAGGTCCTGCTGAAATTACAGCTGGAGACATTTTGACTGATAGTGATATTGAAATTGTAAATCCAGATCATTATCTCTTTACAATCGGTGAAGGTTCTTCTCTAAAAGCGACAATGACTGTTAACAGTGGTCGTGGATATGTACCTGCTGATGAAAACAAAAAAGATAATGCACCAGTTGGAACACTTGCTGTAGATTCTATTTATACACCAGTTACAAAAGTCAACTATCAAGTAGAGCCTGCTCGTGTAGGTAGCAATGATGGATTTGACAAATTAACCCTTGAAATCTTGACTAATGGAACAATTATTCCAGAAGATGCTTTAGGGCTTTCAGCGCGTATCTTGACAGAACATCTTGATTTGTTTACAAATCTTACTGAGATTGCTAAGTCAACTGAAGTGATGAAAGAAGCTGATACTGAATCTGACGATCGTATTTTGGATCGTACGATTGAGGAACTGGACTTGTCTGTGCGTTCATACAACTGTCTGAAACGTGCCGGTATCAATACTGTGCATGATTTGACAGAAAAATCTGAAGCAGAGATGATGAAAGTACGAAATCTAGGACGCAAGAGTTTGGAAGAAGTGAAACTTAAACTCATTGACTTGGGTCTTGGATTAAAAGATAAATAAAGGAGGAATACATGGCTTACCGTAAACTAGGACGCACTAGCTCACAACGTAAAGCAATGCTTCGCGATTTGACAACTGACCTTTTGATCAACGAATCAATCGTGACAACTGAAGCTCGTGCTAAAGAAATCCGTAAAACTGTTGAAAAAATGATTACTCTAGGTAAACGTGGTGATTTGCATGCACGTCGTCAAGCAGCTGCTTTCGTACGTAATGAAATCGCATCTGAAAACTATGATGAAGCAACTGATAAGTACACTTCTACTACAGCACTTCAAAAATTGTTCTCAGAAATCGCACCTCGTTATGCTGAACGTAACGGTGGATACACTCGTATCCTTAAAACTGAACCACGTCGTGGTGATGCTGCGCCAATGGCGATCATCGAATTAGTATAAAATCATCAATTTTGTTGAGTGTTATGATGATGGAGTCTTGTGCTCTTAGTCTAGCTCTGGTCTACCGCTGGGACTTCGGTCCTAGCGGGAACACTCATCATCATTTGATAGGGTAGACGCTTGTTTACGAAATTGTTTTTTGTTTAAGAACAACTTCGTAAGCAGGCGTTTTTTAGTATTTTCTATGGAAATATGCTATACTAGGAAAAAAGAAAATCAAAAACGTTCAGGTTTTCTAAAAATCGTAGAATGGGAGTCTAAAGATGAAGGCTATTATTACAGTGGTTGGCAAGGACAAGGCTGGTATTGTTGCAGGCGTGTCTACTAAAATTGCAGAGTTGGGTTTGAATATTGACGATATTTCTCAGACAGTACTGGATGAGTATTTTACCATGATGACGGTCGTTTCTAGTGACGAAAAACAGGATTTCACTTATCTGCGAAATGAGTTTGAAACTTTCGGTCAGACCTTGAATGTCAAAATCAATATTCAAAGTGCGGCAATTTTTGACGCTATGTATAATATCTAGGAGGTGGCTATGGATATTAGACAAGTTACAGAAACCATTGCCATGATCGAGGAGCAGAACTTCGATATCAGAACCATCACCATGGGGATTTCCCTTTTGGACTGTATTGATCCAGATATCAATCGTGCTGCTGAAAAGATTTACCAAAAAATCACCGCTAAAGCTGCAAATCTAGTGGCTGTAGGAGATGAAATTGCTGCAGAACTTGGGATTCCTATTGTTAATAAACGAGTATCGGTGACTCCGATTTCCTTGATTGGAGCAGCGACTGATGCGACGGACTATGTTGTTTTGGCAAAGGCTCTTGATAAGGCTGCCAAGGAGATTGGTGTTGACTTTATTGGTGGATTCTCAGCTTTGGTACAAAAAGGCTACCAAAAAGGAGATGAAATTCTCATCAATTCTATCCCACGCGCTCTAGCTGAGACAGACAAGGTTTGTTCGTCTGTTAACATTGGCTCAACTAAGTCAGGCATCAACATGACTGCGATTGCTGATATGGGACGTATCATCAAGGAAACAGCTGCGCTATCAGATATGGGTGCGGCCAAGTTGGTCGTATTTGCTAATGCTGTTGAGGACAATCCTTTTATGGCAGGGGCATTTCATGGTGTTGGCGAAGCAGATGTTATCATCAATGTCGGGGTTTCGGGTCCGGGTGTGGTCAAGCGTGCCTTGGAAAAAGTTCGTGGACAGAGCTTTGATGTAGTAGCGGAAACAGTCAAGAAAACGGCCTTCAAGATTACTCGTATCGGTCAATTAGTTGGTCAGATGGCCAGCGAGAGACTGGGTGTTGACTTTGGAATTGTCGATCTAAGCTTGGCGCCAACTCCTGCAGTTGGTGATTCTGTGGCACGTGTCCTTGAGGAAATGGGCCTAGAAACAGTTGGTACGCATGGGACGACGGCTGCCCTCGCTCTTTTGAATGACCAAGTTAAGAAGGGCGGAGTCATGGCTTGTAACCAAGTCGGTGGCTTGTCAGGTGCTTTTATCCCCGTTTCTGAAGATGAGGGGATGATTGCTGCGGTGCAAGATGGCTCTCTAAATTTAGAGAAACTAGAGGCCATGACGGCTATCTGTTCTGTTGGGTTGGATATGATTGCCATTCCGGAAGATACGCCTGCTGAAACCATTGCAGCTATGATTGCGGATGAGGCGGCAATCGGTGTTATTAACATGAAAACAACGGCTGTCCGTATTATTCCAAAGGGCAAGGAAGGCGATATGATTGAGTTTGGTGGCTTGCTAGGGACAGCTCCAGTAATGAAGGTCAACGGGGCTTCGTCTGTTGATTTCATCTCTCGCGGTGGGCAAATCCCAGCTCCAATCCATAGTTTTAAAAATTAATAAAAAAGCGAGAGGATTTAAGTTGAGTTTAAGGATGACTGTGTATACTATAATCATTAAATAAAGACCTCCTAACTTTATTTAATAGAAATCCTAAACTTTTTCATAATAATCTCCTAGGGAAGCTACCGTGAGGGTAGCTTTTCTTGTGGCAAAATTAGGAGAAGGAGCTTTGCTTTTGAAAGCCAAATATTTCTTTGATCCATGATATAATAGAAGAAAATGGAGGATAGAAAATGTCTAAAGTAAGATTGTACTTAGTCCGTCATGGGAAAACCATGTTTAACACGATTGGACGTGCTCAAGGATGGAGTGATACGCCTCTAACTGCAGAAGGTGAGTTGGGAATTCATGAGTTGGGAATTGGCTTGAGAGAGTCTGGTTTGCAGTTTGACCGAGCTTATTCCAGTGATTCAGGGCGTACCATTCAGACCATGGGAATTATCCTAGAAGAACTGGGCTTGCAAGGGAAAATCCCTTACCGCATGGATAAGCGAATCCGTGAGTGGTGCTTTGGTAGTTTTGATGGGGCCTATGATGGAGATCTCTTTATGGGGGTCATTCCTCGTGTATTCAAGGTGGATCATGTTCATCAGTTATCCTATGCGGAGCTAGCTGAAGGTTTGGTAGAGGTTGATACTGCTGGTTGGGCTGAAGGTTGGGAAAAACTTAGTGGCCGAATTAGAGAAGGTTTTGAAACGATTGCCAAAGAAATGGAAGAACAAGGTGGTGGCAATGCCTTGGTTGTTAGCCACGGGATGACCATTGGTACGATGGTTTATCTCATTAATGGCATGCATCCGCATGGTCTAGATAATGGTAGTGTGACCATTCTAGAATACGAGAACGGTCAGTTTACTGTTGAAATCGTCGGTGACCGTAGCTATCGGGAACTGGGACGTGAGAAGATGGAAGAAAATTCTATTTAATCAGTAAATACGTTCATCAGAACTTCGGGTCATGTATTGTGATAAGAGATTAGAAAAACAGCCTAGGATCATCCTTTCGGCTGTTTTTGATAGGGAAAAATTAGAGTGTAATGTTATTGCTTTTAGAGATTTTCATGAATAATAGTAAGGAAGCGACTGTTAGGATAGATAAAATCGTGGATAAAGCTGCGGCTACACCATAATTTCCTCTGAGAACCTCTGTATAGATTGCTACGGTCATAGTTTTTGTTTTGGAATTATATAGCAGGATAGAAGTAGAGAGTTCTGAAATCATTGTTACCCATGATAGAATAGATCCAGAAATAATACCGGGTAACATCATTGGAACAGTGATTTTACTGAAAGTATTGAGACGGCTACTTCCTAAACTCTCAGCGGCTTCTTCAATGCTAGGTGTTATTTGTTGCAAGCTAGCAACAGATGAGCGAATCGTATAAGGGAGTCTTCGTACAGATAAGGAGACAATCAATATAAAAGCTGTTCCAGTAATCATCAGAAATCCGCTTCCAAAAAGACCAGTATTGAATGAAGAAATGAAGGCAATACCTAGAACAGTTCCTGGCACAATATAAGGTACCATACTAAGGCTATCAATTAAGTTTGTAAACAAATTTCGTTTTCTAACAGCTAGGTAGGAGATAACCGTTGCAAATAAAACAACAAGAATTAAAGCAATCAAAGGAATGCGAATCGTATTAAAAATAGCAGATCCCATACGATTGAAGGCAATTTTGTAACTATTTAGAGAATAGCCTTTGACAAATACCATACCTGATGTTTTTAGGAAAGAGGTATAAATCAAGTAGACTTGAGGTAGAACAGAGAACAAGATAATTCCGTAGACTGTTGCATAAATAGCAGCCATTTTTCCTTTTGTAGTTTTTTTCGGCTCAATTGGATGGAGCGAATTCATGCTGAAACTATAGCGATTTGAAATATATTTTTGGATGAGGAAGATTGTTAAAGCAATGATAATCGCCATGATTGCTAAAGCAGATGCAAATGCAGAATTTCCGCCAACCTCACTAATGAATTGATTATAAATTAAAACAGGGAAGGTCCGATATCCTTCACCAATTAACATAGGTGTTCCGAAGTCGGAGAATGCTCTCATAAATACAAGTAGGGCAGCAGCAAGTAAAGTTGGAACTAAAAGGGGCAAAACAACGGTTACCATACGTTTGAATCCGATTACCCCCATACTTTCAGCTGCTTCAAGAAGGGAATGGTCAATTCTTTTCATTGCTCCAGCCACGTATAGAAAAACTAATGGGAATAGCTGAAGTGTAAACACAAGTACAATTCCTTTGAAGCCATAAATATCAATAGCTGGAAGATGAAGGATATTTGTCAAGAATTTAGTGATGACACCATTTCGTCCCAATAAGAGAATCCAGGAGTATGCCCCTACGAAAGGAGCTGACATGGAAGCAATGATAATCAATATCTGTAAAAATTTCTTTCCTTTGAAGTCATATATAGAAAAGAGGTAAGCCAATAAGATCCCTAAAACTAGGGAGGTTACAGTAGAAGTAATGGAGACGTTAAAACTGTTTACTAGTGTCTCAGAGTAATAGGATTTACTAAAGAAATCCTCAAAATTAGCTAGTGAGAATTTACCTTCATGTATGAGTGCTTGCTTAAGTACAATAACGATAGGATAAACAAGAAAAATAAGATAGGTAAGAAAGATGAAGAACGAGGAGGTTGTCCAAATATTTAGTTTTTTACCTTTCATAGCCAACTCCTGTAATAAGATTTTGGGAACCATCTGCAGAAAAAACATTTAACTTTTGAGTATTGATTCGTAGACGAATTCGATCCCCTTTTTGAAGATCTTCTTCAAAAGTTGATTCTTCGCTCACCTGTATTTTTGAAGAAAATACAGTCTCTACGAAATATTCAGTGGTGAGTCCAAGATAAACACTATCTGAAATGATTCCTTCAATATCACCAGATTCATCTTTGATAAACTCTTCGGGACGGATACTTACAAGAATTGCTTGTTCCTTAGCCTGATTAAGAGCTGGCATAGGGAGGGCATAACCATCTGAAAAGACGATATAAGCACCGTCGGTCCGTTTTTTTAGTTTGGCTGGGATGAGATTTGTGCGTCCAATAAAGGTTGCCACAAACTCATTAGCTGGTTTATGGTAGAGCTCTTTTGGTCGTCCGACTTGTTGGATGACCCCATCTTTCATAACTGCAATCTGGTCTGAGATAGCCATCGCTTCTTCTTGGTCGTGGGTCACATATACAGTTGTAATTCCCACTTCGTGTTGAATTTCTCGAATAACTTGGCGCATATCTAAGCGAAGTTTGGCATCCAGGTTACTAAGTGGCTCATCCATGAGGAGAACATTTGGATTAACAGCTAAGGCACGTGCCAAGGCGACACGTTGTTGCTGTCCACCACTGAGTTTATCGGGTTTTCGATCTGCGTATTGATCAATTTGCATTAGTTCCAGATATTTATTGGTTTGTTGAACTAATTCCTCTTTTGGAACTTTTTTTTGTCTAAGACCAAAAGCAACATTATCACGGACAGTCAAATGTGGAAAAATAGCGTAGTTTTGGAAAACCATCCCGATATTGCGTTTACTGGGTTCTATATTATTGATTTTAGTATCATCGAAGTAAAATTCTCCGCCTTCGATACTGTTGAAACCTGCAATCATTCGAAGAAGGGTCGTTTTTCCACAACCTGAAGGTCCAAGAATGGTGAAAAGACTTCCTTTTGGAATCGTAACGTTTAAATTCTCAATGACAGGAATGTCGTGGTAGATTTTTTTTGCGTTAATAATTTTGATTTCACTCATTGTGAACCTCTCTTACTGTTTCGATTGAATATTAGTGAAAATATCATTGTACTTTTTAAGAATAGCTGATTTATTTTTGATGACATAATCTGAATCTTCAGTGGCGATATTGATTTCTGTCATTGATTTCATATTTTTATTGGTTTTAGCATTTTTTCGAATGGGTCTGATGGTTGTTTCAGTTCCTAGTTTATCCTGAATGTCTTGAGAAAGAAGGAAATCGATAAATTTTTTAGCGTTTTCCATGTGTTTTGCATTTTTGATAATAGCTGCGTTACCAGGCAAAAAGACGGTTCCTTCTTTTGGATAAATGACTTTTACATCAACGCCATCGTTTAAGAGTTTCAATGCAGGATCTTCATAGGTAAGTCCTACAGCCATTTCTCCGTCAGCAACAGATTTGTAGACATTTGAAGAACTAGAAGCAATTTTCCCGTCTACTAAGCTAAATAGATTTTTCACATATGTCCAAGCTTGCTCATTTTCATAGCCACCTTGATCCACAAGCATGTTTGTTAATTGAGCAAAGGCACTAGAAGAATTACTTGGATCAGCAGTAGCAATCTTTCCTTTTAATTTCGGATTAAGTAAATCATTATAGCCTTCAATTTTGATATCTTTAGTTAAAGCTGAATTGACAATCAGAACACTGACATCAAGAGTGTATGGAGTGTAGAATCCTGTTTTATTCTGATATTCAGGGATAATTTGGTCGTTTTCTTGGGAGGTATAGGGCTCAAAGAGTTTTTCGTTAGAAGTGAAGAGTGCGTAGGAACCTCCGAAAATGACATCGGCTACAGGAGCTTCTTTCTCAGCCTCTGCTTTCTTGAATAATTCACCAGTACTAGCTTGGACTAAATCAACCTTGATGCCATATTTTTCTTCGAAGGCTGGGATTGTTTCTTCAATAAGATCTTCAGGGTTAGGCGAATAGATAACTAAAGTCTTATCAGTATCTTTTTCAATGCTAGGTTCAGCTTCTGTGGTTGAAGAACATCCTGATAAAGTAAGAAATATCCAGCTGAAAGAGAGAAGTGATAGTATTTTTTTCATAAGAATCTCCTTTTTTACGAACGTTTTCACTCTGCAACTTGATTAATATTTATAATTTGCAGAGTTCTATAGGATATAATAAAAACCTTAAAGAAATCTAAAATGGGAACTATGTGTTAAGGGAACTATGGGAATAATCGATGGTAATTCACATATGTTCTATATTTAGTCCGGAGTTATTCTCTTTTTGATAGATAAATGAAGTGGGGGTGATGTCCAATCTTTCTTGACAATGGGGGGAAAAGATTCTTTCTCGACTTTCAAATTCCCCCAAAAATGGTATAATAGTAACATCATAAAATTGGAGAAATAGCATGAGTTTTTACAATCATAAGGAAATCGAGCCTAAGTGGCAAGGCTACTGGGCTCAACATCATACATTTAAGACAGGAACAGATGCTTCAAAACCGAAGTTCTATGCTCTTGACATGTTCCCTTATCCTTCAGGAGCTGGATTGCACGTAGGACACCCAGAAGGCTATACAGCAACGGATATTCTCAGCCGTTACAAACGTGCGCAAGGCTACAACGTCCTTCACCCAATGGGTTGGGATGCCTTTGGTTTGCCTGCAGAGCAATACGCTATGGATACTGGGAATGATCCAGCAGAATTTACGGCGGAAAATATTGCCAACTTCAAGCGCCAAATCAACGCGCTTGGATTCTCTTATGACTGGGACCGTGAAGTCAATACAACAGATCCAAATTACTACAAGTGGACACAATGGATTTTCACTAAGCTTTACGAAAAAGGCTTAGCTTATGAAGCGGAAGTGCCAGTAAACTGGGTTGAAGAGTTGGGAACAGCCATCGCTAATGAAGAAGTACTTCCTGACGGAACTTCTGAACGTGGGGGCTATCCCGTTGTCCGCAAACCGATGCGTCAATGGATGCTTAAAATCACGGCCTATGCAGAGCGATTGCTTAATGACTTGGATGAGTTGGATTGGCCAGAATCTATCAAGGATATGCAACGCAACTGGATTGGGAAATCAACTGGTGCCAATGTAACTTTCAAAGTGAAAGGGACTGACAAGGAATTCACCGTCTTTACCACTCGTCCTGATACTCTTTTCGGTGCGACCTTCACAGTCTTGGCTCCTGAGCATGACTTGGTTGACGCTATCACAAGTCCAGAGCAAGCTGATGCAGTTGCAGACTACAAACACCAAGCTAGTCTCAAGTCTGACTTGGCTCGTACCGATCTAGCCAAGGAAAAAACAGGGGTTTGGACGGGCGCTTATGCCATCAACCCTGTCAATGGCAAGGAAATTCCAATCTGGATTGCCGACTATGTTCTTGCTAGCTATGGTACAGGTGCGGTAATGGCTGTTCCTGCCCACGACCAACGTGACTGGGAATTTGCTAAACAATTTGACCTTCCAATTGTAGAGGTGCTGGAAGGTGGAAACGTTGAAGAGGCTGCTTACACAGAAGATGGACTTCATGTCAATTCAGACTTCCTAGATGGCCTTAACAAAGAAGACGCTATTGCTAAAATTGTGGCTTGGTTGGAAGAGAAAGGCTACGGTCAAGAAAAAGTCACCTACCGTCTCCGTGACTGGCTCTTTAGCCGTCAACGTTACTGGGGTGAGCCAATTCCAATCATTCATTGGGAAGATGGAACTTCAACAGCTGTCCCTGAAAATGAATTGCCACTTGTCTTGCCAGTAACCAAGGACATCCGCCCTTCAGGTACTGGGGAAAGCCCATTGGCTAACTTGACTGACTGGCTTGAAGTGACTCGTGAAGATGGTGTCAAAGGTCGTCGTGAAACAAACACTATGCCACAATGGGCTGGTTCAAGCTGGTACTACCTCCGTTATATTGACCCACACAATACTGAGAAATTGGCTGACGAGGATCTTCTCAAACAATGGTTGCCAGTAGATATCTATGTGGGTGGTGCAGAGCATGCTGTACTTCACTTGCTCTATGCTCGTTTCTGGCACAAATTCCTCTATGACCTCGGTGTTGTTCCGACTAAGGAACCATTCCAAAAACTCTTTAACCAAGGGATGATTTTGGGAACAAGCTACCGTGACCACCGTGGGGCTCTTGTAGCGACTGATAAGGTTGAAAAACGTGACGGTTCTTTCTTCCATGTGGAAACAGGAGAAGAGTTGGAGCAAGCACCAGCCAAGATGTCTAAATCCCTCAAGAACGTTGTTAACCCAGACGATGTGGTGGAACAATATGGTGCCGATACCCTTCGTGTTTATGAAATGTTCATGGGGCCACTTGACGCTTCCATCGCTTGGTCTGAGGAAGGTCTGGAAGGAAGTCGTAAATTCCTAGACCGTGTTTACCGTTTGATTACAAGTAAAGAAATTGTTGCGGAAAATAATGGTGCTCTTGACAAGGTTTATAACGAAACCGTTAAATCTGTTACTGAGCAAATCGAATCCATGAAATTCAACACAGCCATTGCCCAACTTATGGTCTTTGTCAACGCTGCTAATAAGGAAGACAAACTCTATGTGGACTACGCCAAAGGCTTTATCCAATTGATTGCCCCATTTGCACCTCATTTGGCAGAAGAACTCTGGCAAACAGTTGCTGCAACAGGTGAATCCATCTCTTACGTGGCTTGGCCAACATGGGACGAAAGTAAATTGGTTGAAGATGAAATCGAAATCGTCGTCCAAATCAAAGGAAAAGTTCGTGCCAAACTCATGGTTGCGAAAGACCTATCACGTGAAGAATTGCAAGAAATTGCTCTGGCTGACGAAAAAGTTAAAGCAGAGATTGACGGTAAGGAAATCGTGAAGGTGATTGCGGTACCTAACAAACTCGTTAATATCGTCGTTAAATAACGAGTTTATTAGTTCTATCTGCCACCTTCAATAGTCCACTGGACTATTGAAGCCAACCAAACTTGTTAATATCGTTATTAAATAAGTTAGGAATCCTTCAGAGTAGAATCTGGAGGATTTTTATTTGACAAGAAGTTTCTATTTTGTTAATATAATTAACAAAGAAAAGAGAGATTATGGATAAAAAAGAATTTATTACATTTAATAATCGTTTCAATAGATTTATTTTAGCATTTGAACAGTTAAAAAAAAATCAACATAAAATTAATATTGACAAATCCATTACGTTGAATGAGGTGCATTTGATTGTTGTGATTGGGGAAAATCAGCCCTTAAATCTAGTAAAATTATCTGAATTATTAGAAGTTTCGAGAAGTGCAATAACTCAAAGTGTTAGAAGATTGATTCAAAAAAATTTAGTTTTTTTTGATTTTGATTCGAATAATGGGAAAAATAAATATTTGAGATTATCTGAAAAAGGCATTGAAGTTTTTAAAATCCATAAGGAGCAACAAGCATATATTGAACAATCAATCTTTTCAGTTTTAAACAACTATAGCGAGGGGGAACTTCAAACAGTTGTGAAATTGATGGATGATATTGAAAAGGTGTGGGGAGAATTACCGTGGTAAAAGTCGCGGTAAATTTTAAATATAATTGTTAAGTAAATTAACAAAGAGGAGAAGGTATGACTGTAAACATTGAACTGATTTCACAAACAGATTTAGCGGATGAATCTTTTTCTATTGCTATCAATGGTTTAGAACCAAGGACAAGGTATTGTGTAGAAATGTACCTGTCTGATTATTACTGTATAAATGCTCTCTTGCTTTTAGATCATGATGTTATATGGAAATCAACCGCAATTTTTTTATCTGATCAGGGCGGTATAATTGACACCTCTCAAACAGCATCTATTTCGGGATCTTATAAAGGAGTTTCAGAAATGGGCTTGTTTTTTAATGCGAAACCGTTGAAAAATAGGAAAAGGAGATTACCCAGTTCTCTTGATAGAATTCCATTGCGAGATTGTTTTGGTGTTGAAATTAAAATCAAGATGGGGAAAGATGTAGTCGCGGAGCAAAGTTTCGTAAGGCATTATATGAATCTGGGAATAAGGTATCAAGATATTTATGATAAGCATTTTCAAGGTCGATTATTTTATGATGAAAAGTTAAGAAGGGCGCCAGCCGTGATTATTGTTAGCGGTAGTGAGGGAAGAATTGAAAAAGCTCAGAATATTGCCCAACTTTTATCTTCTAGAGGATATATTTGTCTTGCGATAGCTTATTTTGGTTTAGAGGGATTACCCCAAAACTTAGAACGAATTCCAATAGAATGTCTGGAGGA
Organism: Streptococcus oralis; assembly: GCF_006175905.1. Classification (GTDB taxonomy): domain Bacteria; phylum Bacillota; class Bacilli; order Lactobacillales; family Streptococcaceae; genus Streptococcus; species Streptococcus oralis_BG. Next base: position 849,256 of record NZ_SSNB01000001.1, read on the forward strand.
GGCGAAAGATTTTCTATATCATCATCCTCAAGTTGATAATACAAAAATAGGAATATATGGTCGCTCTAAAGGAGCAGAGCTTGTTCTGGCTGGACAAAGTATTTTGGAAGATGTGCAATGTTTAGTACTCAATTCTCCTTCAAATGTAATATTTGAGGGAATAAAGGGAAAACTCAATTCTCATTCATCTTCTTGGACATATTTACAAAAGGAACTTCCTTATCAAAAATTTCAGTTAGGAAATTATTTGTTAAATAAGTTTTTTGGAAAACATATTCCTGAAGATAGTAGGGCTCAGATTGATGTGAGTAAAATTGCCTCTCCTTTATTATTACTAGGAAGCGATGTTGATGAAATATGGAATGCGTCATCCGCGATAGATGATATTATTTCACACTATAAAGGGGAATCCATTTTGTATAAAAAATACCATGAAACAGGGCATATGTTGATGATTGCGTATCAACCAAATCATCGTTATCGAAAAGATTGGCGATTATTAATGAAAGAAAGTGTAGACTCATGGTTTGCTACGATAAATTTTTTTGATACACATCTGAAAAATTTGTAGATAGTGCTGAACCGTGCTATAATAGTCCCAACTAAGATAAAAACACAGTTCTGGTTGGTAGTCCAGACGTAGGCAAGCCTATCAGTAACCTTCCTCCTTGGTTGTCCATTCTTAGGGATAGATTTAAGGAGGTGCTGTCGTGGAAATCGTTTCAATTGGCTTGACAGTTTATTTTGAAGATGGATTTTGGCATGGATTGTTTGAACAAGAGTATGAGGGAACTTATCAAGTTTGTCGTGTGACATTTGGTCAGGAACCAAAAGAGGATGAAATTTTGAAACTTTTACAGACTCAGTTTGTTCGGTTATCTTTTAGTCCAGAAGCAACAGTTAAACAGCGTGTGAAGATTAAGAATCCGAAGCGTCTGCAGCGAGCTGTAAAGAAACAGGTGAAGCAGAAAGTTTCTTCTAAGTCACAAGAGCTTTTACAGTTGCAGTATGAGGAACGAAAAAAGCATTCAAAACAACAGTCCAGTCTCCAAAAGCAATTGCTCAAGCAAGAGAAATTTGAACGCAAACAGCAAAAACGTAAAGAGAAGCACAAGGGGCACTAGTGACTCTCTTTCATAAAATAGAACAGCTCTTCTTGGATAACAAGAGCTGTTTTTGCTTGTATTGAAGATTTCTTTTCTAATAGATAGACTTATCGTTAATGGCAGTTTCAAATTCAGGACCATACTTGCTTGCTTCAAATTCAATCCTGCCCCATTCAGCATTTTCATTTTACTAGAAGGGAGTGTGTGCCATGATTTCTGATTCATTTTTTATTGTTTGGTTTAGCGAGAACAATACTATTGACTCCTGGATTTTTCTGCCGGATGCTATAAAACACCTCTTTTATAGCACATGTTTAAAAATATAATGTGTGGTTGTAAGTGATTTTAAACTTCCTCTAGTGATTCGATAGGAGAAAAACAAGCCTGCTCTACTTTAATTTAACCCCCATTATTTTACCACTTGGCCTTTCATTTTAACTGCTTATCTCAAAAGTCGATTTTTCTTTCATTCTTTTTGTTAAACTAGTGTGGTTAAGAGGAGGAAAAAATATGATTTTACAAGCTAAACATTTGACTAAACGGTATGGCAATCATATGGCTGTCGACGATATCCAGTTAGAGTTTGAAAAAGGAAGTTTCAATGCTATTTTGGGACCCAATGGTGCAGGGAAATCAACCACCATTTCCATGTTAATCGGTTTGAAAAAGCCGACACAAGGTCAGATTCGATATGCGCCAAATACGAAAATCGGAGTTGTTTTTCAAGCTAGTGTACTGGATGAGATGTTGACGGTTAGGGAAAATCTCACGATTCGTGCTCAACAGTATAAGGAGATTGCGGAAAGTCGTGTGGATGATTTGATTCATCAACTGGGTTTGACGGCTTTCCAGAAACAACTATATGGGACTTTGTCAGGTGGGCAAAAACGTCGGGTTGATATTGCGCGTGCTCTCCTTTCGCGACCAGATATTCTTTTCTTGGATGAACCAACGACAGGTCTTGATATTCAGACTCGCAAATCCATCTGGGATCTACTGTATCGACTACAAAAGGATGAAGGGATGACTATTATCTTAACGACTCATTATCTGGATGAAGCAGATGAAGCGGATCAGATCTATATTGTTGATCATGGGAAAGTGATTGCGCAAGGTTCTGCGACTGCTATTAAAAGTCAGTATGCATCTAATATCCTAAAAATTCGTTTTAAGGAAATGAAGGATCTAGAAAAATTGCGACAGACTGGAATGACAGTCGAGGAAGAAAATGAGATGGAATATCTTTTTTATCCAAGGACGTCACAGGAGGCCATTGAATATTTGGCAAAAGTTCGAGAAGAAATTGATTCTTTTGAGTTTCGTCCGGGTACTATGGATGATGCCTTTATTGCACTTACAGGAAGAGAGGTTCGCTAATGTTAGCTTTATTGAAACGGAATTTTATCTTATATTTTCGTAATCGTTCGGGAGTATTTTTCTCATTATTGGGGGCATTGATTTCCTTCCTCCTTTATATCATTTTTTTGCAGAAGAACTTGACGGATGCTTGGTCTCAACTCCCTGATAATACGAACCTTTTAAACAACTGGCTGATGGGTGGGACCTTGGCTGTGACTGGGATTACAACCAGTTTTACGGCTCTTACACAAATGGTACAGGATCGTGAAAATCAAGTAGATCAAGATCTCTTCTTGACAGATTTAGGTAGCTGGGGCTTACAGGCGTCCTATCTAATCAGCAGTATTATCATTTCTTTTGTCATGCAGGTGTTTATGTTTGCTGTTATGAGCCTTTATTTTAAAGAAAGTCCAGTTATCAGTCATTTACCGGAAATCGCTTTGATTATGTTATTAAGCAGTCTGATTTCAAGTTTGGTAAATGTTCTCTTGATTTACCGTTTTCAATCTGTAGATAGCCTTGGAAAACTGGCAACTATAGTGGGGACTGCTTCTGGATTTTTAGTAGGAACTTATGTCCCTATTGGAGTATTACCTGATTTTGCACAGATTATCATGAAGTGTACCCCTGCAACTTATATTGCTTCTCTCTATCGACAAGTCTTAATGAAAGAGCCATTAGAGACCACATTTACAGGAAATAGCGGTCTGTTACAGGAATTTCAAGAAAAAATGGGAATCCAAATCAACTGGCAAGAACTATTGACAAAGGAAGAAACATACTTTATAGTGGTTATTATCAGTCTCGTCGCTATTCTTCTTTGGCTTTTATTTGTTAAAGTGTTTAGCAAGAGAAAATAAAGATGTATTGGAGAGAAAATGAAGATTCGTTTTGAAATGAAGACAGAGTTTTCAGAAAAAGACCCACACATTATAATTCAGGCAGCTCAGTTAACTGACCAAGCAAGAGAAGTCATGGAGTATTTAGAACAATTTTCAACGACCAATCAGGTGGTCATTCCTATTCGAACAGATGATCATCTGGTTATGGTGAAAATTGAGGATCTTATTCTAGCAGATATCGATAAGAATTTGTTGACCATTTATACGGTAGATGGGATTTATAAAACTAAGGAAACATTGACGAACTTTCAGAATCGAATTAATCGACGTAACTTTATACAGATATCGCGTCATTCAATTATAAACATTGACCATTTAGAGTCATTATCGGATAGCTTTTCAGGGAACATGATGGCTAAGATGACTCGGGGTATCAAATCGAGTGTGAGTCGGAAATACGTTAAGTCCTTAATGGATTATCTAGGTTTATAGGAGAAAATCATGAAGCGATTGATTGCTTATTTTGTATCGGGAATGCGGACGGCCTCCTTTGTTTATTTGAGTTTGGTGTTATTGGCGCAGTTTTATTCAGGTATTACCTATCCTGCACCAACGACAAAAAATATTCTAGCTTTGTTTTTGATGAGTGGAATTATGGGGGTATTGACCTTAATCCTTGAAAGGCTAGAGTTTCTTGCTTATAGTATGCGTGTAGGAGTTCATTTGTTAGCGACAGCTACTATTTTAGTATTGACCTACTTATTTTTTGGCTGGGGTTCAGCATTGTTGAGTCCCTTGCTTTGGTTCTTTTTCTTGTTGATTTATGGACTGATATGGTTGTACCAGATCTGGCAAACTCACAAGCTCACCCAACGAATTAATCAAGCCTTAGAAGATAAAAGAAAGAAAACGAATCACTAATGTAGTGTTGAGGATGAGGTTTGAGGAGAGTGCTAGTTTCCATATAGAGCAAATTATGATATAGTATTTTCAGCCTAAAACAAGGAGAAAAACGATGCCAGTAAATGAATATGGTCAGATGATTGGTGAGTCAATGGAAGGTTATACACCAGGTGAACTGCCTTCTATTGATTTCTTAGAAGGGCGTTATGCTCGAATCGAGGCTCTTTCCGTGGAAAAGCATGCGGAGGATTTATTAGCTGTTTATGGTCCAGATACTCCGCGGGAGATGTGGACCTACCTTTTTCAGGAACCAGTGGCGGATATGGAGGAGCTGGTTGCCGTTTTAAATCAGATGTTGGCTCGTAAGGATCGTTTTTACTATGCAATCTTGGATAGGGAGACGGGTAAGGCCTTGGGCACCTTTTCGCTTATGAGAATCGACCAAAATAATCGTGTCATTGAAGTGGGTGCTGTCACTTTTTCCCCAGAGCTCAGGGGAACACGAATAGGAACCGAAGCCCAGTATCTCCTAGCTCGTTATGTTTTTGAGGAGCTTAACTATCGTCGCTACGAGTGGAAATGCGATGCTCTAAATCTGCCATCCAGACGAGCTGCGGAACGTTTGGGCTTTGTCTATGAAGGAACCTTCCGTCAGGCTGTCGTTTATAAGGGGCGAACTAGAGATACGGATTGGCTGGCTATGATTGATAAGGACTGGCCTCAAGTCAAAACCGGTTTGGAAGCATGGTTGCGTCCTGAAAATTTTGATAAAAATGGGCGGCAGTACAAGAGTTTGAGAGAACTCTAAGAGGTGATGACATGATTAGCGTTAGAAAGCAAGAAGTTGTCAAGTTAGAAGATGTTTTGCATCTCTATCAGGCAGTCGGTTGGACAAACTATACACATCAACCCCAAATGCTGGAGAAGTCCTTGTCTCACTCACTAGCAATTTACCTGGCACTTGATGGTGATGCTGTTGTGGGCTTGGTTCGTTTGGTCGGAGATGGCTTTTCATCGGTTTTTGTTCAGGATTTGATCGTTTTGCCTAGTTATCAGCGCCAAGGAATTGGCAGCGCCTTGGTGAAAGAGGCTTTAGGGGATTACAAAGATGCCTATCAAATTCAACTGGTGACAGATCAAACAGAGAAAAATTTGGGATTCTACCGTTCACTGGGTTTTGAAACCTTATCTACTTATGATTGCACAGGGATGATTTGGCTAGATCGAAAAAAATAAAATAATTATTTTTTTCTTAAGTAAAGTTTAAGTATCCTCGTGTATTATATAGTTATTAGATAAAGACCTCCTAACTTTATTTAATGAAATCCCAAACTTTTCTTTTTCATCATAATCTCCTAAAGAAGTCACCCAATCAGGTGGCTTTTTGTTGTTTGAGAAAAAAATTCCATTTGGGGAAAATTAAAAAAAATGATCAATCATAGAAAAAGTTAAGTTAGCTTTAAGATTCATCTTGTATTATATAATCATTAAATAAAGACCTCCTAACTTTATTTAATGAAATCCTAAACTTTTCTTTTTCATAATAATCTCCCTAAAGAAGCCACCCAATCAGGTGGCTTTTTTGTTTGTGGCTTGGATTTTTGATATAATAGAGCCATGAGTAGAATTTTAGATAATGAAATCATGGGGGATGAGGAGTTGGTAGAACGTACCCTCCGTCCTCAGTATTTACGTGAATATATTGGGCAGGATAAGGTCAAGGACCAACTTCAAATATTTATCGAAGCAGCGAAGATGCGTGATGAGGCGCTGGACCATGTTCTTTTGTTTGGCCCTCCAGGACTTGGGAAAACAACTATGGCTTTTGTCATTGCCAATGAACTGGGAGTCAATCTCAAGCAAACTTCTGGTCCTGTCATTGAAAAAGCAGGTGACTTGGTAGCGATTTTGAATGACTTGGAGCCGGGAGATGTGCTCTTTATTGATGAGATTCATCGCTTGCCCATGTCGGTAGAAGAGGTGCTTTACAGTGCCATGGAAGACTTCTACATTGACATTATGATTGGTGCAGGGGAAGGTAGTCGCAGTGTCCATTTGGACTTGCCACCTTTTACCTTAATTGGTGCGACGACCCGTGCGGGTATGCTTTCTAATCCTTTGAGAGCACGTTTCGGGATCACAGGTCATATGGAATACTACGCCCACGCTGATTTGACAGAGATTGTTGAGCGGACGGCAGATATTTTTGAGATGGAAATCACCCATGAGGCAGCTGCTGAGCTGGCCTTGCGTAGTCGGGGAACTCCTCGTATTGCCAATCGTCTCCTCAAGCGCGTGCGCGACTTCGCCCAGATTATGGGCGATGGATTGATTGATGATGTCATTACTGATAAGGCCTTGACCATGCTGGATGTAGACCATGAAGGGTTAGACTATGTGGACCAAAAAATCCTTCGCACCATGATTGAGATGTACGGTGGCGGTCCTGTCGGTCTAGGAACTCTGTCTGTTAATATTGCCGAGGAGCGTGAGACGGTGGAGGATATGTACGAGCCCTACCTCATCCAGAAAGGCTTTATTATGCGAACACGGTCTGGACGGGTCGCGACAGCTAAGGCCTACGAGCATTTGGGCTATGAGTATAATGAAAAAAAATAAACAAGAAATCCTAGATAGTGTTAGAGAAAATCCTGATATGATGGCTATTCTGACCATCATCCGTAACCTTGGTCTGCAAGACTCGTGGTTGGCTGCAGGTTCGGTCCGAAATTTTATCTGGAATCTCTTGTCCGATAAACCAGTTTTTGACCGTGAAACAGATGTAGATGTGATTTTCTTTGATCCAGCTATCTCTTACGAAGATACGTTGGTTATAGAGAGTAAGCTGAAAGAGGATTTCCCCCAGTATCAATGGGAGTTGAAAAATCAGGTCTATATGCATCTGCACAGTCCCCACACTGTGCCTTACACGAGTTCTTGTGATGCCATGAGTAAGTATCCAGAACGATGTACGGCGATAGGACTCCGCTTGCATGCCGACGCAACTTTGGAGCTCTTTGCGCCTTATGGTATAGGGGATATTCTGAACTTTCAGGTTTCCCCAACTCCTCATTTTTTAGAGAATGAGGACCGAATGAAGCTCTATCAAGAACGCTTGTCCAAGAAAAATTGGCAAGAAAAATGGAAAAATCTCACTTTTTCAAAAAACTTAAGAAAAATTTAAGTTAGGGACGGTATACTAGGTCCATAAGTTAAGAGGAACTTAACTTAAACTCCTAAAACTTTTTCATAATAATCTCCCTATAAAATTAAGTCGCCCAATCAGGCGGCTTATTTTTTGTCTATCTGCAAGCAGGGGCAGTAACTTAGCAATAGAAGAAAATAGGGAAATATGGTATAATAAAACGATAGATTTTTGAATAGGAATATGATCATGTTTGGATTTTTTAAGAAAGATAAAGCTGTAGAAGTTGAGGTTCCAACACAGGTTCCTGCTCATATTGGTATCATCATGGATGGGAATGGCCGCTGGGCTAAAAAACGGATGCAACCACGGGTTTTTGGTCATAAGGCGGGGATGGAAGCCCTCCAAAAGGTGACCAAGGCAGCTAACAAGATGGGAGTTAAGGTCATCACGGTTTATGCCTTTTCAACGGAAAATTGGACACGCCCAGATCAAGAAGTCAAGTTTATCATGAACTTGCCCGTTGAGTTTTATGACAACTACGTCCCTGAATTGCACGCAAATAACGTTAAGATTCAGATGATTGGGGAGACAGACCGTCTGCCTAAGCCGACTTTTGAAGCTTTGAAAAAAGCAGAGGAGTTGACTAAGAACAATATGGGCTTGATTCTCAATTTTGCGCTTAACTATGGTGGTCGTGCTGAAATCACACAGGCCCTTAAGAGCTTGGCTCAGGAAGTTCTAGATGCCAAAATCAACCCTGGTGATATCACAGAAGATATTATTGGGGACTATCTTTTCACGCAACACCTGCCAAAGGATTTGCGAGATCCGGACTTGATTATTCGTACGAGTGGTGAGTTGCGTTTAAGTAATTTCTTGCCATGGCAAGCAGCCTATAGTGAGCTTTACTTTACGGATACCTTGTGGCCTGATTTTGATGAAGCAGCCTTGCAGGAAGCTATTGCTGCTTTTAACCATCGCAATCGCCGTTTTGGAGGAGTTTAGGAGAAGATATGACCAAGGATTTACAAAAGAGAACATTGTTTGCGGTATTGGCCCTGGCAATTTTCCTTCCAGTCTTGTTTGCGGGAGGGCTCTTGTTGCAGATAGGGATTGGCTTGTTAGCGATGCTAGGCGTCCATGAACTCTTGCACATGAAGGGGCTAAAGACTATGACCATTGAGGGCACTTTGACTCTTTTTGCGACCTTCGCTCTCACAGTCCCTTTAGAAAACTACCTAACTTTTTTGCCTGTTGATGGGAATGTGGTTGCCTACAGTGTTTTGATTACCATAATGCTAGGGACGACCGTTTTCAGTAAAAACTATACGATTGAAGATGCCGCTTTTCCAATTGCTGTGAGTTTTTATGTTGGTTTTGGCTTCAATGCCTTACTAGATGCTCGGGTGGCAGGTTTTGATAAGGTCCTTCTGGCTCTTTTTATCGTTTGGGCGACAGATAGCGCAGCCTACCTGACAGGGATGAATTTTGGTAAACATAAGTTGGCTCCGAGAGTTTCTCCTAATAAGAGTATTGAGGGCTTTGTCGGGGGCATTCTAGGTGCGGTACTGATAACAGTGATTTTCATGTTAGTGGATAGCACAGTTGCTCTTCCTTATGGGATTTATAGAATGAGCCTCTTTGCTGCCTTCTTCAGTGTGGCAGGTCAGTTTGGTGACTTAATTGAGAGTGCTATGAAACGCCATTTCGGTGTCAAGGATTCAGGGAAATTTATCCCGGGGCATGGTGGTGTGTTGGATCGTTTTGACAGTATGCTGATTGTGTTTCCAATGATGCACTTATTTGGCCTGTTTTGAAAGAAAGGAATATTGAATGATTGGATTGCTAACCTTTATCCTCGTTTTTGGGATTATTGTGGTGGTGCATGAGTTTGGACATTTTTATTTTGCCAAGAAATCGGGCATTCTAGTTCGTGAATTTGCCATTGGTATGGGGCCCAAGATTTTTTCCCATATCGGTAAGGATGGCACTGCTTATACCATTCGAATCCTTCCTCTAGGAGGCTATGTTCGTATGGCAGGCTGGGGTGATGATGCGACAGAAATCAAGACAGGAACTCCAGTCAGTTTAACACTTGCTGATGATGGTAAGGTCAAACGGATCAACCTATCAGGGAAGAAACTGGATCAAACGGCTCTTCCTATGCAGGTAACCCAGTTTGACTTTGAAGACAAGCTCTTTATTAAGGGTTTGGTCCTGGAAGAAGAAAAGACTTTTACAGTGGATCATGATGCAACGGTTGTTGAAGAAGACGGAACCGAAGTGCGCATCGCTCCTTTGGATGTACAGTATCAAAATGCTTCTATCTGGGGCAAGCTCATCACCAACTTTGCAGGTCCCATGAATAACTTTATCTTAGGAGTTGTTGTTTTTTGGATCTTGATCTTTTTGCAAGGCGGTGTTAGAGATACTCAGACAAATCTCTTTCATGTCATGCCAGAGGGAGCTTTGGCTAAGGTAGGTGTAGCTGAGACCGCTCAAATTACCAAGGTCGGCTCGCATGAGGTTAAGAATTGGCAAGACTTGACCCAGGCTGTGGAAGCAGATACCAAGGACAAGACAGCCCCGACCTTGGATGTGACCATTTCTGAAAATGGTAGCGAAAAACAAGTCACTGTGACGCCAGAAGAAAATCAAGGACGTTATATTTTAGGTGTTCAACCGGGGATCAAGTCAGACTTTCTATCCATGTTTGTTGGTGGATTTACGACAGCTGCTGACTCGGGGCTCCGTATCCTTTCGGCTCTGAAAAACTTGATTTTCCATCCAGATTTGAACAAACTCGGTGGTCCCGTTGCCATTTTTAAGGCAAGTAGCGATGCTGCTAAAAATGGAATTGAGAACGTCCTCTACTTCCTAGCTATGATTTCTATTAATATCGGGATTTTTAATTTGATTCCGATCCCGGCTTTGGATGGTGGAAAGATTGTGCTCAATATCCTAGAGGCTATCCGCCGGAAACCCCTTAAACAAGAAATTGAAACCTATGTCACCATGGCTGGTGTAGTTATCATGGTTGTTTTGATGCTAGCTGTGACCTGGAATGACATTATGCGACTCTTCTTTTAGATAATCGAGGAATATTATGAAACAAAGTAAAATGCTAATCCCAACGCTTCGCGAAATGCCAAGCGATGCTCAAGTTATCAGCCACGCCCTTATGTTGCGTGCTGGTTATGTTCGTCAAGTTTCTGCTGGTGTTTATTCTTACCTACCACTCGCTAACCGTGTGATTGAAAAGGCTAAGAATATCATGCGCCAAGAGTTTGATAAGATTGGTGCTGTTGAGATGTTGGCTCCTGCCCTTCTCAGTGCCGATCTCTGGCGCGAATCAGGTCGTTATGAAACCTATGGTGAAGACCTTTATAAACTGAAAAACCGTGAAAAGTCAGACTTTATCCTAGGTCCGACACACGAAGAAACTTTTACAGCTATTGTTCGTGACTCTGTGAAATCTTACAAGCAATTGCCACTTAACCTTTACCAAATCCAACCGAAATACCGTGATGAAAAACGTCCACGTAACGGCCTTCTCCGTACACGTGAGTTTATCATGAAAGATGGTTATAGTTTCCATGCTAATTACGATAGTTTGGATGTGACTTATGATGAGTACAAGGCAGCTTACGAGCGTATCTTTACTCGCAGTGGCTTGGACTTTAAAGCTATCATTGGTGACGGTGGAGCTATGGGTGGTAAGGATAGCCAAGAATTTATGGCCATCACTCCTGCTCGTACAGATCTTAGTCGATGGGTGGTCTTGGACAAGTCAGTTGCATCATTTGATGAAATTCCTGCAGAAGTCCAAGAAGAAATCAAGGCGGAATTGCTCAAATGGATGGTTTCTGGTGAGGATACCATTGCTTACTCAAGTGAGTCTAGCTATGCAGCTAACTTAGAAATGGCAACAAACGAGTACAAACCAAGCAACCGTGTCGTTGCGGAAGAAGAAGTGACTCGCGTCGAAACTCCAGGTGTTAAATCCATCGATGAAGTGGCAGCCTTCCTAAATGTCCCAGAAGAACAAACAATCAAAACCCTCTTCTACATGGCAGATGGTGAGCTTGTTGCAGCCCTTCTAGTTGGAAATGACCAGCTTAACGAAGTCAAGTTGAAAAACCACTTGGGAGCAGATTTCTTTGACGTTGCGAGCGAAGAAGAAGTAGCAAGTGTCGTCCCAGCAGGATTTGGTTCACTTGGTCCAGTTGGTTTGCCAGAAAATGTGAAAATCATTGCAGACCGTAAGGTGCAAGATGTTCGCAATGCTGTTGTAGGGGCTAACGAAGATGGCTACCACTTGACAGGTGTGAACCCAGGTCGTGACTTTACTGCAGAATATGTGGATATCCGCGAAGTGCGTGAGGGTGAAATTTCACCAGACGGACAAGGTGTCCTAAACTTTGCGCGTGGTATCGAGATCGGTCATATTTTCAAACTCGGAACTCGCTACTCAGCAAGTATGGGTGCAGATGTTTTGGATGAAAATGGTCGTGCTGTGCCAATCATCATGGGATGTTACGGTATCGGTGTTAGCCGTCTCCTCTCAGCAGTTATGGAGCAACACGCTCGCCTCTTTGTCAATAAAACACCAAAAGGTGAATACCGTTACGCTTGGGGAGTTAACTTCCCTAAAGAATTGGCACCATTTGATGTGCATTTGATTACTGTCAATGTCAAGGACGAAGAAGCGCAAGCCTTGACAGAAAAGCTTGAAGCAAGCTTGATGGGAGCTGGTTACGAAGTCTTGACGGATGACCGTAACGAACGTGTCGGTGTTAAATTCAGCGATAGCGACTTGATTGGTCTTCCAATCCGTATCACTGTTGGGAAAAAAGCAGCTGATGGCATCGTAGAAGTTAAGATCAAGGCGACTGGTGACACAATCGAAGTTCATGCAGACAACTTGCTCGAAACCCTTGAAATTCTAAGCAAGAAATAAAAACTATAATCAGAAGAAAAACAAGGCAAAAATGTAACTAGTTTTTACCTTGTTTTTTCTATATAATGAGAGTGAAGAATACATAATCAAGTTAAGAGGTATAACAATGTTAAAATTTCCAAAGGATTTTGTCTGGGGTTCCTCTACTTCTGGACCACAGACAGAAGGTCGTGTACCTGGTGACAGAAAGGGAGACAATCTCTGGGATTATTGGTACCAAGTAGAGCCTAATCGCTACTACAATGGAATTGGACCTGACAAAACATCGACTTTTTACGAAAACTGGGAAAAGGATATTGAGCTTTTGGTAGAGACTGGGCATACAGCCTTCCGAACTTCTATCCAGTGGTCTCGACTTTTCCCGCAAGGCCGTGGAGAGGTCAATCCTCAAGGTGTGGCTTTCTACCGTCAGGTATTTGAAGGGATTAAGGCTAAGGGGATTCGCCTTTTGGTCAATCTCTATCACTTTGACCTTCCTTTTGCTCTGCAAGAAGATGGGGATGGTTGGGAAAATAAAGCAACTATCAAAGCTTACGAAGACTATGCGCGTTTCTGTTTTGAGACCTACGGTGACTTGGTAGACCAATGGATTACCTTCAATGAACCCATCGTACCTGTAGAGTTTGGTTATTTTTATGATGCCCATTATCCTCATAAGGTGGATGCCAAAGCTGCGGTTCAGGTAGCTTATAATACTCAACTGGCTAGTAGTCTTGCGGTGAAGGCCTGTCATGAGGTCCTGCCTGATTCCAAGATTGGGATTGTCCTCAACTTGACACCAGCCTATCCACGTAGCCAGCATCCCGCGGATGTCAAGGCTGCTCGCATTGCCGACCTCTTCCAAGCCCAATCTTTCCTAGACCCGTCTGTCTTGGGAGCTTATCCAGAAGAGTTAGTAGAGACTTTAGCAGAGCATGATTTGCTGCCAGAGTACACTGTTGAAGAGTTAGAACTCATTCGCGAGAATACAGTTGATTTCCTTGGAGTCAATTACTACCAACCTTTGCGCGTTATGGCGCCGCGTTTTGCTAAACATCCAGACAGTCCCCTCTTGCCAGAACATTTCTATGAGCCTTACGTCATGCCAGGCCGTAAAATCAATCCTCATCGCGGTTGGGAAATCTACGAGCAGGGGATTTATGATATCGCTCAAAACATCAAGGAAAATTATGGCAATATCGAGTGGATGTTGACAGAGAATGGCATGGGTGTTGAGGGTGAAGATAAATTCCGTGAGAATGGCATGATTCGAGACGACTATCGTATCGACTTTGTCAAAGGTCATCTTCGTGAACTACACCGTGCGATTGAAGATGGAGCAAACTGTCAAGGATACTTAATCTGGACCTTTATTGATTGCTGGTCATGGCTCAATAGCTATAAAAACCGCTACGGTCTAGTTGAGCTTGACTTGGAAACGCAGGAACGTCGCCTGAAGAAATCAGGCCACTGGTTCAAGGAACTCAGCGACCATAATGGATTTTAAGAATAAAAAGAGTGAGATGGTGTTCATCTCACTTTTTACTATAATATCATCACCAAGGTCCCAATCGTAATCAGGATACAGCCAATAATTGTTTTAAACGTCAGGATATCTTGTAGAAAGAAAAAGGCTAGAACGAGGGTAATGACGAGACTGAATTTATCGACAGCAGATACCTCAGTTGCATTGCCCAGCTGCAAGGCCTTGTAGTAGCAGAGCCAAGAGGCGCCAGTGGCCAAACCAGATAAGATGAGAAAGAGCCAACTTTTTCTACTGATATTGACAATTTCGGTCTGACTATTGGTCAAGAAAACCATGGCCCAGGCCATAAGAATGACGACGACCGTACGAATAGCGGTTGCTAGATTGGATGGAACTCCCTCAATTCCAATCTTGGCTAAAATTGACGTTAAGGCTGCAAAGATAGCTGATAAAAGTGCGAAGAAAAACCACATGGCAAATACCTCCTCTTTTTATTATAAGTAATTGATGCTGACTTGTCAGGTATCAAGTGAAATCTTGATAAAACACCAGATAGAAAAAACTATACCAATTTTTATCCTTGACAAGTGAGAAAAACAAGTATATACTGTTTTTGCTGATTCTGTAAAGTGAGAATTAGACTATACCAATTTAAGGAGAAAGCACAGCTGGTCTGTGTCGTATATACTATGTGTGGAATTGTTGGTGTTGTTGGAAACACAAATGCAACTGATATTTTGATTCAAGGGCTTGAAAAGCTCGAATACCGTGGCTATGATTCTGCGGGGATTTTTGTCCTAGGTGGTGCTGAAAATCATCTAGTCAAGGCTGTCGGTCGTATCGCAGAATTGTCTGCTAAGACGGCTGGTGTTGAGGGGACAACTGGTATCGGACATACTCGTTGGGCAACTCACGGGAAACCAACGGAAGACAATGCTCACCCACACCGCTCTGAGACTGGACGTTTTGTCTTGGTGCACAATGGAGTGATTGAAAACTACCTTGAAATCAAGGAAGAATATCTTGCAGGTCACCACTTCAAGGGGCAAACAGATACGGAAATTGCCGTTCACTTGATTGGAAAATTTGTGGAAGAAGATGGCTTGTCAGTTCTTGAAGCCTTCAAAAAAGCTCTTCACATCATCCGTGGTTCTTATGCCTTTGCCTTGATTGACTCTGAAAATCCAGATGTTATCTATGTAGCGAAGAATAAATCTCCACTTTTGATTGGTCTTGGGGAAGGCTATAACATGGTCTGTTCAGATGCCATGGCTATGATTCGTGAAACCAACCAATACATGGAAATTCATGACCAAGAGTTGGTAATCGTCAAGGCTGATAGTGTTGAAGTTCAAGACTATGATGGTAATCGCCGTGAGCGTGCTAGCTACACTGCTGAGCTAGACTTGTCAGATATCGGTAAGGGGACTTATCCTTACTACATGCTCAAGGAAATCGATGAGCAACCAACGGTGATGCGTAAACTCATCCAAGCCTACACAGATGAGGCGGGTCAAGTTGTCGTTGACCCAGCTATTATCAAGGCTGTTCAAGAGGCGGATCGCATCTACATCCTTGCGGCTGGGACATCTTACCACGCAGGATTTGCTTCTAAGAAAATGCTGGAAGAATTAACGGATACACCAGTAGAACTTGGAATCTCATCTGAGTGGGGCTATGGTATGCCACTTCTCAGCAAAAAACCACTCTTCATCTTTATCAGTCAGTCTGGTGAAACAGCGGATAGCCGTCAGGTTTTGGTCAAGGCTAATGAAATGGGCATTCCAAGCTTGACAGTGACAAACGTGCCAGGTTCAACTCTTTCACGTGAAGCCAACCATACCATGCTTCTTCACGCGGGTCCTGAAATTGCCGTAGCATCAACCAAGGCCTACACAGCACAAATCGCAGCCCTTGCCTTCCTTGCAAAAGCAGTCGGAGAAGCAAACGGCAATGCCAAAGCGCAAGCCTTTGACCTGGTTCATGAGTTGTCAATCGTAGCTCAGTCTATCGAATCAACCCTTTCTGAAAAAGAAACCATTGATGCCAAGGTTCGTGACCTTCTTGAAACAACTCGTAACGCCTTTTACATCGGACGTGGTCAAGACTACTATGTAGCCATGGAAGCGAGTCTCAAACTCAAAGAGATTTCTTACATCCAGTGTGAAGGCTTTGCGGCAGGAGAACTCAAGCACGGAACCATTGCCTTGATTGAAGAAGGAACGCCTGTCTTGGCCCTCTTGTCAGATCCAGTCCTTGCTAACCACACTCGTGGAAATATCCAAGAGGTCGCAGCCCGTGGTGCTAAGGTACTTACAATCGCAGAAGAAAATGTTGCCAAAGAGACAGACGATATCGTTCTTACGACTGTCCACCCTTACCTCTCACCAATCTCAATGGTCGTACCAACGCAATTGGTCGCTTACTTTGCAACCCTCCACCGTGGACTCGATGTGGACAAACCACGTAACCTTGCCAAGTCAGTAACAGTAGAATAAGCTAAGAAAGTCTAGTTCATCTAGGCTTTTTCTAATGAGCAAATGTATTGAAAATAAAACTAATTAGTGATAAAATACCCTGAAAACTAAAAGAGATAGCGAGGAAACAGGATGGTAGAATTAGGAATTTCAACATTTGGTGAAACAACAGCTTTAGAAGCGACTGGGCAGATTTACAGTCAAGATGAACGTATTCGTCAGTTGGTGGCAGAAATTGAGCTGGCTGATAAGGTTGGTTTGGATGTGTACGGAATTGGGGAGCATCATCGGGAGGACTTTGCGGTATCGGCGCCAGAGATTGTTCTTGCAGCTGGTGCAGTCAATACCAAGAAAATCCGTTTGACCAGTGCAGTCAGCATTCTCTCGAGTATGGATCCGATTCGTTTGTTCCAACAATATGCTACTATCGATGCTTTGTCAAATGGACGTGCGGAGATTATGGCTGGGCGTGGTTCATTCACCGAGTCTTTCCCACTGTTTGGCTATGACTTGAAAGACTATGAAGCTCTCTTTAATGAGAAATTAGACATGCTCCAGTTAGTCAATGAAAAGACCAAGATAGACTGGCAGGGGCAATTGACTCAAAGCATTGCTGGAAAAGAAGTTTATCCCCGTCCAGTTCAGGGGAAATTGCCATTGTGGGTGGCGACAGGTGGTCATGTAGAGTCAACAGTGAAGATTGCTCGGGCGGGGCTGCCGATTGTCTATGCTATTATTGGTGGCAATCCGCGTTATTTTAAAAAGCTGATTCAAGCTTATCGTGAGATTGGAAGGGAAACCGGTCATGCTGAAAAAGACCTGAAAGTGGGCGCTCATTCTTGGGGCTGGATTGCTGAAGATGGCGAGCAGGCTGTCAAAGATTATTTCCATCCGACCAAACAAGTGGTGGATGCGATTTCCAAGGACCGTCCACACTGGCAGGAGTTGACCTATGAGCAATATTCGGAGCAAGTTGGGCCAAATGGAGCCATGTTTGTAGGAAATCCAGATCAGGTGGCAGAAAAATTGATTCGCATGATTGAGGATTTAGACTTGGACCGTTTCATGCTCCATCTACCGCTTGGTTCCATGCCTCATGATCAAGTTCTGAGAGCTATTGAGCTCTTTGGCACGCAAGTGGCGCCCAAAGTACGTTCTTGCTTTGCCATGAAAGAGGGGTTATAAAAAATTCAATCAGTTGAGTCGATTGGTGAGGAACACCCATGGATTCAGCAACAGGTGGAAGTGGTACAAGGGGTAGAGCATACTATCTAGTGGAATATATACTAGTTTATACCAAGTACAAGATAAAATAGTAAAAAAGACGATTTCCGATTGGAAATCGTCTTTTTTTGATATTCTCGCAAATACGATATCTTGTAGTTGGTGTAAACTGGTATATAGCTCCCTTATTTTATTTATCAAAACCTTGTAAGTTTTTTTGGCGCTCTTCAGTTTGACCCTTGGCATCCAATTTATTACCATTGTAAACAGTGCTTTCCCATGATCCGTACATTGGGTTAGGGAAAATGATGAATTTCTCACCAAACTCTTTTTGTAATTCCTCTAATTTTTGGTCGCGCTCAGTTTCAGAGGTCTTTGAAAACTCTGCAAAGTCCACAAGATTGTCTCCTAGTAGCATGACTAAGTTGGTTTTTTCTTGGACTGCTTGTCTACGACCTTCTTTAGATTTGACGCCTTTTTCTAAGAACATGAGATGATCGCGGCTTTGTACAGGGATTCCTTCATTTTCTAGGTTTTTGATCGTATCATCTACCTGATCTATCGTGCGGTCAGATACATAGTAAATTTGGACACCGTTTTGGTCTGCAAATTGGAGAAAGTCTTTAGCACCTGGTACAGCCTTGGCTGCGGCTTTTTTTACCCAGACATCCCAGTTTTCTGGGGTAAATGCTGTTCCATCTTTGACATTTTGCGCTTGATAAGGGCTATTGTCTAATACAGTTTCGTCCAAGTCCAAAACGATAGAGTAGGGTTTATCTGTCTGTGTTTTTAGTAGTTCTTTCAAACGATCAGTAGCGACATTGTAACCTTGTAGATAGAGTGCCTTGGTTTCAGCTGCTTTTTGATACCAAAGAGTTGACATAGTGTTCTCTCTTGAACGCAACTGATCATAGGTCATGGTAACCTGATTGTCAGATGTACTACTTTGTGTTGTCTGTGAATTTGCCGAATTTGTGCCACAGCCAGTCAGTAAAATGACGGAAGCAAGTGTAGAAGCAATTGCAATGGTAACTTTGGATATTTTCATAATCCCATCCTCCTAATAATAGTCTATTAATATTGTAGCGTTTTCATGGGATTTGTGCAAGGAAATATCGAGAGAAAATAAATTTTTCAGTAGTAATTCGGTATTAGGATAAGATTATGTACTTAATTTGGGAATGAAGATGGATATAAAAAAATTCAATCGGCTTGATAGAAAATCTATATCAGCTTCTTTTTGGAAAATAGATGAAAATAAAGTGAATCTTTGAAAGGCTAGTAACATCAAGCTTTTCAGGGATTTTTTTCTTTATGGATATAAAAATTTCCAATCGAGTTGATAGTCAATATATATTGGGAAAAGGGGAAAAGGAGTGGTAAGATGGTTTCAATCCAAATGGAAGGAGAAAGGTATGGCAAGTAAAAGAGATCTAGTCTTTAGAGCGATTCGAGGCGATGAAGTGGAAAGAGTTCCTGTCGGATTTTGGTTTCATTTTGTAACACTCGAAGAAAAGGGGCGGGGATTAAATAATCCACGTATCTTTCAAAAAAGTGTTGATGGGCATCGCAACTATGTGGAAAGGATTCGTCCTGATTTTGTCAAAATTATGAGTGACGGTTTTTTCCTTTATCCAAGTAATGTCTATAATCCTAAGATTGCAAGTATTCAGGAGCTGACTTCTATTGAGTCGATTGGTGAGGAACACCCATGGATTCAGCAACAGGTGGAAGTGGTACAAGCGATTCGAGAGACCTTTACCGAAGAGATTGCTTCTTTCTACAATATCTTTTCACCGATCTCCTACCTCAAGCGCTGGTTCCGTACAGAAACTTCTCGAGGAGATAAGGAAGTGGCTGACCTATTGCTTGAAAATCCTGAGCAATTCAGAGCGATTCTAGATGTGATTGCAGGAGATATTGCTATCCTAACTCAGAAAATCATCCAGCAAGGAGGTGTTGACGGAATTTACCTCAGCACCCAGCAAATTCAAGATGAGCGCATCACATCAGCACTCTACCAAACCTATATCGAACCGAGCAATATAGCGATTTTGGAGGTAGCTAATCAGGTGGGTGGGACCAATATCCTCCATATCTGTGGTTTTGAAGGTGCGAGCAATGATGTGACGATATTTAAGGACTATCCGGCTCAAGTGGTCAACTGGGCGACCCACCATGAGGATGTTAGTTTGACACAGGGTCAAGAGTTGTTTACAGGCAAGGCCGTTTTAGGTGGATTTGAAAATGGCAAGAAAAGCTTGCTTTACCAAGGTTCCAAGGCGGAATTGCAAGATGAAACAAGGCGGTTGCTGGCTGAAGCTGGTAGTAAAGGCGTTCTTCTGGGAGCTGACTGTACTGTTCCAGATGACTTTGACTTAGAGAGGTTGGACTGGATTCGGCAGGCAGCTGTTCTCTAAAAGGAGGAGCTATGAAAAGTAAAAGATGGGGAATCTTCATTGCAGTTGTCGGTTTGCTGGCCTTGGTTGCCATAAGCGTCGTAAAAAATGGGCACTGCAAAAATGGAGAGAGATGTCGTGGAGTTCAGGATTTTTCCAAGTCCAGTCTCCCCTTTCTACGCTCGAATGATATCGCAAGCAGTTTATTAGTTGAAAAAGTAAGAAATGGAGAATAAGAATGTCAGAAAAAAGAGAATGGGTTTTAAAAGCGTTTAGAGGTGAGAAAGTTGATCGTGTGCCAGTAGGCTTTTGGCACCATTTCACATCCGAAGACGAATGGCTACACGGTTTCTCAAATCCAGCCATTATCGAGAAGAATATTGAGGGCCATAAGCGCTTTATCCGAGAAGTTCAGCCAGACTTTATCAAAGTCATGAGTGATGGCTACTTTGCTTATCCAAATCCAGCGATTGCCAAAGAAAAGTCACTTCAAGAATTGGCGACCATTCAACCACTTGGATCAGATCACGCTTGGATAAAAGAGCAGGTGGACTTGGTTAAGAAAATCAAGCAAGAGTTTACAGAAGATATCGTTGCGATTTACAATATTTTTGCTCCTGTGACCTATCTCAAGTGGTTGCTTGGGGAAGTGTCTGGTGGGGATGACCTCATTGCAGATTTTCTGGTGGAAGATCCTGAAGCCCTTAAGAAGGTGTTGGATGTGATTGCAGAAGATATTGCGAGTCTCAGTCGAGCTGTCATCGAAGAGGCTGGTGCTGACGGAATCTACCTCAGCGTGCAGAGTATCCAAGATCAACGAGTGTCGGCAGCAGAGTATCAAGCTGTCATTGCACCTAGCGAGATAACTGTTCTGGAAGCGGCTAGTGCGGTTGGTGGCGTCACTGTTCTTCATATCTGTGGCTACGAGGGGGCGCGAAATGATATTCACCTTTTTGCAGACTATTCAGCCCAAGTCTTTAACTGGGCTGTAGGACCAGAGGGAATCACTCTCAAGGAAGGTTGTGAGATTTTCAAGGGACGTACGGTTCTTGGAGGATTCGAAAATGGCAAGACAGGCATACTGTATACTGGTGGCAAGGATGCCATTCAGGCTGAGGCAAAGAAACTAGTTGCAGAAGCTGGGGAACAGGGCTTGGTACTTGGGGCAGATTGTACCATTCCAAGTGATATCGCAGTTGAACGTATCCAGTGGGTGAGAGAAGCGCTTGAAAACTAAAGGAGAAAAAGATGAGTAAAAAAGCATGGATTATCGGTGGTGTAGCAGTTGTTGCAGTAATTGGGGCGACGATTATCGGGAGAAGTTTAGCTGGCGCTCCAGTCAAGGAGGGAGAAACGGCTTCGTCTGCTGAAGTCATAACCTTGAAGGTTGCCCATACACAAAACTACGTACCTTATGACTTCGTCAATGAAAAAGGGGAATCAGATGGTTATGAAGTAGCTGTTTTGAAGGCTGTTGATGAGAAGTTGGCAAACTATCAATTTGAATATACGGGTACCAGTGATGATGACCTCTTGATTGGTCTGGAATCAGGTAAGTATGACATCGGAACCAAGGGAGCTTGGTACACAGATGAACGAGCTAAAAAGTTTGTCATTCCATCTGAACCAGTCGGAGCGAGCATCATCGGATTTACTGTCAGAAAAGAAGATGAACAGAAATACAAAACCATTGATGACTTTGCTAAGAATAAAGGGAAATTGGTTCCTATCTCTCCACAGAATGCTCAATGGAATGTCATCACCAGCTACAATGAAAAACATCAGGATGCACCGATTGAGCTAACAGCAGCTGAATCCTTTAAAGTGGCAGATGCCTATGCCTGGGTCTTAGAAGGACGTTATGACGCCTTCTTTGATATCAAACTGTCCTTTGAAAAAGCAGTTACTGCAGAAGATGGACCTTACCACCAATATGCGGATAAACTCAGCTGGTTCCCATACAAGGGCATTCCAACTTATCCCTTGATTCACCGTGATGAAAAGGGTGAGAAATTCGCTAAAGAATACGAAAAAACAATCAAAGAGTTGAAAGAAGATGGCACGCTTGCTAAGCTATCTCAGCAATACTTCAAAGAAGATGTCTTTAGTTACGTAGACAAAGACTAGACCAGAAATTCCAAGACTAGAAAGGGTTTTGCATGGTTTCTTATGATTTTTCCAAGGTCTTTCAGTTTTTACCGACCTTATGGCAGGCACTTCCTATGACCTTGTCCATTCTCTTTTTTACCACTCTTCTTGGTTCCCTTTTTGGAGGTCTCTTGGCCTGGGCGCAAGTAGGAGAAGACAAGAGTTTTGCAGCGATTTCCAAAGGCTATATCTTTACCCTTCGTTGTACACCGCCGATTGTCTTACTTTTTCTAGTCTTTTATGGTTTGCCAGAATTTCTGAAATGGTGGCTTGGTTTAGATATCAACAACTGGTCTAAAACTATTTTTGTTCTCCTGACGATGATTCTCTTGTTTGCCGCTATTGTTGCCGAGGTTTTCAAGGCGGCCTATCAAGCTATTCCAAAGGGGCAGACAGAGGCCGGACTTAGTATTGGTTTGACTCCAAGTCAGACTTTTTGGAGAATCATTTTTCCTCAAGCTTTTCAAGTTGCTCTTCCCAATATAACAACCGCTATTCTCAATCTCATGCGGGATGCTGCCTTGGCTTATACGATTGGTTTCGTTGATGTCATGGGGGCAGGCAATCTCTTGATCAGTCGCAATTTAGGGAACTACTCTCTGGAAACCTATACGGCAGTTGCGCTTCTTTACTGGGGAATTGCCTTAGTTATTTCTAGCTTGAGTCGTTTGCTTGAGAAGTCTTTGGAAACAAAAGGGAGGTAAGAAATGGATATAGACTATATTGTAAAGACCTTTCTGGAGACCTTGAAGGGTGTGCCAATCACCT
Organism: Streptococcus oralis; assembly: GCF_006175905.1. Taxonomy (GTDB): domain Bacteria; phylum Bacillota; class Bacilli; order Lactobacillales; family Streptococcaceae; genus Streptococcus; species Streptococcus oralis_BG. Next base: position 872,055 of record NZ_SSNB01000001.1, read on the forward strand.
TGATTATCATGATTGTGGCTATGGTCTTAAGTTTTTTACCAGCTCTATTTTTAGCCTTGGGGCAGATTTACAAGGTTCGAGGTGTGAGGAGTTTTTCTCTGGTCTATCTGGCCTTTATCCGAGCGACTCCTCCGATTTTATTGATTCTCTTCTTTTATAGTTTGTTTCCAAGTTTGCTGAATCAATTTCTCAAAAGCATAGGAAGTGACTTTGATATTTTCAAGCTTGATCCTCTCTATTATGCCTTCATCATTTATAGTTTGATGACAGTCGGGAGTTTATCGGAGATTTTGCGTTCAGCGATCTTGACGGTGAACAAGGGACAACTAGAGGCAGCGCATGCGATTGGGCTGACTACGACCCAGGCCTATCTAAGGATTGTTTTTCCTCAAGCCTTGCGCTCAGCCTTGCCTAACTTGGCCAATCTGGTGATCAATATCGTCAAAGGGACCTCCCTGGTCTTTGTTATGACTATCAAGGATATCACTGCTATTGCCCGTGTTGAAGCCTCCTACGGCTACCAGTATTTTGAATCTTATTTTGTGATCTTTTTGCAGTATATTTTGATCTGTGGTTTGATTCAGTGGGGCTTCTCCCTACTGGAGAAAGGCTATGTGAAAAAAGAAAAGAGGGCAAAAACATCTAGCGCACGTTTTGTATAGGAGGACAGGATGTTACAAGTAGAACATATCGCAAAAACATTTGGAGAGAGGCAGGTCTTGGAGGATATCAATCTCCAGGTTAACCAAGGGGATGTCGTCGTTATCTTAGGACCATCAGGTTCGGGGAAAACGACCTTTCTCCGTTGTCTCAACCACTTAGAAAAAGCTGACAGTGGCCGTTTGACCTTGGCAGGAAAAACTTATGACTTGGCCAAATTAAGCAAGAAAGATATTCTAGAAATTCGCCAAAAAACAGCCTTTGTTTTCCAACACTACAATCTCTTTGCAAACAAAACTGCTCTGGAAAATATTCTAGAAGGTCTAATCGTCGCTCGTAAAGTTTCCAAGGAAGAAGCGCTCAAACGTGCAGAATCTGCCTTAGAAAAAGTTGGTTTACTGGCCTACAAAGACTACTACCCTTCACAACTATCTGGAGGACAACAACAACGAATAGGAATTGCGCGTGCCATTGCCGTCAAGCCCGAGGTCATTTTGCTAGATGAACCAACATCTGCACTAGACCCTGAGTTGGTTGGAGATGTTTTGGATGTTCTGAAACAGTTGGCGGGAGAAGGTGTGACCATGGTGGTCGTCACACATGAGATGGGATTTGCTAGAGATGTCGCTAACCACGTTGTTTTTATGGATGGAGGCCGTATCGTAGAGGAGAACAATCCCCACGATTTCTTTAGTCGTCCACAAGAAGAACGTACCAAGCAGTTCCTGGCTCGTATCTTATCAGATGCCACCTATAGCGTAGAATATATGATTTGATAGATAAGTGTATCATAAAAACAACACCCCATTGGCTAGAAGAGTCTTCTAATCATGGGGTGTTTTTCTATAGGAGGGCTAGTTTATACTCTTCGAAAATCTCTTTAAACCTCGTCAGCTTCGCCTTGTCGTACTCGAGTAAAGCCTGCGATTAGCTTCCTAGTTTACCCTTTGATTTTCATTGAGTGTTAGTTCTTTTTCTTGTTTTTTATCAACCATCCAAGTCCGAGAAGGGCAAGGATGCTGAATCCAGCAAGGGCAAGGAGGGATTTGCTCTCAGTTCCTGTGTTTGGAAGGAGGTTCTGAGAGTGAGCCTCTGCAGCAGTTTCTTGAGTTTCAGGATTGGCTGCTAGGTTTTGAGCTTGGCCTTGTTCTGGTTCAGCTTCCAAGCTAGAAAGATCAAATTCTGGTTTTTCTTCCACAGCTGGGGCGACAATAGCACCACCTTGAGACAAGCGGAGAACAACGGCAGTGAGAGCGTTCAATTTCAAGCCTTTTTCAGTCCATTCGAGACCTTGAGGTTTAGCGATTCCTACTGGTCCGGCTTGATTTTCATCTGCCAGGACTTCAGCTTTTCTCAAGTGAGCAAATGCAGTTCCTAGAGTAAATTCGCGAGACTTACCATCCGCATTGACAAAGACAGCGTAGACATCACCGTTTGGAGCAGTGATTTGGTAGCCGATGGTCACATCTTCTTTTTCAATACCATTTTGACCTGGTACAGTGATGAGTTGGACGCGTTCTTTGATGTCTTGCAGACTCTTGAGTCGGAAGGCATCTGTCGATTGACGAAGGGCGATCAGACCTTTCATGTAGTCACGGCTCTTGACATTTTCAGGATATGCTTTGCCATCTGTTGCCTTGGTCCAATCAAACTTGTTGACAGCATCACTAGAGTCGTAAGAGTCATGGATAAAGTAAGGATAGACAAATGGATTGCCGTCCTTGTCACGCAACAAGTGAGACTTGTTTGGAACCTTATCTTCAGGAACAGGAGTCTTATAGGCTGGATCAAGGAATTGTTTGGTACGTCCGTATTCCTGACCAGAGTGGATAAACGGAGTTCCTTGAGCAGTCAAGACCATGAGGTTTCCAAGTCGCAAACGACGATGGATCTCAGCGTAGTTTTCAGCCTTGCTTGGGTCTTTTTTGATAGACTGAGCAATAATGTCAAAGAGGGTCAAGTTATCATGGGCTGCGATATACTGGATAACATCTCCAGGATTGTCAGCCTCAAAGTTAGTTGGTTGGGCAATGAGATTTTTAAAGATGGTATTGATATCGCGTTTGCCACCTGTGATAAAGGCAGGTTGACCTTCGTTTGGATAGCCAGACTTGAGGTTGTTACGGATGTCGTCTGAAAAGACAGCGACAGTATCTGTTTTCTTCATCCAATCTTGGTCAGCAGGTTGTACAGGCGTATTTTCATCACCAGTATAGGTTCTCCAGCCTTCACCTAACATGATAAGATTTGGATTGAGGGCGCGTGCAGCCTTGTAAGCTTCTTCGATAGAAGCCGCATCGTGGTCACCCATCATATCAAAGCGGAAACCATCTACTTTGTAGGTTTCGACCAAATACTTGATAGAGTCTACCAAGACACGTTTAGACATGTAGTGGGTAGTTCCCAAACGTCCACCACCAAAGCTAGTACGTGGGGTTCCGTCTGCGTCCATAAAGTGATAGTAGTTTGGCTCAATATCCTCAAAAATATCAACGTTGGCAGTATGGTTGTAGACCACATCCAAGATAGCCCCCATGCCACGTTTGTGGATTTCGTTGATGAGGTTTTTGAATTCTGCGATTCGTTTTTCTGGATCCTTAGGATCGCTAGAGTACATACCAGTCAAGGAGAAGTAGTTTTGAGGGTCATATCCCCAGTTGTAATTACTGTTGCTTGAAGCGTAGGCAGACAAACGTTCTTGGTTCTTCAATTCGTTGACAAAGTAGTAAGACAAGACTGGAAGGAGTTGGATATGAGTCACACCCAAGTCTTTGAGATAGTCTAGTTTTTCGATAAAGGCTTCAAAGGTACCAAATGGCTTGGTCAAGTCTTTTGCGATGGCAGGATCTGAGGTGAAGTCACGAACATGGGCTTCATAGATGACAGCATCTTCGCGCGATTTGAAGTTGCGAATCTTACCGTAGGTCAAGTCTTGCGGTCCTAGTTTGCTTGGATCGACAAAGGCAGCTTTAGCTACTTTATGGGAAGCATCTGTTTTTGCAAGGTCGCTGTTCCAAGCTGCTAACGATTTGGCATAAGGGTCAAGAACGAGAACGGTTTTACCTTGGCGCTCGATCTGGTAGTGGTAGTAGTAGCCAGTGTAGTTGCTGATACCGAGACCAGAGTTTGCATCCAGAGTTTGTTTCCAGGTTCCTTTTTCTCCTTTTTCAAGGGCGACAGTTCCAACCACTTTTTCAGGGTCTTTCTTGTCATATACGACAACGGAAACCTTATCAGCACTTGGAGACCAGAGGGTGAGGTCAACACGCTTGCCATCTTCTTTTAGAGTTGCGCCGAGTGGACCATCGTAACTGTAGCTCTCATCCTTGAGGCGCCAGCTTGAACGTGTGGTAAAGCGGTCTGAATTGTAGCTGACAGTGTAAGGGTGTTGAGTGTCAGAGAAGTCGCCGATATAGGTCACTTTTTTACCTGCCTCATCCACTTCTACGTCTGTGATAGCTACTTTATTCCCATGGTAATCAGTGATGCTGGAGTGTTTGAGGATATCGTTTTTCTTAGCCCCAACTAGGGTAGAAAAACTGCTTTCGATACGAGATTTAGCCACGTGTTGGGCACCAGTCATACGGATATCGTGAACGTAGTAGGGGTTGGTGTAGATGGTTTCGTCATCATCTTTGAGGAAAATCTGACTGTGATTTTTTAGATCAGTGAATTTATAATCCTCTTTTCTGATTTTCACATCATCGCCTTTCTTGCTTTCGTCTAGTAATAAAAATCCGAATTCTCTTGCAGCTTCATTGAGTGGAATATCAATGTAGCGGCCATACTTTCCAGTTGCTGTAAAGTCAGTACCGTCAGGCCATTCTCCACTGCTTGGTTTTTTGACATCGCCCCAATACCAAAGAGATTTTTTGTCATAGTTGCCATCGGTGCGGTAGTAGTTGACACGGACAGTTCCTGCTGGTTGAGGTCGATAATTGTATACCTTGTAGTTTTCATCTAGCCAAGCCTCATTCATTTTTGGAGAGAGGCGCTCTACAGAACGGTCCCCTGTCAGGTTATCCCCCTTGGTATTGTTGATAAGGAAGCTGACTTTCTTGGCTTGCTCATTTTTGAGTTTGACATCTAGGTAATAGCCGTAGTCATCTTGCTTGGCATCCTTGAAGGACTTGGCTCCATTGGGCCAGTTTTCAGACGGCTTTTCAACATCATCCCAAGTCCAAAGACCTTGAGAATCTTTGTTTTCTTCAGGGAGTTTTTTTACATGGATGCGGAAGTGGTTGTCTGCGATTGGTTCTTCAAAAGATGTGTCTGCTTGTGGTTTTTGATCTGAAGTTGGTGTCGAAGTGCTGGCATCTACTTTCTCTTCCTTGCTGTTAGTCTGGCTTGTAGTAGCATCTTCTGTTTTAGATGTTTCGGGTGCTGTAGTAGTTTCCACAGCCGTAGTAGTTTCCACAGCCGTAGTAGTTTCCGCAGCTGTAGCTTCCTTTTTAGAATCAAGGGAAGCGTTTGCATTCTTTTGTTCAGAAATAGGCGTTTCCTTTTGAGTTTGACTCGTTTCAGTCTCAGTAGGGGCCTTGGTCACAGCGCTGGTATTTTCCTGAGTTTGAGGAAGGTTTTCGTTGGCCGAAATAGTTGACATTGTAGCAGAAAGCAAGACAATGCTGGCACCAATAAGGACAGAACCAGTTCCGTTCTTCAAGGAACGGATACCATAAATCATTTTTTTCTCAGTTTGAGATGGGATCTTTTTCATCACAATTCTCCTTGTGTAGTTGTTCCTTATCAGTATAGCACGAGGTAAATATTAGTGCAAGCGTTTTCCTGATTTTTGAGAGAAAATATAATGCTTCATTCTCTTGAAATTTTAAAATAATATATAGGAAAAGATTGTTTAAAAAATAGTAAAAAAACCTTGAAAAATCTGGCTAAATAAGGTATAATAAGAGTAATCATTTGTCGTAGGTTTTGTCTGAAATATTGTCCAGACAAGGCTCACAGCAGTTAAATCTTCTGAAAAAGTCAGATTTAGCTGCTCTTTTTGTGCTTTTTTTCAGGTTTTCGAGTGCTTGTAACAAAGATTTAAAGATTCTGAAAATTCATCAAAGGGACACGGTGATAGGGGTTTTAAAAACCATATAACGATTAGAAAAGCCTGATTGACAAGGCTTGGAATTTATTTACAAAGGAGAATCATCTTGGCAGGACATGACGTTCAATACGGGAAACATCGTACCCGTCGTAGTTTTTCAAGAATCAAAGAAGTTCTTGACTTACCAAATTTGATTGAAATTCAAACGGATTCATTCAAAGATTTCCTAGATCACGGTCTTAAGGAAGTATTTGAAGATGTATTGCCAATTTCAAACTTCACAGACACAATGGAGTTGGAATTTGTTGGCTATGAAATCAAGGAACCGAAATACACGCTCGAAGAAGCTCGTATCCACGATGCTAGCTACTCAGCACCAATTTTCGTAACCTTCCGCTTGATCAATAAAGAAACAGGCGAAATCAAGACCCAAGAAGTCTTCTTTGGTGATTTCCCAATCATGACCGAAATGGGTACTTTCATCATCAATGGTGGTGAACGTATTATCGTTTCTCAGTTGGTCCGCTCACCAGGTGTTTACTTTAATGACAAAGTAGACAAGAACGGTAAAGTGGGCTACGGTTCTACTGTTATCCCTAACCGTGGAGCTTGGTTGGAACTTGAAAGCGACTCAAAAGACATCGCTTATACTCGTATCGACCGTACTCGTAAGATTCCATTTACGACCTTGGTTCGTGCGCTTGGTTTCTCAGGTGATGATGAAATCTTTGATATCTTCGGTGACAGCGAATTGGTTCGCAATACTGTTGAAAAAGATATCCACAAGAATCCAATGGACTCTCGTACAGACGAAGCCTTGAAAGAAATCTACGAACGCCTTCGTCCAGGGGAACCTAAGACTGCTGAAAGTTCACGTAGTTTGCTTGTGGCACGTTTCTTTGATCCACGTCGCTACGATTTGGCAGCTGTTGGTCGTTACAAGATCAATAAAAAACTCAACATCAAAACACGCTTGCTCAACCAAACCATTGCGGAGCCATTGGTAGACCCTGAAACTGGTGAAATCTTGGTAGAAGCTGGTACCGTTATGACTCGCAGCGTGATTGAAAGTATCGAGAGTCACTTGGATGGCGACTTGAACAAAATCGTTTATATTCCAAACGATGCAGCTGTTCTGACAGAACCAGTTGTCCTTCAAAAATTCAAGGTTGTTGCCCCAACGGACCCAGACCGTGTTGTAACCATCATCGGAAATGCCAATCCAGACGACAAGGTTCGTGTTGTAACTCCTGCGGATATCCTTGCAGAGATGAGCTACTTCCTCAACTTGGCGGAAGGTATCGGACGTGTGGATGATATCGACCACCTTGGGAACCGTCGTATCCGTGCAGTTGGTGAATTGCTTGCCAACCAAGTACGTCTTGGACTTTCTCGTATGGAACGTAATGTCCGTGAACGCATGTCTGTTCAGGACAATGAAGTTTTAACACCACAACAAATTATCAATATCCGTCCTGTAACAGCTGCGGTTAAAGAATTCTTTGGTTCATCACAGTTGTCACAGTTCATGGACCAACACAACCCGCTTTCTGAGTTGTCTCACAAACGCCGTTTGTCAGCCTTGGGGCCTGGTGGTTTGACTCGTGACCGTGCTGGATATGAAGTCCGTGACGTGCACTACACTCACTATGGTCGTATGTGTCCAATCGAGACGCCTGAAGGACCAAACATCGGTTTGATTAATAACTTGTCATCTTACGGACACTTGAACAAGTATGGCTTTGTTCAAACACCATACCGTAAGGTTGACCGCGAAACAGGTGTAGTCACAAACGAAATCGTTTGGTTGACAGCCGATGAAGAAGATGAATTTACTGTAGCGCAGGCTAACTCTCGCCTCAACGAAGATGGTACTTTTGCTGAGAAAGTTGTCATGGGACGTCACCAAGGGGTCAACCAAGAGTATCCAGCAGAAGTGGTTGACTACATGGACGTGTCACCCAAACAAGTAGTTGCCGTTGCGACAGCATGTATTCCTTTCTTGGAGAACGATGACTCCAACCGTGCCCTCATGGGTGCCAACATGCAACGTCAGGCTGTGCCTTTGATTGATCCAAAAGCACCTTACGTTGGTACTGGTATGGAATACCAAGCAGCTCATGATTCTGGTGCAGCTGTTATTGCTCAGTATGGTGGTAAAGTTACATACGCAGATGCTGACAAGGTAGAAGTACGCCGCGAAGATGGTTCATTGGACGTTTACCACATCCAAAAATTCCGTCGTTCAAACTCAGGTACTGCTTATAACCAACGTACACTTGTTAAAGTTGGCGATGTTGTTGAAAAAGGCGACTTTATCGCTGACGGACCTTCTATGGAAAAAGGGGAAATGGCGCTTGGACAAAACCCAATTGTTGCCTACATGACTTGGGAAGGTTACAACTTCGAGGATGCCGTTATCATGAGCGAACGCTTGGTCAAAGACGATGTCTACACATCTGTCCACCTCGAAGAATATGAATCAGAAACGCGCGATACAAAGCTTGGGCCTGAAGAAATTACTCGTGAAATTCCAAACGTTGGTGAAGATGCCCTTAAAGACCTTGACGAAATGGGTATTATCCGTATCGGTGCAGAGGTTAAAGAAGGGGACATCCTTGTAGGTAAAGTCACACCTAAGGGAGAGAAAGACCTTTCAGCTGAAGAACGTCTCTTGCACGCTATCTTCGGAGACAAGTCTCGTGAAGTTCGTGACACTTCTCTTCGTGTACCTCACGGTGCCGATGGTGTCGTTCGTGATGTTAAGATCTTTACACGTGCAAATGGAGATGAGTTGCAATCAGGTGTTAACATGCTGGTTCGCGTCTACATCGCTCAAAAACGTAAGATCAAGGTTGGAGATAAGATGGCCGGACGTCACGGAAACAAAGGGGTTGTCTCTCGTATCGTTCCTGTAGAAGACATGCCTTACCTTCCAGACGGAACTCCAGTCGACATCATGTTGAACCCGCTTGGGGTACCATCACGTATGAATATCGGTCAGGTTATGGAGCTCCACCTTGGTATGGCAGCCCGTACTCTTGGTATCCACATCGCAACACCAGTCTTTGACGGAGCAAGTTCGGAAGACCTTTGGGACACTGTTAAAGAAGCAGGTATGGACAGCGATGCTAAGACAATCCTTTACGATGGACGTACAGGTGAGCCGTTTGATAACCGTGTATCAGTTGGTGTCATGTACATGATCAAACTCCACCACATGGTTGATGATAAATTGCACGCGCGTTCAGTCGGACCATACTCAACCGTTACCCAACAACCACTCGGAGGTAAAGCTCAGTTTGGTGGACAACGTTTCGGTGAGATGGAAGTTTGGGCTCTTGAAGCCTACGGTGCGTCAAATGTTCTCCAAGAAATCTTGACTTACAAGTCTGACGATATCAACGGACGTTTGAAAGCTTATGAAGCCATTACAAAAGGAAAACCAATTCCAAAACCAGGTGTTCCAGAATCCTTCCGAGTTCTTGTAAAAGAATTGCAATCTCTTGGTCTTGACATGCGTGTCCTTGACGAAGACGACCAAGAAGTGGAACTTCGTGACTTGGATGAAGGAATGGACGAAGATGTCATCCACGTAGATGACCTTGAAAAAGCCCGCGAAAAAGCGGCCCAAGAGGCTAAAGCAGCCTTTGAAGCTGAAGAAGCTGAGAAAGCAACAAAAGCGGAAGCAACAGAAGAAGCTGCTGAACAAGAATAAGCAGTTCACTTAGAATAGAAAGGGAAGAAATAGTGGTTGATGTAAATCGTTTTAAAAGTATGCAAATCACCCTAGCTTCTCCAAGCAAAGTCCGTTCATGGTCTTATGGAGAAGTCAAAAAACCTGAAACAATCAATTACCGTACCTTGAAACCAGAACGTGAAGGACTCTTTGACGAAGTCATCTTTGGTCCTACAAAAGACTGGGAATGTGCTTGTGGTAAGTACAAACGCATTCGTTACAGAGGGATTGTTTGTGACCGCTGTGGGGTTGAAGTAACGCGTACGAAAGTTCGTCGTGAGCGTATGGGGCACATCGAGTTGAAAGCTCCAGTATCTCACATCTGGTATTTCAAGGGCATTCCAAGTCGTATGGGCTTGACCCTTGATATGAGCCCTCGTGCCCTCGAGGAAGTTATCTACTTTGCGGCTTATGTGGTGATTGATCCTAAGGATACACCACTTGAGCACAAGTCTATCATGACAGAGCGCGAATACCGTGAGCGCTTGCGTGAGTATGGTTATGGATCATTCGTTGCCAAGATGGGTGCCGAAGCCATCCAAGACCTTTTGAAACAAGTAGATCTTGAAAAAGAAATTGCTGAACTCAAAGAAGAGTTGAAAACAGCTACTGGACAAAAACGTGTCAAAGCCATCCGTCGTTTGGATGTTTTGGATGCCTTTTACAAGTCTGGAAATAAACCTGAATGGATGATTCTCAACATTCTTCCAGTTATTCCACCAGATCTTCGTCCAATGTTGCAGTTGGATGGTGGCCGTTTTGCCTCATCTGACTTGAACGACCTTTACCGCCGTGTTATCAACCGTAACAACCGTTTGGCTCGTTTGCTTGAGTTGAATGCACCAGGTATCATCGTTCAAAATGAGAAGCGTATGCTTCAAGAAGCGGTTGATGCTTTGATTGACAATGGTCGTCGTGGTCGTCCAATCACAGGACCAGGTAGCCGTCCACTCAAATCATTGAGCCACATGCTTAAAGGTAAACAAGGACGTTTCCGTCAAAACTTGCTCGGTAAACGTGTTGACTTCTCAGGTCGTTCCGTTATCGCCGTTGGTCCAACTCTTAAGATGTACCAATGTGGTGTACCACGCGAAATGGCGATTGAGCTCTTTAAACCATTCGTTATGCGTGAAATCGTTGCCCGCGATATCGTGCAGAATGTCAAAGCAGCTAAACGCTTGGTAGAACGCGGAGACGAACGTATCTGGGATATTCTTGAAGAAGTAATCAAAGAACACCCAGTTCTTTTGAACCGCGCACCGACCCTTCACCGTTTGGGTATCCAAGCCTTCGAGCCAGTCTTGATTGATGGTAAGGCCCTTCGCTTGCACCCGCTTGTCTGTGAAGCCTACAATGCCGACTTTGACGGGGACCAAATGGCCATCCACGTACCGCTTTCAGAAGAAGCCCAAGCGGAAGCTCGTATCCTCATGCTAGCTGCTGAACACATCTTGAACCCGAAAGATGGTAAACCAGTTGTTACTCCTTCTCAGGACATGGTTTTGGGTAACTACTACTTGACCATGGAAGAAGCTGGTCGTGAGGGTGAAGGAATGGTCTTCAAAGACCGTGACGAAGCTGTTATGGCTTACCGCAATGGCTATGTTCACCTCCACTCACGTGTTGGTATCGCAACAGACAGCCTCAACAAACCTTGGACTGAAGAGCAAAAACACAAGGTCTTGCTGACAACGGTTGGTAAAATCCTCTTCAATGACATCATGCCAGAGGGTCTACCTTACTTACAAGAACCTACAAATGCTAACTTAACAGAAGGTGTTCCAGCTAAATACTTCTTGCCACTAGGTGGAGATATCAAGGAAGCAATCAGTAATCTTGAACTCAACCCTCCATTCAAGAAGAAAAATCTTGGAAATATCATCGCTGAAATCTTCAAACGTTTCCGTACGACAGAAACCTCTGCCCTGCTTGACCGCATGAAGAACCTCGGATACCACCACTCAACTCTTGCAGGTTTGACAGTGGGGATTGCCGACATTCCAGTGGTTGAAGACAAGGCTGAAATCATCGAAGAATCACACAAACGTGTAGAACAAATCACCAAACAATTCCGTCGTGGTATGATCACAGATGACGAGCGCTACAATGCTGTTACAGCTGAATGGCGTGCAGCTCGTGAAAAATTGGAGAAACGTTTGGTTGCCAACCAAGATCCTAAGAACCCAATCGTTATGATGATGGACTCTGGAGCTCGTGGTAACATCTCAAACTTCTCACAGCTTGCCGGTATGCGTGGTCTAATGGCGGCTCCGAACGGTCGTATCATGGAATTGCCAATCCTTTCAAACTTCCGCGAAGGTTTGTCAGTACTCGAAATGTTCTTCTCAACTCACGGTGCCCGTAAAGGTATGACCGATACGGCCCTTAAGACAGCCGACTCAGGTTACTTGACTCGTCGTTTGGTTGACGTTGCCCAAGACGTTATCATCCGTGAGGACGACTGTGGAACAGACCGTGGTCTCTTGATTCGTTCTATCGCAGAAGGAAAAGAGATGATCGAGTCTCTTGAAGAACGTCTTATCGGTCGTTACACTAAGAAAACTGTTAAACATCCAGAAACTGGTGCAGTGATCATCGGTCCAAATGAATTGATTACAGAAGAAAAAGCTGCTGAAATTGCAAATCTTAAGATCAAGAATGAAGATGGTGAACTTGTAAATGCAATCGAGGAAGTTACTATCCGTTCTGTATTTACATGTAACACTCGTCATGGTGTCTGCCGTCACTGTTACGGTATCAACTTGGCGACTGGTGATGCGGTTGAAGTTGGTGAAGCAGTTGGTACAATCGCTGCCCAATCTATCGGGGAACCTGGTACACAGCTTACAATGCGTACCTTCCACACGGGTGGGGTTGCCTCAAATACCGATATCACTCAGGGTCTTCCTCGTGTCCAAGAAATCTTTGAAGCCCGCAATCCGAAAGGGGAAGCGGTCATCACAGAAGTCAAAGGGCAAGTTACTGCTATCGAAGAAGATGCTTCAACTCGTACTAAGAAAGTCTTCGTTAAGGGTGAAACTGGAGAAGGCGAATACGTGGTTCCATTT